>CAMDQF010000191.1 GCA_945905745.1 Litorilinea aerophila
AGCAGCGCCCCTACCCATCAAATCACGCTTGACAGGACACTAACAGGCGCGGGAAGTATCGCTTTGTACTCGCCTCAAATCTTCGTTTCCCACAGATCGTGACTGACGAACGCAATACGCAATACGCAATACGCAACACCCGCCAGCCCGACTGCCATCACCCAATACCCCCAGCCTGGCCCCAGCGGCTGGTTGTAGAGATCAGCCAGGGCGGGCAGAATCCACTGGAACTGGGCCAGCGGAAAATAGAGGGCTGCCAGCGTCAATGCCAGCCCAATCACCCCCGCCAGACCCACAGGCAGCAGCGCGGCCAGGGGTGCAACCAGCGCCAGCCCCAGGCAAGCCGCCATTGCCCCGCTCTGCAAGCGAAACTCCGGCGACCACAGCAGACCCGGCGTCCAGGCAGGGGGGAGCAGATTGAGCGCGGCTACCGTCGCCACCCCAAACAGTCCCAGCCGCGCCACCAGCGGATAGCCCATCTCCCGTCGCCAGCCAAAGAGACTCAGAGCCACACTCACCGCCACCAGCGGCAGATAGAAGCCTTCCCGCCAGATTCCAATATCCCCCTGCTGCACCGGATAGAGAAATTTCACCAGCTCGCCCAAGTCCAGCCCAGTGATCACCAGCCCCGCGGCCCGGTGGGGAACCCACGGCCCGAAGTAGCCGACGAGGGTGAGGAGCGCGGAGAGGGGGAGGAGGGAAATAGTGAATGGTGAATGGTGAATGGTGAATGGTGAATGAACGGTAGTGCCACCGACCGCGCGATTCGCATCGTCGGGTGGTGACGCCCCAATCCCCAATCCCCGGTCTCTAATCCCCAATCCCTAACTCCTCCCCGCCCGTTCCAACCGCAGCCGCTGGCGTTCCTGGCCCTCGGCAAAGCGGCGATGTTCGTCATCCGTGGTCAACTCCAGCCGGGGGACTTCCGTGGGCTGGCCCAATCGGTCCAGGGCTACGTAGATAAAATAGGCGCTGTTGGTGTGGGTAATCTCGCCGGTGAGCAGATTCTCCGCCTCCACCCGCACCTGCACCTCCATCGACGTGCGCCCCACATAGGTAATCCGCCCACGCAGATTGAGCAGTTGGCCCAGGCGCACCGGCTCGTGAAAGGTCATGCTATCGATGGCGACTGTGACACAGGGCCGCCGGGCGTGGCGGGCCGCCACAATTCCGCTACACTCATCGCACAGCTTCAGAATCACCCCGCCGTGCACATTGCCCAGTGTATTGGCGTGTTCCGGGTTCATAAATTGGTTCAAAAAGGTCTCAGACGCGCTGATCGGCTTGGCTGTCATTTTTCTACCTTATACTCTCTACGGTACGGGCACGATCCATCGTGTCTGTTTCCAAAGAGAGTATCATATCACAGCATTCCTGCCCGTCCCCACTGACAAAGCGCCCCGCGTGATGGAAGCCGTTTTTCGCGTAATAGCGGATGGCCCGGCTGTTGTCCGCCAGCACCCCGCCCCACAGGATCACCCGGCTGCGCCCAAAAGCGCGGGCAATCTGCCACAGAGGAGGCAGCAGCCGGGACCCCAGCCCCCGATTCTGCCAGCCATCCGCCAGGGTTGGCCCAAAGCGGCAGTCGCTCTTCTGGTTCAGCCCAATGCCGTAATTCGCATAGCGAGACAGATCCCCACCGGTCAAATCAAAACTGAATTCCATCAGCCCTACAATCGACTCCTCTGCTTTGTCCGTCTCCACCACTGCCAGCCGTAATTTGTCATAGCGGGCAATCGCATCACACAACGCCTGCGCGGTGGCCCGGTCATAGCCGGAAAAAGTACTCAGGCGACGGCTTTCCGGGGAGAGGCCCATGAGAAAGCGCGTCAACCTCTCCCCATCGCTGGGAATTAAGGGGCGCAAAGAGATCTGCTCGCCCGTCGCCATCCGGAGAGGGGTGGCAAAATCCGCCGGATTGCGGGCTAAGTCCGCCAGTGTAAGAAGGGGTTTCATTCTCGTTTCCTCATCTCTCAACTCGCGCCCATCGCTCCGCGTGGGCGCACATTGCGGACGCTCGGCGTCCCCAACACCACCGCCGCGCCAGGCCGCGGACGCGGAGCGTCCGGGGACGTTCCCACGCGGGAGCGTGGGAACGAGAGAATGGCTACTCCACCGCTTTCGTGTAGGCAGCGATCAACTGCTGCGCGCTGCGTTCCCAGGTGAATTTTCGGGCATTGGCCCGGCCTGCCTCCGCCATCGCCCGCCGATAGGCCCCATCCGTCGCCAGCCGCACAAGCCCCTCGGCAATACTATCTACCGACTCGGCCTGTACGTAAAGCGCGCCGTCGCCGCCCGCTTCGAGCAGACAGGAGTTATCGGCGGTCAGCACGGCCGCCCCACACGCCTGAGCTTCCAAAATCGGCAATCCAAACCCTTCGTATAGAGATGGGTACGCAAAGAATTCCGCCGACGAAAAGAGCGCGGGCAGATCCGCCTCGTCCACAAAACCGGGGAAGAGTACATCCCCTTCCCGTCCCAACTCCTGCACAGTCGCAAAAATCTCATCGTAAAGCCAGCCTTTGCTGCCGCCGATCACCAGCTGGTGGGGCAGGTCGGCTTCGTTCTTGGCCGCGTGGAAGGCTCGAATCAATCGAGCAAAGTTCTTGCGGGGTTGCAGTTTGCTCAAACCCAGAATAAAGGGGCGCTCGCCAATCCCGTATTTGGCCCGCACCGCCTGCTGGCGGGCTGGGTCCGGCTCCGGCTGAAAGTGGCTCTGGTCCACCGCACCCTGGACAACGCTGATGCGCCCAGCGGGAATCTGCCACAATTCCTGCAAATCGTCAGCGGTGTGCTGGCTGTCCGCAATCAGATGATCTGCCCGCTGCACCGAGCGGGGTACGACTGTATTTAAGTAGCGGTGCAGGCTGGGCATAGCCGCGTCCGGGTAGCGCAGAAAGGCCAGGTCATGGACAGTCACCACCCGGCGGCGGGCCGAGGCCGGGGGCAGCACAAAATCCGTGGCGTGGAGCAGCTCCGCCCGCCCACCCGCAAACCAGTCAGCCCGAGGGAAGGGCACATTCAACCGATGCCAGATGCGGATCAGATTCCTCTCGCTGATCAGCGGAATCGTATGCAGTGGCAGGGGCGCGTCCTCCCGCTCGGCCTGGCTCACCTGCCCGGCCACAAAGAGACGCACGTCGTAGCCCGGATTGGCCGCCAGCAGCGCCCGCACCTGGCCCCGGATGATGCGTCCGATGCCCGCGCTCTGGCGGATGGCCGGGGTGTAGTCGATGAGGAGGGAAATTGGTTGAATGGTTGATTGGGCCATTGGGGCATTGTACCCGATGTAGGCAGCGAACAGGGAAGTTTGAGTGCGGAATGCGGAATGCGGAATGCGGAGGATCGTCCCCAACCCCCGCCTCTCCCAGCGCAGACAACCAAACGGACGAACCAGCATTGCGGCTGGGAGAGGCGGGGGCGTCCCGTCAACAGCCGACCTTCCCGTCAACAGCTAGGGGGTGGTGAGGGCAGCCGGCGGGCGCAGCAGATTGTCCAGAATCTCCTGCCGGGATGTTGGGTCGGTCATGGGAGTTCCTGCCTTCGGGTGAATGACAGCGAATAGAAGGGTAGCGCGAATGGTTGACGGGTCGGGTGCGATCAGCTTCCAGTCCAGTGAACGCTGATTGAGTGCCGTCAGAATCCGAAGGATTCTGGCTCTTCGCGGCGTATCAAAATCTGGTAGGGTGAGCTTGTCGGAACCAAGCGAACGGGTGGGAGAGAGCAGCCGGGGACCCGGTAGGTTTCGATACGGCGGGGAAAAACACCCGCTTTCTGAAGCGGCTACTACTCAACCGACGCTAGTCTACCCGTGCTGGTTACGCCGCCAGCACCTTTACTTCCCTCTCCAAACGATCGCCCAGCGTCATTTTGGCCTTTTCCACTTCGTAGTGGGTCTGGATGCCTGTCCAGAACTCAATCGACATCCCAAAATAGCGGACCAGCCGCAGCGCCGTGTCCGCGCTGATTCCGCGCTCACCCCGCACAATTTTGCTGATGCGCATAGCCGGCACGCCAATCTCCTGGGCCAAACGGTATTGGCTGATGCCCATCGGGTGTAGAAATTCCTGCTGCAAAATCTCGCCTGGATGAATTGGCGGATACTCTCTCAATTTTCCACCTCAGTGATAAGCGACTTACTTTTCTAGCTGTTCCCAGACGTCTTGCCAGACTTCTTCCAAACCCAGGCGGGCTACCCAACGACGGATATAGTCAATCTCCAGGGTGTCGCCAATGGATTTCACGATGATACTGATGTCGCTGATGTGTTTTGTCTGCTGGCTCAAGCTGTAATAGATGACTTTGTACAGAATCAGGTCTTCGGGCGAATGAACGTAAACGACGCCCAGAGGCGGCCCTAAATCAGCCAACATCCGTCGTTGCAGTGCGGACGCGCGCAACTCGTCGCCGGGGCGCAGGAGAAAAAGCTCTGCTTTGAGGCCGGTTGTCATGTGATTGGCATTGGCTGGCAAATCGCCGGGCGCAATCAGCAGATCGAGCAGAATATCCGGTGGAACGAGAAAGTTGCGCTTGCCCAGAGATTCGGATAGTGCAACAATGCGATCGGTTGGCAGGTCGAGCACCACATCAAAATCGGCGGTTGTGCGCGTGCCGCCCCAGGCCCAGGCCCCCACTGCACCGCCGATTAGATAGTCAACCTTTGCTTCTTCAATCGCATCAATCACTGTACGCAAAAAATCATCGAAAATTTTGCTTTCATCGGCCATATGCTTTACCTGCTCCCACGCAAACGGTGCTTTTCGCACGAGAAAGAGAGCCTCCGCCTGGGACAATTCTGGTCGGCGTAATCGAAGGCGATAGGTTCCCACGCGTTCCCCTGCGCGAATCATCGACAACGCCAATTGCGCCCGGCGGGCAGGTGGCATTTTCCGCCAAATCGCAATCTGTGAGTCATCCACCTCCGCAACCGCCCCGGCAATCTGCCGCCTCTGCCGTTCACTCAATGCCACGTTTCACTCCCCTTCGCCGTCCGCCGGCACCGATCATTCCCCATTCTGCATTCCGCATTCCCCATTCCGCACTCTACTTCCGCACTCTACTTCCGCCTGCCCAACCGGACCACCACCCGCTGCAGGATCGCCTGGGCCACCTCCTCTTTGCTCATCAGGGGCCAATCGTCCCGCTCGCCGTTGCGCTCAAAGATTGTCACCCGGTTGGTATCCACGGCAAAGCCGCTGTCCGGCGCGGTCACGTCGTTGAGCACAATCATATCCAAATTTTTCTTTTCCAATTTGCCCCGTGCGTTCTCGTCCAGATCGTTCGTCTCGGCGGCGAAACCGATGACCAATTTGGGCTGTACCCGTTGCGCCCCCCGCATGTCGCCCACCGCTTTCAGAATGTCCGGCGTCCGTTCCAGGGTGATGATCTGCTGGCCGGGCAGTTTCTTGATTTTCTGATCCGCGCTGGTGGTGGGGCGATAGTCGGCTACGGCCGCCGCGCCGATGAGGACGTCGGTAGTGGGCAGATGTTCCATCACCGCGTCGTGCATCTGCTGGGCTGTGCGCACCGGGGCCAGACGGATGCCCCCTGGCGGCGTCACAGAGAGGGGTGCGTGGATCAGAAGGGTATCCGCGCCCAAATCCCGGGCGGCCCGGGCCAGGGCCACCCCCATTTTGCCCGTGGAGTGGTTGCCCATAAAGCGCACCGGGTCGATGGGTTCCCGGGTGCCGCCGGCGGTGATGACCACCCGCACCCCATCCAACGGGCCGCCCCGCCCCAGCACTTTGCACGCCACCTCAAAGACCTCCTCCGGCTCCACCACCCGCCCCGCGCCGTACTCGCCAGAGGCCAGCCGCCCCTCGGCCGGTCCGACAAAGTCCACACCCCAGCCCCGCAGCTTGGCCACGTGTTCTTGGGTGGCGGGGTGATGCCACATATTTGTCTCCATGGCCGGCGCAATCAGCATCGGCCCTTTGTAGCTGAGTGTGGTGATGCTGAGCAGGTCGTCGGCCATGCCCAGGGCCAGCCGGGCCAGGGTCTGGGCGGTGGCGGGCGCGATGATGAAAAGGTCAGCCGCGTGGGCCAGGGCCACATGGCCGATGCGCAGACGGCCCGTGTCGCTCCAACTATCGAAGATGTCGGTGCTGACCGGGCGCTGGGTGATGGCCTGGAAGGTGACGGGCGCGATAAATTTGGTGGCCGATTCGGTCATAATCACGTCCACCAGCGCGTTGGCCTGGGTCAGCCGCGAGGCCAGCGTCACCGATTTGTAGGCCGCGATGCCGCCGCTGACGCCGAGAAGGATACGTTTGCCGGAGAGGATGGGAGCCATTGGGAGTGTCCGTTGGGTGTTGCGTGTTGCGTATTGCGTGTTGCGTATTGCGTAAAGTAAGTGCCTCCTCTTCGGTTTCAGCTTCATCTCAACAGTTGATGATGAAAAACGGAGGGATTGCCACTGCTTACGCAATACGAAATACGCAATACGGATCAGATTTTCCGATTTAGTTGGTAGACCGCCCGCACCCCCGCCAACGTCAGCCAGGGGTCGTAGGTGTCTATGGCGGGCGTCAATGGGGCGATCAGGTGGCCCAGACCGCCGGTAGCGATGACTTTGGCTGGCGTGGGGAGTTCGGCCTGGATGCGGCCCAACAGCCCTTCGACCAATCCCACATAGCCGAAGACGAGACCGGATTGGATGGCGGGTACGGTGTCGTTGCCGATGGCCGTGGGGGGTGCGCTGAGTTCCACCGGGGGCAGGGCGCTGGCCTTTTCGATCAGCGCATTCGTCACAGTGCCCAGCCCTGGCGCAATCGCCCCGCCCAGGAATATGCCCTCGCTGTTGACGACGTTGAATGTCGTGGCTGTGCCGAAATCCACTGCGATCCCGGCCCCCGCAACTCCTGCGGCCCCCGCCGCCTGATAGACCGCCACTGCGTCCACAATGCGATCTGTGCCCACCCGTTCGGGCCGGGCCACACCGATTTCGATGCCAAAGCGCAAACCGTAGCGGATGACCAGCGGGGCGCGGCCCAGCAGCCCTTCCAACATCCGCACCCAGACATCCGTCAACGGGGCAACGACACTGACAATTGCTGCATCCCGGAAATCTCCGGCGCTGTAGTGGCTTTCCTGCCAGAGCTGGCGCAGGAGAATGCGGTATTCGTCGCCCGTGCGGGTGCGATCCGTGGCAATGCGCCAACTGGCGACCGGCGCACTTGGCCCGTCGCTCTCCAGCGGATAGGCGCAGATGACGATGTTGCTGTTGCCGATGTCGATGCAGAGAATCATAGCTGGATTGTACCGTTTGGCACGGGGAAGTGCAAAGGGGGAATGGAACGCGGATGACGCGGAAATTGCAGATAAATGCGGATTTTTTAATCCGCACAAATCCGTTGTTTCCGCGCCCTCCGCGTTCTATTTCTGTAGATTCTGCGAGAAGATGCTGCTGGTGTGAAGAGTAGCGGCGATTTCCGGGCTGAGCTGGGGGATGACGACTGCGTGGAGAAAATGGCCGGGGCTGACCGCGGCGCTGGCAAGTTCGACGGCGATTTCCACAGCAGAAACTGTGCCTGTGAAGAAACAGACGCCCTTCCCCGCCAGCCCATCGCTCAAGCGCAGTTCCAGCAGCGTTACATCTGCGCCCTTCAGACCCGCGTCTGCGGCCGCAATGGCGCTGGCCCCAGTGCTGCTTTCCACAATCGCGAGCGCGTCGGCCATTGGGTGGCGCTCGCCCAATAGCCCGGCGATCACGCCCGGATGGACTGCCGGCAGGAAGACCTCATCCAGCAGACTGCCTGCTGCGATTCCACGCCCGGCGGCGGCTGCCTCTTCCACTTCGGCCACGCCTCCGCTGAGCAGAACAAGCAGACGGCCCGGCTGCACTGTCCCGGCGACGACGCGGGCGATGGGCGCGCGTTTTGCCATCGCGTCTGCGGCCAGATAGCCCGCAGCGATGCTCTCAAATTCGAGCAAAGCCAGGGCGGGAGAGTTGTGGAAGGGGTGATCCATTTGGGAATCCATCGTTTACGGGAGGAGAGTTATCAGTGAACAGTGATCGGTTACCAGTGATCTCGATGCCACGAATAACTGTAAACTGATCACTGTTCACTGATAACTGCTAACTGATTTCCCTGCGCGTCTTGCACGTCATAAAAACAGCGGTCTGGGTTCGTGTATTTGCGCAGCCAGCCCAAAAGTTCGGGCGAGTCGACTTTGCCCCAAACCGTAATCGTATAGGGCGTCTGATCGAGCAGCCACTTCACATCCGGCCAGGAGGTGAAGAGCAGCCAGGCGTGGAAGCAGAGAGTCACCGCGCCAGCCACGGGGCGCAGAAGTTCGCGCATCTCCGTCAGCATCTCCCGGCTATAGCTCGTGCCGTTGTCGCCCACCCTCCAACCGGGGGAAAGAATCGCTTGGGGCAGATGCTTTTGATGCAGAGCCAGAAAGTCCGCTGGGTCAAAAATCGGTGGTTCGCCGCCCGGCCCCAGCAGCAGATCGGCGTTGACTATCAGCGGAATGTGGCCCAGCGCGTGGCGTTTGGCCTGGATCAGGCAGGGCTCCACAACAGCCGGTGACTTGAAATCGAGCTTGGCTCCCTTGCCCGCCGCAATCGTTGCGTGTAGCCAATCAGTGATGGATAGATCACTGGTGGTGGCAGGCGGGTGGGCCATAATAATTTGGCCGTTTTCGCCTAAAGAGATGTCTCCCTCCACAAAATGCACCGCTGGATCGATGAGTGCCGCTTCCAACTTGGCCCGCTTGTTGGCCGCGTGAACCCAGCCCACATCGCCAGGGCGGGTCACGCCCAAACGGTCGAGTTGCTGCTGTAAAATGTCAGCCGGTGTGAGACGAGTCGCCATCTTCGAATCCGTGTAAATCCTCTTCATCCGTGAAAATCCGTGTCCGTCTGTTAGAACAGAGGCGAATGGTAGCCGGGCTGGGTGGCAAGCCGACTCAATTCACCGGCCAACTGTCTGGTACAGCCGGTCAGCGCGTCCAACGCGGCGGCGAAGTGGGCGTAGCGCAGATCGTCCAGGGGCAAGTCGGCCAGCAATGCTACATCGCCTTCGTCGTCAAGGGCCAGCCGAGCCAGCCGCAAACTCTGATTTAGTCGCAGTAATATCTCGTGTAGTGGAGATACACATTCCGCTTTGGGCCGGGGCGTGAGGGGCGAGACCGCGAAGTGCAGCCACGCATCCGTCTGCGCCACAAACAGATCGTACTCCTCATCCCGCTCGTCGGCAAAGACGGCGCGCCAGATGCCCGGCTCGACCTCCTCGACGCTCCATTCGTAACGCTCAAAGAATTCAGGGATTGTCATTTTTGTAACCACAAAGTCACAAAGTCACGAAGAAAAAGAAGGAGTTGGACGCAGATTGCGCAGATGAACGCAGATTTTTGTCTCTGGATCAGCGTTTATCTGCGTCCTATTCGATCCGCTTTTATCCGCCTAATCCGGTCAATCCGCGTTCTATTCTTCGTTGTCCTACACGATCCGAAAATGATCCACCATCACACAGCGGCGAATGCGGGAGAAAGTCAGCGCAGTGGTCAGTCCTTCGCCCGTGGGGCTGGCGATGGAAAAGCTGGTGTAGCCTTCGCCGCCGTAGCCCAACCCTGCCAGGGTCGGCCCGTTCTTCACGAAAATCGAGCAGTTGATTTCGCGGGCCATTCGGCTCAAATTGTCGATGTTGCGGCTGTACATCGCGGCGGTGTGGCCAAAGCCGTGTTCAGCGGCCACGGCCAGATCGATGGCTTCGTCCGCATTCTCCACCCGCACAACCGGCAGCACCGGCATCAACTGCTCCGTCCAGACCAGCGGATGCTCGGCGGGGACATCCACGACGATCAGCCGCAGTTCCGGCCCCGCCTCAATGCCGATCTCCCGCAGAATCTGCCAGGGATATTTGCCCACCCAGCGTTTGTTGGTGACACCCGGCTTGCCCGGCGCACCCATTTCGCTGAAGATGACCTTCTCCAACTGGGCCACTTTGTATTTGGGCAGGAGCAGCGCGTTGTGATTCTGCATCCCGGCTAGCAGTTCATCGGCCACAGAACGGACGACGAAGACCTCCTTCTCGTCGGAGCAGATGACATTATTGTCAAAGCTGGCCCCAAAGACGATCTGGCGGGCGGCCAGGGCGATGTCGGCGGATTCGTCCACCACCACCGGCGGGTTGCCCGGCCCCGCACAGATGGCCCGCTTGCCGCTGCGCATAGCCGCAGCTACAACGCCCGGCCCGCCCGTCACCAGCAGCAGGCGCACGCCGGGATGGATCATCAACGCCTGGGCGCTCTCAATCGTGGCTGCTTCGGGCGCTGTGAGCAGATCCGGCGGCCCACCCGCGGCAGTGATGGCTGCGTTGACGCGACGAATGGTCTCGTTGCAGACCCGGTTGGCCCCCGGATGGACGTTGAAAACGACGGCGTTGCCCGCGCTGAGCATACTAATGGCGTTGTTGAAGATTGTCGAAGTCGGGTTGGTGGAGGGGGTGATAGCGGCGATGACGCCGTAGGGCGCGCGCTCGGTGAGGGTCAACCCATTGTCGCCGCTGACCGCTTCGGCCTGCAAAATCTCTGGGCCGGGGGTGCGGTTAGCGACGAGGAGATTCTTCTGTTCTTTGTCCTCTGGCCGGCCCAGACCGGTCTCCTCGGCGGCCATCCGCCCCAACTCTGCCGCGTCGCGGCGGGCCACCGTTCGGATAGCTTCCACAATGCGCCGCCGGGTCTCCAGACTCAGCTTATCCAGGGCGATGAAGGCGTGTCGCGCCGCGCCCACCGCCCGGTCGATGTCCGGGTAGAGGCCCAGACGTTCGGGCTGGGGGCCGCGCAAAGGCGCGGGATCGTTGCGTCCGACGTGGCTGAGGTGGGGTGCGCGGGTCATAGGATAACAAATGAATGGGTAATTGGATGATTCCGGTCAATGGGATGAGCGGTTGTGCTGCGTTTCACCTGCCACCTGCAACTTGCCACCTGCTTACTCCTTTCTGTATTTCTCCACACCGCCAACCTCCCACGAATCCACAATCGCCATCACCACCGCATCCACCGGGCGGTTGATTGTGGCCGCGGTCTGGCGGGCGCTGGAGCCGCCAGCGTAGAGGACGTATTCTCCCGGCCCCGCGCCCACCGCATCCACCGCGACGACGTATTCCGTCTGCGTCTGGCCCTCAATCGTTACATTTTTGAGGATGAGCAGACGGCTGCCTTCCAGATTCGGCTCTTTGTGGCTGGCGACGACTGTGCCGACGACGAGGGCGATTTTCATGCTTTGGCCTCAGCTTCAAAAAGTGTCTCCACCAACCCGTTCAGCCGGGCCTGCCCGCCGCTGGGGATGGGGTCGCCGTGACCACAGACGATTGTGTCGATCCCATCGCCATACTTCTTCGCCAGCTTCCAGATGGATCGGTGGCTGTTTTCCACATCCGGCGTAAAGAGCGGTGGCGGCGCGCCCAGCTTTCCGCCCCGGTTGTGTATGGCATCCCCGGCGATGAGGAAGCGTTTCTCCGGGTGCAGCAAGGAGATGTGGCCCGGCGTGTGGCCCGGCGTGTGGACAATTGTAAAGCCTTCGGGCAATTTGTCGCTGTCCACGTGGGTGCGGTCCGGCGTCAGCGGCTCGACCCGGAACTGAGGAAAGAGCATCATAACAGCAAAGATCGGGCGCAGCAGCAGACCCAACGGCGTCCTGGCCGGTTTGCGTCGCCCCGGATGTTCCAGCAATTCCATCTCGACAGTGTGGCAGATGACCTGCGCGCCCGTCGCCCGTTTCAACGCTTTCAGGCTGCCCGTGTGGTCCACGTCGCCGTGGGTGATGATAATGCGTTTGACATCTGACGGGTGCAGGCCCAGTTTTCTCACCCCGGCCAGAATGATCTCTGCATTGCCGGGCGTACCCGTATCAATGACTGTCACACCCTCTGCCCAACGCCACAGGTAGACGTGGACGGAGACAAAGGACTTTACCTCGTCCACATCCCACAGGCCGGGAACAATCTCTTTCATTTCTAAATGTCCTTGAAGCCGAAGCGCTGGCGGTAGAGTTCCTGGGAGCGTACAATCTCGGCTTTGGCGGCCTCCACCCCTTCCCAGCCAATCACTTCCACGTGGCTCTGCTCCAAATCCTTGTAGACTTTGAAAAAGTGGCTGACTTCACTCATAAAATGTTGGGGAATGTCGCCGATGTCGTGGTATTCGCCGTGCAGGGGATCGTTTTCGGGCACAGCCAGAATCTTGAAATCTTCTTCGCCTTTGTCCATCATCCGAAAGATGCCGATGGGCCGACAGCGCACCACACAACCGGGAAAGGTTGGCTCTGTCATCATCACCAGTACATCCAACGGGTCGCCGTCGCCGCAGAAGGTGCGGGGGATCAGCCCGTAATCGCCGGGATAGTGCATAGACGAATAGAGTACCCGGTCCAGAAAGATGACCCCGTGTTCCTTGTGGTACTCGTATTTGTTACGGCTACCTTTGGGGATTTCAATAATCGCGTAGATATTCTCCGGCGCGTTGGGGCCGGTGCTGAGTTGTCGCCAGAGATTGTCCATGGAAACTCTTTCTTATGCAGGAAATCAAACGCCAAAGTGCAGACAGCGGCCAAGTGCAGAGGTGAGGCGTGAAAGGTGAAAGCATTCGGACGACTCACGCTTCACTCGTCACCTTTCGTCTTGCCAATGGGTTACGCTTCACTCTTGGCGCTGCGGCCCAGAGGCAGCACGCTGTCCACATTGTCGTGGGGGCGGGGGATGAGATGGACACTGACGACTTCGCCCACCTTTTCCGCGCCCCGTGCGCCCGCGTCCAGGGCGGCCTTCACCGCGGCCACATCCCCACGAATGATGGCAGTCACATAGCCGCCACCGATTTTTTCATAGCCCACCAACTCGACCCGGGCCGCCTTCACCATGGCGTCGCTGGCTTCCACCATCGCCGCAAAACCCTTCGTCTCAATCATTCCCAATGCGTCGGACATAGAA
>CAMDQF010000192.1 GCA_945905745.1 Litorilinea aerophila
CTGCCTTTGGCGGCCTCCATCGCCACCCGAAATTTGTACTGCCCGTCGTGCTGTCTTCGTTTCGTTCCCATCTGTCTTTCCTCCACGTGTGTGTTTTTACTGCGTTCCTCTACTTTAGCACGTGGTCCAGTTTCTGGGGTCAATTATAACTATCGTTCGATGGAGCAAATTTCGCAAGAAGGCTTTTGTGAGAATAGGCGGAAGCCGCTACTATTCTTTTGGGCGGCTTCGAGCAAAATAAAGGAAATGGAGAAATTGACTATGACTGATGAGCCAGTCGTTTGGCACTATGGGTTGATGGCTGAGCGTTGGGCTGAATTTATCACCGATGCCCGCGAAATCCCCTTCTTTCTTCAGGAAATCGCGCGCTACGGTCAACCTGTACTTGATTTGGCATGTGGCACAGGGCGCGTTTTATTGCCATTGCTACGAGCAGGGATTGATATTGATGGTAACGACATTTCCAAAGATATGCTGCACTATAGTCAAAGCAAGGCGGCCAGTCAAGGCTTGAATCTGAACTTGTACAATTATTCGATGCACGCCTTTGAACTTCCCCGCAAATACAAAATGATCTACATCTGTGACTCATTTGGTCTGGCAGGCAGTCGCGAAAACGACTTCGAAACGCTGCGTCACTGCTATTCTCACCTGGAAGACGGTGGTGCATTATTGCTCAATATTCAGGCCGACTACAACTCGGAACGGTTCTGGAATATGTGGCTGCCTGGGCAACGGAAGGCTATGCCACAACCATGGCCGGACAAGGGGGATGCTCAGATTGCATCAGATGGAAGCGAGCATTTCGCTCAATTCCGGATGATCTCTGTCGATCCACTGGAACAGACATATACCCGGCAAGTACGGCTTGAAAAGTGGGTCAACGGTGAACTGGCTGCCTCTGAAGAGTACACTTTGCACGAAGATGTTTACTTCAAGAACGAACTACTGTTGATGTTAAAAGCTATTGGCTTTCGTGAAATCACTGTCCATGGCGATTACACGGATCAACCTGCAACAGATGAGCATGAAGAACTTGTTTTTACAGCAATCCGATAAACATTCCATCTTAGATTACCAGCCGCCCAACACAGCGTGCACCCGACTGGTGGGAGTCTGCGCGTTTTCAGGCAGTTTGTGTGGCTCGAAGTTGGTTCCGGCAGAGTGGCGTTATCTCGTCCCGCCCGCCAGCGGCTAACGCAAACCGTTGGTGGACTGAGCAGCTATCGAAACAGCCAATGCAGGCAGTTTTGACCCTGAATTGGGTCTCGACAAAGACAAAACCTCTTAATTTGTAAGCGATGAACCCACCCCATTCCTGGGATACACCCAGGAAGTAGTGTTCCTTTGTACTCACCCCGGCGCGTGCTATAATCTGCGCATACAAAGCTCGAAATTTTGACGCCTACGCGGAACTGCCTGCCCATTGGGTGCGTTGACCAGCTATCACGTCGTTCTCGGTAAATTTGACGGGTGGCATCCACACGCCCAAACAAAGCAGGGCGGATACCGCTCTATTTTTGTCTGGATTATTCATTCTATGCCTATTGTTGCCCATTCTGCCCTACCCACATTCGAGCGTCTGCGCGAGCGGGGCCAAGAAGTGCTGCCCCTGGAGCATGCGCTCAAGCAGGACATCCGCGAGCTGCACATCGGCCTGCTGAACATGATGCCCGATGCCGCCCTGCAAGTGACCGAACAACAGTTTATGCGTCTGGTAGGCAGTTCCAACCAGATCGCCCAGTTCTTTGTCCACCCCTTTTCGGTGCCTGGCCTGCACCGCAGCCCAGAAAGCCAGGCATATATCGATCTCTACTACAGCACCTTTCAGAACGCCCAGGAAAAAGGGCTGGACGCGCTGATCATCACCGGAGCCAATGTGAGCAGCCCGGCACTGGAAAAGGAACCCTTCTGGGGGCCGCTGTCCGAGGTGATGGCCTGGGCCGCGGAGAATGTCTCGTCTGTCCTCTGCTCCTGTCTGGCTACCCATGCCCTGCTCCAACAATTTCATGGGATCGAGCGCCAACCCCTGGGTTTCAAGCGTTGGGGCGTATTCGACCACCGGGTGCTGCACCCCTACCACCCCCTACTCAGCGACATCAACACCCGTTTCGATGTGCCCCATTCCCGTTTCAACGAAATCAGCCGCGAGCAGTTCATCGCAGCCGGGCTGTCGATTCTGGTCGAGAGTGAAGAGGCGGGGGTACACATGGCCGTCAGCCAGGATCACTTCCGGGTGATCTATTTTCAGGGCCACCCGGAATACGACATCAACAGCCTGCTCAAAGAATACAAACGAGAGGTACACCGTTACTTCCACGGCGAGCGGGAGGATTACCCGCCCCACCCGGACAATTACTTTTCGCCCCAGGTGGCGGCTGTGGCCACAGCCTACCGGGAGATGGTGCAGGTGGCCAAGCGGCGGGGCAGTGTGCCGCCCCCTTTCCCAGAAAATGCCATGCTGCCCCAACTGGACAACACCTGGGGCGACACAGCCCGGGCCATCTTCAACAACTGGCTGGGACTGGTCTACAGGGTCACGGATCTGGATCGGCGCAAACTCTTCAAAGAAGGCATCGACCCCAACGATCCATTGGGACTGCACTCCAGCAACGGCGGATACCAGGGAAGCACGTAAACGGAGAAGAAAGCAAAAGGCAAAAGGGGAAGGCAAAAGTAGTACGAGTTGCGAATTGCGAATTGCGGACACCCAACACCCAACACTCGACACCCAATCACTTAATAACCCAATCACCCAATCACCCAATCACCCAATCACCCACAGGAGAACCCAATGCGCGACGAGACAATTGTGATTCACACAGGCTATGAGTCCGAGGCGACGACCAAAGCTGTGGCCGTCCCCATCTACCAGACCGTAGCCTACGAGTTCGACAACGCCCAGCACGGCGCAGACCTCTTCAATCTGGCCGTGCCCGGCAACATCTACACCCGGATTATGAATCCGACCCAGAATGTATTGGAGCAGCGCATCGCCGCGTTGGAAGGGGGCATCGCCGCTCTGGTTGTCAGCGCTGGCAGCGCGGCCATCAACTACGCCATCCTCACCATTGCCGAGGCGGGCAACAATATCGTCTCCGTGCCTCAGCTCTATGGTGGCAGCTACACCCTCTTTGCCCATATGCTGCCCAAACAGGGAATTCAGGTCCGTTTTGCCGCCAGCGACAGCGCGGCAGACCTGGAAAAATTGATCGACGACAAGACCGCGGCGGTCTTCTGCGAGAGCATCGGCAACCCGGCGGGCAATATCGTGGATCTGGAAGGCATCGCCACAATGGCCCACAAGCACGGCGTGCCAGTGATTGTGGACAATACGGTTGCCACGCCTGTGCTGATCAAACCCATCGAATATGGCTGTGATATTGTCGTCCATTCCCTGACCAAATATATGGGCGGCCACGGCACATCCCTGGGCGGTGCGATTGTGGACAGCGGCAAATTCCCCTGGGCCGAGAACAAAGCCCGCTTCCCCATGCTCAGCACCCCGGAGCCTGCCTATCACGGGGTTGTCTACACCGAAGCCCTGGGGCCGGCAGCCTACATCGGGCGTGCCCGCACAGTGCCCCTGCGCAACACCGGTTCCTGCATCAGCCCCTTCAACGCTTTCCTGATCCTGCAAGGGCTGGAGACCCTGCCCCTGCGTATGGAACGCCACTGCGACAACGCCTTGGCCGTTGCCAACTATTTGAAAAATCACCCGTCAGTGGAGTGGGTCAGCTTTGCCGGTCTGCCTGAGTCGCCCTATTACGACCTGGCCCAGAAGTATACGAATGGCCGCCCCTCGGCTCTGCTCACCTTTGGGGTGAAGGGTGGCTTTGAGGCGGGTGTGAAATTCTACGACGCGCTGAAGCTCTTCAAGCGGCTGGTCAATATTGGCGACGCTAAGTCCCTGGCAGCGCATCCTGCATCCACCACCCATCGCCAACTCACGGAAGCCGAGCTGGTCACCGCCGGTGTCACCCCGGATATGATCCGACTTTGCGTGGGAATCGAACACATCGACGACATCAAAGAGGATTTGGAGCAGGCGTTGGCCGCATCCCAGGGGTAGGGGCGCGTGATGGCTCAATAATCTCTTAATCTCCTAATCTCTAGCGCAAAGCCGAGATTAGGAGATTAAGAGATTATGCGATTTCGGTCATCTCTCCCAGGAGGAAGCATGAACCGCACGGAAAAATGGAATCAAACCCTGGCCGAGGCTCGCGCCGCGCTGTTGGAAACCCTCAACGGACTCTCCCCGGAGCAGTGGGAAAGGGTCGTCTTCGGCGAAGGGGATGCCTGGACGATCAGCACAATCGTGGGCCATCTCATCGACAGCGAGCGGGGGGTGTCCATCCACATCCACAAAATCCGCAAAGGCGAGCAGACCCTCCCCGAAGGTTTTGACCTGACCCGCTGGAATGCAGGCGTCAAACAGCGGGTGGGCAACCCGTCCCCGGCGGAGCTTATCACCGGGCTGGAAGCCACCCGCGCCCGTACATTGCAGGGACTGAACGGGTTGGTTGAGGAAGACTGGGCGCGCACGGGACAGCATCCATCCCAGGGCGTGATCACTGTGGAGCAGTACTACGAGACCATTGCCGGTCACGAGCGTATGCACTTGCAACATATCAAAACGGCACTGGTAGCAGCGTAAAAGAGAAGTCCGGATTTTTAGAAAGAGCCGGACTTCTCTTTTACAAGAGGAATGCAGAATGGCACAAACACAAGCAACCAAAGGTTTGTGTATGAGAGGGAGATGCCTCTGACTGTAAGAATTCCCCACGCATGGGAAGCTGCGGCTACGCAGGCCCAGCAGAGCCACCTTACTGAGCCGCCAGCTGCTTCTCATAGAGCAGACTGAGCGGATCGTCCGTATATGGCCCAAAAGGCCCAGTGCGGATGTAGCCCATGCGCTCGTAGAGGCTGATGGCTTCGGTCTGGTAGAGGCCCGTTTCCAGCCGCAGCAGATCCACCCCCTGGCTGCGGGTGTAGTCTTCCAAATGGGCCAGCATCACTTTGGACAGCCCCTGCCCGCGAAAAGCCGGACGCACGTACATCCGCTTGATCTCCCCAAACCCCTCATCAAAAAACTGAACGCCCCCACAGGCCGCGGCTGCGCCGTCCACCCGCAGCACAAAGAAGGCGACGCCCTGGGCGATGAGCTTCTCCACGCTGTAGCCGTGATGGCTTTCCGCCGGATAGAGGGGTGTCAGAAAGGAATCTAATTCAACGACAAGCGCTTGGGCGTCCGGGCTATCGGCAGGTTCCTGGGCAATGACAATACTCATTCGTGTGATTCTCCGCTGTTGCCGTTGGCCTGGACGGTTGTGGCCCGAGCGATGATTTCCTCCACTTCGACTACGCCGAGTTCGAGCAGATCAGCGATCAGTTCCCACGCGAAGCCGCGTTCAGCCATCGCCAGTACGGTTTTCGCCTGGTTTGCCTTGGCTCCCTTCTCAATTCCCTTCTCAATTCCCTCCTCAATCCCCTTCTCGATCCCCTCCTCAATCCCCTTCTCGATCCCCTTCTCGATCCCTACCTCAATTCCTTTTTGAAGCGCTTCTTGATAGTAGTCTTCAAATGTCGTCGTCAACACTCTCTCTACCTCCTCTTTGGAACGAAACACTCTTTCCATCTGGGCGTAATCTTCTGGACTGATGCGCCCGTGTAGCGCCATATGCCGAAACCAGTTGACGAGCAGAGAAGCTGCCCGTTTGTCCTCTTCTCTTTCGAATAGATCGGGCAATCTAGCCAATAACTTTACCATCTCATAGCGGTTCTCGGCCAGGAAAAGCGTCGAAACGATATTGCCGATCTCGATCAGAACCTCCTGGCTGAATTCGTTTTCGGCCAGTTTGAGGTAGCGATAGTGCAGTCCATATTCGCCGAGAGAGGGCACTGGCTCAATCAGATCAGCCACATCCGTGGCGGCTGTCCAGCGCCCATCCCCATTATACAACACAATCGGGAAGACGGGTGGGAGCTTTTTCGTACGCGGGTTGCGGGTCAATTCCATATAGAGGCTGACTACATAGTTCAGCACGCGCAGGGCCATCAGGGGGTCTACAGTGGACTGGAACTCCAGCAGAACGTAGACATAAATCTCGCCCGCGCCCAGAGGAATGCGGTAGATGAGATCGCTCTCCCGCTCCTGGTATGCCTCGTCGATGAAGGATTTGTCCACCTTCTCGGCCCGCTCGAAGTCGAGCTGGGCCACCCAGGGTTGATCGACAAAGCTCTGGATCAGTTGGCGGAAGATCGTGTGGTTGGAAAAGAGCAGTTTGTAGCCGCTGTCGTGGATGGTAGCCATGGCCCGTTCTCATTTATTGGGAGCGATGGCGTAATTATAGGGCAAAGTTGGGGAGATGGCAACGGGCGGTCTTCGCTTGGCTGCCCTAATCCCACCAAATGGAAACAATTGCCTGCCCCTCCTCAGCACCGCCCAATTCCCGGTCCACAGAACTGGGGTCGGTGTAGACTGTCGCCATCCCGATCCACACTTCCTCTGCTATCTCAGCCAGCCGACGGGCGCTGGGTGCGTCTGGGGTCAGAATGAAAAGTGTGTCAGCGTTCCAGATGTTTTCTGGCAGGTCGCGCAGTTTGATCAGGTCATTGCGGTCGAGCAGAACGGCTGTCCATAGTTCAGGATGGGTGATCAAATAGTCGTAGACGTGCCTCCCGTCAAAGTCGTTGTGCAGCGAGCGCCGGATGATTTCCAGTTGCAATTCCTGCATCGTTGCATCTTCAATCGATTTGTACGTTCTGTGCTGGGTCATTCTGCTCTCCTTGCACTACCGCGTATACCGCGCCACCGCGGCCTCGTTGATCTCCACGCCCAGCCCCGGCGCGCTGGGCAGGGCAAAGACGCCGTTCACAGGCTCCGGATAGCTGGACGCAATCGATCCTTTCCAAGCGTGCCCGGCGTGGCTGTGTTCCATAATTTGAAAGTTGGGGATGGCCGCGGAGTAGTGGATGGACGCGGCCACAGCCAGGATGCCGCCGCCGCCGATGTGGGGCGCAACCGGCAGGTTGAAGCTGTCGCAGAGCGCGGCGATGCGCTTGCCCTCGCTCAGCCCCGTGCGGGCGATGTCGGGCATAGCCACGTCGAATGCGCGCTGTTCGATCCACTGCCGCCATTCCCAGACCGTGCGCAGCCACTCCCCCGTTGCCACCTGCATCGCCAGAGAACGGGCGATCTCTGCCTGGCCCCGCACATCTTCCGGCTGGCAGGGGGCTTCCAACCAGCCCACACCCAGCGCTTCCAATCCCCGGCCCAGTTCAATCGCACCCGAAACGTCCCGGGTCCCGTGGACATCCACCATCAGCGTCACGCGCGTACCCACCGCTTCCCGCACAGCCGCCACCATCGCCAGCAAATCGGGATTGGGCACGCGCAGATGGAGTTTCAATGCGCCGTAGCCCGCGGCCACCAGGGACCGGGCCTGCTGTGCCACCGGTCCCGGCGCGCTACCGCCCAGCCCCGCATAGACCGGCACATTTGGGCGGAAGTTACCCCCCAGCAATTTGTAGACCGGCTTGCCCAGGGCTTTGCCCAGCAGATCGTACAATGCCAAGTCTACCCCGGCCAGGGCATCCACATAAAAGCCGGTGATGTGCCCCCGTTCGCGCATGGCGCTGTAGAGGCGATACCAGATGTATTCCACATCAAAAGGGTCGCGCCCGATGAGCAGGGGCGTACACAAATCCTCGACAATCGCGGCCGTAGCCCGACCAGAGACCGGGGACTGGCCTTCGCCCCAGCCCACCAGCCCGTCGTCGGTCTCCAACCGCACCAGACAGGTTTCGTGGTTGCGCGAGTAGATGCTCGTCCAGGCGTCGGCAGCAATCGTATAGTCGCCGTAGGCTTCCACATTGCGGTTGCCTTCGATAGTCCCGGCGTTGGCCGGTGGAATTTTGATGGCATAGGCTGCGACGGAGCTGATTTTCATGGGGGATTCTCTAGGGAGGTGGGTATACAAGTTATTTTTTAGGGCAGGCTGCTACTATTCACCCCTTCAGCCCACTCAGCGCCACCCCTTCCACAAAGTAGCGTTGTAGGGCCAAAAAGAGCAGAATCACCGGCAGGCTGGCGACGACACCCCCGGCAAAGATGCGCCCCCAGGCGATCTCGCGCTGGGTGATTTGGGTGGCAACCGCGACCTGAATCACCTGCAGCTCCTTTTGCCCGGTGGCGATGAGAGGCCAGAAGAAGAGATTCCAGATGAACTGGAATTCCAGCAGGCTGACAGTGAGCAGGCCGACCCGGGCGTTGGGCACAATCACGTGGCGCAGCACGCCCAGCAACGACGCGCCGTCAATAATCGCGGCCTCGTCCAGCTCTCTGGGAATCTCCTGGAAGAATTGGGAGAGGACGAAAATTACAAAGGGGCTGGCGTACCAGGGCAGAATCAGCGCCCAATAGGTGTCGGCGAATCCCAACTGGCGCACGACAATATAGAGCGGGACAATTGTGGCTTCCTGGGGAACAAAAAATGTGCCCAGTACGAAAATCAGCAGCAGCTTCTTGTAGGGGAATTCCAGGCGGGCGAAGAAGTAGGCGGCCAGTGTGTTGAAGACCAGCGAACTGCCCACCACCGCCGTGGAGACGAAGGCTGTGTTGAGCAGCGCCCGGCCAAATTGAAAACCCAGCGCCCGCCCCTGCTCGGATATGCCGAAGATGTCGGCGAAGTTTTGCAGGGTAAATTGCAGGGGGATAAATGTGCGCCAACTGAGGGGGAAGATGTACTGGAAGACCTCCGGGCTGGGGCGCAGACTGCTGCCGATCATCCAGAGCATCGGCGTCAGAAAGACAATCGCGATCAGCAGATAGGCCAGCAGAATAAAGAACCAGCCGATCAATCGACCGATTTGACCGCGCAGGCTGGGTTGTCTGGTCTGATGGCGGGTGGCTGCGCTCATTCTAATACTCCACATCCGAACGCAGATAGCGCATCTGCGTCACACTGATCAGCAGCAAAATCACAAGCAAAATCATCGAGACCGCGGCCGCATAGCCCATATCCTGGAAGCGGAAACCCAACTGGTAGATGTAGAAGACGATCACTTTTGTCGAGTCCAGCGGCCCGCCCTGGGTCATGGAATAGACGGGGATGAAGACCTGGAAACTGAAGATCGTCTGGGTGACAATCACAAAGAGGAGCGTGCGGCGTAGCAGGGGCAGGGTGACGTGGCGGAAAAGCTGCCAACGGTTGGCCCCGTCGATCCGCGCGGCCTCGTAGAAAATGCCGGGGATTCCCTTCAGCCCGGCCACAATCAGAATCGTGCTGAAACCCACATCCTTCCAGATCGTCGCCGTAATCACCGACGGCAGGGAAAGGGCAGGGTTGCTGAGAAAGACCTGTTTGGGCAAGCCTAACGTGCGCAGGAAGGCGTTGAGTAGCCCGGAATCCGCGTTGAGGATCAGCGCCCAGACCACCGACACGACGACCATTGACATCACCACCGGGATGAAGACAATCGTGCGCATGGTCCCCATCCCCCGGATGGTCCGGTTGGTGAAGATTGCCAGGGCCAGGGCCAGGGCGACTTCCAGAGGAAGTTTGACGATCACATACATAAATGTGACCTGCAAGGATTTGAGCAGAATCGGGTCTTCCAGCGCGCGCAGGTAGTGGTCCGCGCCGATCCAGTCCCGATAGCCGCCGAGCAGACTGTACTGCCAGGTGCTGGCCCGCGCCGCCCAGATTATCGGAATGTAACGAAAGACCAGAAAGTTCACAATCGCGGGCAGCACAAACAGGCCCGCAAAAATGTAGTTGCGGGTCTTGCGCCGCTGGATGGTTGTCCACCAACTGGGGGAGCGAGCAGAAAAAGAAGCCATGTGTACGTCTGGTCGTTTAGCCAGTGACGGCTGGTTCTCGTAAATGCTCCAAGAGCAGAACATTTACAAGTGTTTCGATGGAAACGCCTTGTTTCTGAGACGTGTGAATCAGTTGCTCGGCGATTTGGGGAAGAATAGCCACGCGTACGGCTCGTTTGTGCGGTGTGTCAAAACGTAGCCACTCGTCGTCGTCTGGCATAAAATCTGCCGTATCCAGCGCGTCCCAAAATGCGCTCTCCTCCTCGTAATTTTCAAAAGCAGGTACTTCAAGTGTTTTCATCTTCGTAGCCTCCGAAATGCCCGTTTCTCAGCTTCGGTCATATCCCGTGCTGTTATAGGCTTGTACACTGCGCCATAGCGACTCTCAATCACAACAAACAGGTATCTTCCATTCTCCGTTTGTCCATACAGTCGATAACGATTGGCCCCTTGCCGCCGACCCAAAAGGAACGGATCTGCGCAGACTTCCCAGACTTCATCAGGCTCCACGCCGTGCAGTGCAATGTGATCGATGCGATATTCGTCCCATTCCAGACGGCTGATGTACATCTTTTATCTCCATCTCTGGGGTGAAGGGATGAAGGGAGAACGCTCACCCCTTCCTCCCTTCCTCCTTTCCTCCCCTCTCCTACTCATTCCACCCCTTATACTTCGCCACCAACTGCTCGATCTGTTTGGCCCCGTCGGTCATCTGCTGGGTTACATCCGCACCGGCAGCCACATTCTGGGCAATCTCGGCGAAGACCTGCTGGTATTCAGTATAGCCCGGTGTCTGGATGCGGGGGATGCCGAACTGCTCGAAGCCCTGTGCGATCAGCGATTGGGGATAGGTATTGTATTCGGGCAGTTCGTTCAACAGTTCCAGATGAGCAGGCAACTGGCGCAGAGCCTCGTAATAGATGCGGGAGCCTTCTTTGCTCGACGCAAATTTCACGAAGGCCAGGGCCTCGTCGAAGTGCTTCGTATTGGCCGAAATGCCATAGTGCCAGGAACCCGTGTGGCAAATCTGGCTCTTGAAATAGGGGATGCCCGTGACGCCCAGCTTAAAATTGCCATCGGGATACTGACTCTTGATGTCGCCGATGATATTGTCCGGGTAGACCACAAAGGCGGCTTTCTTGGATTGGAAGATGTTGGGGATCGGCTCCACCGGCGTCACCTTCCAGGTCTGGTGCATGTCCTGATAGAACTGCATAGACTCAATCGCTTCCGGCGTGTCGAAATAGCCCTGGAAGGTCAACCCATCAGCGCCCATTCCCTCATAGGTGGGCGAACCCTTCTCACCAGCCGAGCGGCGTAGAATGCCCTGCTCGTAGTCACCAGCCCAGGTCCCCTGTCCCCAGCGCACGCCCCACACATCCGGCGTGCCGTCGCCGTCGCTGTCCACTGTCGTCTTCTGCCAGGCGTCCAGCGCCTCTGCCATTGTCCAGGAATCAGCCAAATCCTGGGGCGGCTGAATGCCCGCAGCGTCGGTCATCTCCTGGTTGTACCACATCAGCGAACAGGACTGCATGAAAGGCGGGCCGTAGAAGACGCCCTTATAGCTGCCCTCCTCAATGGACTGGGGCGCATAGGCCGCCTTCTCCTCGGCGGTGAAGTATTCGTCTAGCGGAATCAACACCTGATTCCAGGCATAGTGCTTCATATCCGGGCCGTCGGCCTGAATCAAATCCAACTCCACCCCCGCGGCCACGGATGTCTCGATCTTCGGGAAGAGATTCTCAAAGTCCACCGCATCGTAGGAGATAGAGACGTGGGACCATTTGCCCCCGTCCAGTGCCCGGAATTCTTCCTCGATTTTGGCAAAGGCGATAGCCTCTACCGGGTCCGCATATTTCAGGAATTTGAGTACTACTGGCTCTTTGGAAACCGGGGCAGATGCAGCCTCTCCACCGCCAGCGGGTTGATCTGCCGGAGCCGGGGCAGCCGGTTGACAGGCAGCCAGCACCAGCCCCAAAATCAGTAGCAATAGCCAAGTGCGGTTCGTGCGCAGTAGTCGTTTCATTCGTTTCCTCCTCCAGGAAAGACAAACAAAATATCCAATACCCAATATCTTTTTTGCACCCCTACCCTTCCACAACCTTCACATGCACCTGCCGGTTGCGCGGCCCGTCGAATTCGGCAAACAAAATGCTCTGGCTGGAACCCAGCATCAGCAGCGCATTGTGGATCAGACAGGTCACGTGGACGCCCGTCAGCGTAGATTTCACGTGGGCCGCGGCGTCAGTGGGCGTGTCAAAAGTGTGAAAGAAGTCCACGCGGGTAGGAACTAGCCGGTTCATCTCAAACAGTATATCCTGACTTGTCTTGGAATCCAATGCTGAATTGATGGTCAGCCCGGCCGTGCTGTGGGGGCAGTAGACGTGACAGACCCCTTCCGCCACGCCGCTGGCCGCCACCACAGCCCGCACCTGATCGTCCAGATTGACCGTTTCCTGGCTGGCTGTGGTACGGAAGGATAGGGTTTCGAACATGAAATTGCTCCTGAGAATCGTTTTGACCACTCGCTGCTATGCGGCTGTCGTTCTGCGCTGTCGGCGCATGTAGCCGAGCAGAATCACGGCAGCCAGGAAAGCCAACCCGGCAGTGACAAAGAAGAAGCCGCGGAAGCCCACACTTTCCACAACCGGGCCACCGATGGCTGCCATCACAGCAAACCCCAGCGCCAAACCGATAGTGAGAATGGCCGATGAAGTGGTACGCCAGCGCTGTGAGACCAACTCCTGACTAAAGAGATTGCGCGACGTTCCGCTAATGGAGGAGAGCGAGGCAAGGGCCGAGAAGCAGATAGCCGCCACCAGCCAGTGGGGAACCATTCCCATCAGCACCAGCGTCAGACACAAACTGAATCCGGCAATCGTTAGCGTGCGCTCCGTGCCCCATTTCTCCAGCAGATAGGGTGTCAGCATGGAGGCAGCCACAGGCAGCAGTTGCGCAAAGCCCATCACCGCGCCGATTTGGGCAGTCGTCACCTGCAGGTCTGTGTCCATTGGACTTTTGACAATTAGGCTAACATAAGCCAGACCTATAATTGACAAATTAGAGGAACTGAGCCAGAAGTAGTGTATGGACATCACTCTACACAC
>CAMDQF010000193.1 GCA_945905745.1 Litorilinea aerophila
CTGATCCAAACATTGACTCAATACCTGAAGTAGCGCAATAATGTCCATGAGGAGCCTTTGAGTAGAGATAGAGTAACCAACTTGTCCGTTGCTAATCTATCTTACTTCTTGGCTCCGTTTTTTCATCAACTTGGCGAAGGTATTGAATGATCAACACAGATCAATTCAGATCAGCGTCATCAGCGTCCCGCATTTACACATTAGGTTCAGTGCGCGTGGGGAATTGGAGCGCCAGTGGGGTTGCTTGTATAGAGCGGTTCGCGGTGGGCCAGTCCACGAATGTCTTCCAGAGAAGGCACGTTGTGGGCTGCCATCCAGGCGATCATTTCGTCCCGGATCAGCGAAAGGGTGTCGCCGCCCCGATAGTAGATGGCGCTGCCCACACCGACAGCCGTGGCCCCGGCCATCAGCATTTCAATGGCATCCTCTCCAGTGGAAACGCCCCCTGTGCCGATAATCGGAATATCTGGGCAGGCGCGCCGGGCGTCGTAGACGGCTTTGAGAGCGATGGGTTTCAGGGCAGGGCCGCTCAGCCCGCCGCTGCGGTTGGCGAGAATTGTCTGCCCGCTCTCCGCATCAATGATTAGACCTGGCATTGTATTGACCGCGCAGAGTGCGTCCGCGCCAGCCTCCACAACTGCCCGTGCGATCCGTCCGATGCTGGGCACATTCGGGGCCAGTTTGACGATGACCGGAATGGCGAAAGGGGCGACCGCTTCTACGACAAAACCGGTCACTTCGGCGGCGCTCTGCGGATTGGCCGCAAAGGGTTCGCCAAATTCGCTGCTCACATTCGGACACGAAATGTTGACTTCGATGAAATCCGGGCGGGCCTGGGCGACGATGCGCGCCACATCGCCAAATTCAGCGGCGGTTCCGGCAAAGATGCTGGCAATGAGTGGAACGCCCAAGGGTGCAAGCTCCCCTTTGGCCTGGCGCAGCAGACCCACCTCCTCCTCTGCCCCCGGATTCGCCAAACCGATGGCGTTGATCAGCCCGTGTTCCCAGGCCACGCACGAGGGGTTGACGTGACCGGCCCGCGGCACAGGACCGCAACTCTTGGCCGTCACTGCGCCCGCACCGTTGGCCCCAGCCCGCACCAGCAGACTGACCGTTGTGCCCCAAATCCCGCTGGCAAGCACCAGCGGCGTGGGAAAGATATGGTTGAGGAAAGGGGTTTGCAGTGTGGGCATAAGGAAAACGTCGCCTTTGTGTAGACTGTCGGAAGTAAACAGTGAGCAGTAATTAGTGGCGTCGTGGAGCCACTGATTACTGCTCACTGTCTACTGATTACTTTTGACTGTTCACTCTTCTTCCGCCAGCGCCGCGGCCTGTGCCCGCAAATCATCGCGCACCACCCGCTCCGGAGGCCAGCCGATGATGGCGGAGATTGCTTCCGGTGTCAACGCGGACAGGGCCGCAAAGGTGGTGATGCCTGCTTCCTTCAACCGTTTGTCAAAGGTCGGGCCGATGCCCTTCAGGCGGGTAAAGTCGGCTGGTTGCGCGGGGGCTATCCCCGCGCCGGCCTGCAGAGCGGCACGCTCGGTCTCGGTCAAGCCCAGCTCATCGCCACTGACAAAGAGGGTTGGCGTGGTTGGCATTGGGCTGTCGGCTTCTGCTTCGTTCTGCGCCATTGCCTCAGGGACGAAGGCGGTCCGCGCTGGGCTATCCGATCCTGCCGCTTCATCTGATGTGGTCGATTCGACATCGAAATTTTCGGTTAGTAAATCTGGTCGGCCCTCCCTCGGGCGCGCACGCCGGGCAAGTGTCACCAGAACCCCACCCACGCCGGGGGCAACTGCCAGAAGGCCCAGGATGAAACCAATGCAGGCCACCAGCGCCCAGAAGAAGAAAATCAGACCCGTGAGAACGAGTGCTGATATGCTGACAAAGACCAACGAAGGAATTCGGTTCAGCGCGCCATCGGTGCTCATTGCAGTCAGCTTTTCACCAATCCACCAGGCGGTGGCGGCCCAGCCCAACAATCCGGCGATGGCCAGCAGACTGCCCAACAGGAAGCCGGCTGGGGCCAGACAGATAGTGGCAAACAGACCCATAGCAAGAAAAGTGATGACCAGCGAGACGATTAGACCCACGGTAAAAGAGAGCGCCGGTTCAGCCTCTGCGGTCTGGGCCACCTGCTTCACCTGGGCCGGGGCCAGCCAGACAATCAACACCACCAGTCCGGTGATCAGCAGCGTCCACAGCACAGCCTGTACCATCCGCCAGAAGAAGGTCATCAGCCAGGAGCGCCCTTCCGACTGGCCGCGCAACTGGGGCGCGCCGTTGGCACCAGTGGCACTGTCACTCTCAAACTGGCCCCGCCAACCCCGATTTGACCCGCCTACAAAATTGCCCCCTACATACGCCCCATCGGCCCGGCTCACTTCGCCACCGACGATACTCACATCGCCTTCCACCCGCGCACTGGCCGCCAGGGAAGCGTCCCCCTGTACGACGGCTAGGTTGCCCCGAACTTGACCGGCCACATCCACATTGCCCCGCACCACGGAGAGATCGCCGTTGATCACCCCTCCGGCGAGAATTGTCACATTGCCGTTGAGTACAGCCACATTGTCATTGATCACCTCGCCGTCGCTCACCAGCAGGTCTTCGTTGAAGATGCGCTGGTCCGGACTGAAACGGGCCGAAATGGAATCCCATTCGGCGGAGTCGGCGCTGTCGGCTGCCTGGACACTGGGGACAAAGAGCAGGCCGAGAGTGGCGAGTGTGATGAGTGTGGCTGCCAGGAGCCAGCGGGTGTTTGCTTTAAGATGCTTCATTTTATACCTGCCATGAAAATTGTGCTCTCGTCGGGGTGCTGCTTGCTGCTCCCCTATGAAAATGTCTTCAACTTGAATAGACATCAACCATCTGCAACGACCGGCGCAGATAGCGGGACCACATGACCAGGACGCTACCAGTCAGCGCCACATAGCCCGCCACCAGCCCGACAGCCGACGGTTGTTCGGTCACACCGCCCAGCAGAGCGAACAGTGAGCTGCCGATTACCGTCACGGCCGTCCAGACATAGGCCAGCCAGTGCAGGCTTTCGGTGAACCAGCCCACCTGATTGTAGATCAGCCCACCGATGACCATGGCCACACCGGCTACGCCGATCAGCCACATCACCAGCGTCAGCGCGCCGAGCAGAATACCCAGCCGCACCTGCCGCCGCCGATCCTGGGCCGCCAACTGCAGGCTAAAATTTTGTACAAAAGTAGCCGAAGGCGCGGTCAGCGGTGCTGCGTGCAGTGCGGCGTCGAGCGATTGCCACAAATTCCACTGGATACGACAGCGATTGCAGTCGGCCAGATGGGCGTCTAGCTGGGCCTGCTCTGCTCCATCGAGCAGATTGTCCAGGGCCAGAGACATCAGCATCCCATATTCGTCGTGGTTGTTCATTTCGGCTTCGTCCTCCATGGGAACGAGCGGTTGGGGTTGTAGGACTGTCATCGGTTTCACCGTCGGTTTCACCGTCGCAGATGGCTCGTCGAAAGTGGCACGTGGCAGGCGCGCTTCCTCACTGATTACTGATCACTGCTAACTACTTACGCCCGCCAGCGCGGCCCGCAGCGGAGCGCCGATGCCTTGCCCCAAAACGGGTCGGGTGCGGGCAGGTTCCTTCGCATGGACAGGCTGGGTCTTGCCCCGGATCGCAGCCTGGGAGCGCTCGTACTCTTCGGCCAACTTCTGCCGGGCACGGAAAAGGCGGCTCTTGACCGCAGGCAGGCTCAACCCCATCACCTCGCCGATCTCCTGATAGCTGCACTCCTGCCAGTAGCGCAACACCAATGGCGTGCGGTAGTCGGGGGGCAGCAGATCCACCAATGCCTGCATCTCCTGGGCACTCTCGGCGCTCAGCAGGGACTCTTCCGGTCTGTCCTCATCGCCTTGCAGCGAAAAGACAACCGGGGTATCCTCCAGCGGAACAAAGGTCACCCGCCGTTTGCGCAGCTGGTCAATGCAGTGGTGGTTGGCAATGGAAAAGACCCACGTGCTGAATTTGTGATCCGGGCTGTACTGGTGCAGCCGCGACCAGGCGCGCAAAAAAGTCTCCTGGGCGGCGTCCTCGGCTTCGTCCAAATCGCCCAGCATTCGATAGGTCAGGCTCATCACTGGCCGCTGGTAGGCATCCACCAGTCGGCAAAAAGCTTGCTGGTCGCCCTTGCGGGCCAGTTCTAACCAGCGTTGTTCCTGTTCATTCATCGCGAGTGCCTCATTGTTTACGACTACTCTATTGTGCAATACGCAGCCAAAATCGGAAAGTTTCATCGGACCTGCCGGGTTTTCCGAAACCTGGCAGGTCTTACGTTGCCACAAAGCCGCTTTGGTTTGATTTTGCCTTTGGCTGTCGGGTATAATAAACCGATGCTCTGATCACAAATGAGAGTATAATGGTCTTTATCAACAGTTCCTGCCCGGACTCTGACTCTATTTTGACCGGGCGCTGACAACTCTCCCGAAACTTTTTGCCTCAAACCCCAAAGGAAACGACTATGCGAGTAACTTATCCATTCACCGCCATCGTCGGCCAGGAAAAGATGAAGCGCGCGCTTCTGCTCAATGCCGTCAACCCGCTCATCGGCGGCGTACTTATCAGGGGTGAACGAGGCACAGCCAAATCGACCGCTGCCCGTGGCCTGGCTGCCCTGCTGCCCCCCATCCAGGCGGTGGAGGGGTGCCCCTTCGCCTGCCGCCCCGACCTGACCGCTGGTCTCTGCTCCTCCTGCCGTATGGCTGCCGAAACCGGCGAGATGCCCGTGAGTATGCGGGACACCCCTTTTGTCGACTTGCCCGTCTCTGCCACTGAAGACCGGGTAGTGGGTACGCTCGACATTGAAAAGGCCATCCAGAGAGGCGAGCGCCATTTTGAGCCGGGCATTCTGGCCGCGGCCAACCGGGGCGTTCTCTACGTGGACGAGGTGAATCTCCTCGACGATCACGTGGTGGACCTGCTGCTGGACAGCGCGGCGATGGGTGTGAACATTGTGGAGCGGGAAGGCATCAGCGTCCAACACCCATCCCGCTTTGTGCTGGTCGGTTCGATGAACCCGGAAGAGGGCGACCTGCGCCCCCAACTGCTGGACCGCTTTGCCCATTCGGTCGATGTGGTGGGTATCCACACACCCAAAGAGCGGGTGGAGATTCTGCGCCGCCGCACCCGCTTCGAGCAGGACGCGACCCGCTTTGGTGCGGATTTTGCCGGGGACGCGGGGACGCTGGGCGAACGTATCATTGCCGCCCGCCGCCTCTATGAAAGTGTGACCTACACAGACAAAGACCTCTACACAATTGCGGCGCTCACCTCCAGCTTCCATGTAGACGGCCACCGGGCCGATATTGTGATTCTCAAGACTGCCCGTGCCCAGGCCGCCTTTGATGGTCGGACGAGCATCACCGACCGGGACATTCTGATGGCTGCGGAGTTGGCCCTGCCCCACCGGATGAAAAAGCAGCCCTTCCAGGATGCAGCCCTGCGCCCGGAGCAGTTGGAATCCAATATGCGCCAGGCCCGGGCCGAGGCCGAGGAAGCCTTTGACGAGGACGAGGCTATGGAAGAAGCCGAGGCCAGCGGGGCATCATCGGAAAAAAAAGCACAGAGGGCGATGAATCCGACGACCTAGACGGGTCGCCGGAGGGGGGCGAAGGGGGTGTTGCCGAACCCAACGCTGCTCCTCAGCAGAGTTCATCGCCCGGGGACGACAAGGGCGCACGCAAACCGATCAATGTGGGGGATGTCTTTGATGCGCGCAAGTTTGACACGCCACTGGACAAAGTGACCCGGGAACAGACCGGCAAACGTTCGTATAGTCAAACGGACCGCAAGCGGGGACGTTATATCAAAGCCCGGCCTGCGGGCGATAAGACCGACGATATCGCTTTTGACGCCACATTACGGGCGGCGGCGATCTATCAGAAGGAGCGGGCCAAGACAATCGACAACGATCTGGCCCTGAAGCTGCGGATGTCCGACCTGCAACGCAAAGTGCGGGTGCGGCGCACGGGCAATCTGATTCTCTTTGTGGTGGATGCAAGCTGGTCCATGGCCGCCAGCGAGCGGATGGAAGCTACAAAAGGGGCCATCTTCAGTCTGCTCATCGACGCCTACCAGCGCCGGGATCAGGTGGGGCTGGTTGTCTTCCAGCGCGACAAAGCTCGGGTAGTGCTGCCGCCCACCAGCAGTGTGGACCTGGCCGAGAAGGCGCTGAAGGACCTGCCTGTAGGCGGCAAGACGCCCCTAAGCAGCGGTCTGTTGGCAGCCTGGCAGGTGGTGGAAGCGGCCAAGCGCAAGGATGCTGAGATGCGCCCGCTGGTGATTCTACTCACCGACGGTGCGGGCAATGTGAGTATGACCGGTATGCCCGCCCAGGAAGAGGCCATGCGTATGGCCGAACTCTTCCACCAGGGCGATGTGCGCTCGATTGTCATTAATATGGAACACATGGCCTTCGACCGGGGGCTGGCCCAGGCCCTGGCCGACCACATGGGCGGCGTCTGCCACAATCTGCCCGATCTGCGCGCGGATACGCTGCTCAATACTGTTAAGCGAGAAATTAAGTGAACAGTAATCAGTTATCAGTGTGACGCGTCGAGCAACTGATTACTGCTCACTGTTCACTCTTCCCATCGAAAGGACCCTACGTGAGTACACAAGCACCAAATCGACAATCTACTCCCCCTGTGCGCGGCTCGTGGGAGGAGATGCTGGCCGAAGCGCGCCAGCTTGCCGTCCGCGACGACGAGCGTGCCGGCGAGAAATACGAACTGCTCATCAGCCGTCTGGTCAAATTGCCCCTGGAACGGCTGGCCGCCAACGAATTCCGTATGCAGCGGATGTTGGAAGAATGTATGTTCACCTACCAATCTTTTCTGGCCCGGCGCAACCGGCTGCAAGAGGCGATTGATTTGCAGGCCGACCAGCTCATCTACATTTTTGACTCCGACGCGATGGCTGTGTGGAACGAGCGCCAGGCCTATATGCTGGGCTGGCTGGATCGCCACGACGAGAGTCTGGTGCTGATGGCGAAGGTGCAGTCCGAGACCCCCTGGGATATTGGGTTGCGCTGGCAACTCTTTGAGATGTATCGCAAGCAGGGGCGAAAAGAGGAGATGGCCGAATTGATTGTGGAGTTGGAGGGACTGCTCGACGCGCTGGAACGCCACCGCCTTGCGCCCCCGGATGAGGCCATTTCGGTGGAGACCTTGCAAGGGCTGGTGCGCTATCTAAAAATGATGACAGCGATTGAGGAGGGGGAGTGGCAGGCGGCCTACGACTTCTTTGTCGAAGCGGCTACCATCAGCGATGCCTACAAGGAAAACTGGCATCAGTTGTTCCGGCTGCTAGTGCTGAACGGAGAGTCGAAGCTGGCGAGCCGGGCGCTGAATCGGGAAAAATCGCCCTCCTCTCAGGGTTTCTGGCGGGGACTGAATGGCCTCTATTCCGGGGACAAAGAGGGTTCGAAGGTGGAGTGGGAGCAGGTAACACGCATCCCCATCGACGAGCTGCTCATGCGCTCGGCTGCAGACTGGATTCTTTCCCAATACTATTTGGGCGATCCCAAACGGGTGGGGCTGCAACTGGCCCTGCGTCTGATCGAGAATATGCGCCAGAACCGAGACCCGCTGATCATCGCTCTGGCCGGGCTGGGCTGGGCTGTGCAGGGCGAGTATTCCCATCTGCGCACGAACATCGAATTTGCTATCAGCCAGCTACGGGGCAGCTTCAACGGCAACAAATTGCCCGAATTCAATTGGTACTTCTTCCGGGATTTGATTCCCGCTGAGGAGTTTGCCAAAATCGAACATTACTTTGAGGTGCCCCGCGGACGGGCCGCGTAGGTTGGGTGAAATGAAAAAGGGCCGGGGCACTTGCCCCGGCCCTTTTTCATTTCACCCAACCTACACAACCGAATCCATCGCGCTACCCAGCAGCTCGATGATCGTGTCCACCTCGTCAGCGGTGATAGCAAGGGAGGGCGAAAAGGCCAGTGTCCCTGCGCCGATGGGCCGGGTGCGCAGACCGCGCTGCATAGCGGCGTTGGAAATCGCGGTGGCCTTGGGTTTGTCGGCGATCCGGCTCTCCCGGTCAGCCACAATCTCTACGCCCCAGAGCAGACCCGTACCCCGCACGTTGTCCACAAAGGCGAATTCGTCCCGCAGTTTGTTCAGCCCCTCGCCTAGCCGTTTGCCCATCTCCGCGGCATTCTCCACCAGTTTCTGTTCCTGCATAATTTCGATATTGCGGATGCCGACAGCGCAGGCCGCCGCGTGGCCGGAGTAGGTGAGGCCGTGCATCCAGGACTCGTCGGCCGGTGCGCTGACGATCACTTCCCGGATGGCGTCGGAAATCTGGATGCCGCCCAGGGGCAGGTAGCCGCTGGTCACACCTTTGGCAAAGGCCATGATGTCAGGGCGTAGATTCCAGTGGTGCTGGCCGAACCATTTGCCCGTGCGGCCAAAACCGGTGATTACCTCGTCGGCGATGAGCAGCACGTCGTATTTGTCGCAGATGGCCCGCACCCGATCGAAATAGCCGTCACCGGGCATGACCAGCCCACCCGCACCCTGAATCGGCTCGGCGATAAAAGCGCCGACGGTCTCCGGCCCTTCCCGCAAAATGGCCTCTTCCAGGGCGCGGGCCGCAGCCTGGGCTACAGTCTCACCCTCTTTTACATCGCCCGGATAGCGATAGGCGTTGGGGTCGGGGATGTGCAGGAAATCGGCGAGGGGCAGGCCGAACATTTTCCAATAGGCGGTGACGCCGGTGGCGCTGGCCGCGGCAATTGTAATGCCGTGGTAGGCATTCATCCGGGAGATGATCTTGCGCTTTTCCGGCTTGCCCAGCCGCCGCCAGTAATAGTAGACGGTCTTGAAGGCGGTCTCGTTGGACTCGGAGCCACCGGAAGTGAAATAGGTGGTGTTGAGGGTGGGGTGGGCGAAACCAGCCAACTTTTCGGCCAGTTGGATGGAGGCCGGATTGGACATCCCCACAAAGCCGGAGGTGTAGGCCAGCTTTTGCATCTGGTCCCGGGCCACGTCGGGCAATTCCTGATTGCCATAGCCGATGTTTACATTCCATAGACCGGCCATCCCGTCCAGCACTTTGCGTCCGTCTGTGCTGTAGAGCCAGACACCGTCGGCTCGCTCCACGATCAGCGGGTTGCTGTGGGCGCCGGGGTGATGGAGGCCGTGCAGTTGATGGCTGTCCTGTTGGAGGAGGGTTGCGTGATCGAGCGCTGTCGTTGTCATAAAGTTGACCTCATGGGAGAGAAGAATAGAAAGTTCCGAGTTGCCCAAAATGATAAAGAGATGTTGGTTCACCAGAATTTCATCTGATTGACCCTAAGCAAAACCTGCTCAAGCAGGTTTCCCGCGCCAGACACCGGTTTCAACCGGCAGCCTGCGTGACAACCAGATAATATCCCGAAGAACCGGAATGTCGAAATTAGCTTTGCTCCGCCAGATGCTGAAAGCGCTGCCCTTTTTGGACCAGCTCACCCAGCACCCGGGCTGTCTCTGCTTCGTCCTTGCCGTCGATGCGCTCCACCTGCACACCTGCCCGGCGCAGCCGATCTTCGGACTGGCTGCTGATCCCAGCCGTGCCACCCACAATTGTGACAAATTTGGCCTGCAATGCCGTCTCCACGTCAAAGCCAATCGTGGGCCGGAAGCGCTCAATGTAGGCTTGGGCCGCGCTCCAATCGGCGCTGGCCAGCGGGCCGGGATGGGGCTGTTGCCAAAAGAGCAGGTAGTGGTGAATGGGCCGCCTGTCCCCGCCGCTTTGCACCCGCACCACCTCCTCAAAGAGCGTATCCCGCCACCTGCGCCCGTCTGTCCATTCGCCGCCGGGACAGGTGGTGCGATTGCCGGAAAATTCTTTGTGGCCCCAGACGTGCTGCAAAGGCAACTTCAACTCCTGCAGCAGCCAGGCCACCAGCCGTGCCCCGGCCCGCACCTGGGGCTGGGTGGGCACGCTGCCATTCATAAAGCTGCCCGCAAAGGCAATGCCCACCGTTTGCTGATTGTGACCGGCCACGTGATAGACCAGATTTTCCAGGGGCTGGGTCTGGTCTGTGCGCCCGTCGGCGTGGACAAAGAAGTGATAGCCGATCCCCGGCCACGCCTCTTTGCCCCGCTCCGGGTCGGCCTCCACGTGGATGGCCGCGATACGCTCCGGTCCCACGTGGGATGGCATAGCCGTGTGGTGAATCGCCAGATGGCTGATGGCCTCCAGGCGGCGGCTTTCGTAGCGGAGATTGGGGTGACGGGGCAACTGACCGCTGACGTCGTGGAGAAGCGGCGGTGCTACCCGACGCCAGCGGTTGGGGTCTGCCCGTACCTCTTCGATCTCCCGCACCAGCCGGCCATTTTCCCGACGCAATTGGCCCACCTGCACCAGCAGTGTCTCGTTCTGCTGCTGCAACTCCCGCACCTGGCGCTGCAATTCGGGATTCTCGCCGCCTGGTCCCGCCGCGGATTCGTCCCGCAGCCGGTCCGCAATGGCATTGAGCAGCAGGTCTTTCCAGCGCCGCCCGGTCAGCCACTGTTCTCCCGGCGACCCGTGGGGGATGAACTCGCTCACCCCCCGCACACTGGCCAGGGAAAGCTGGGGCAGTTCGCCCAACAGCCAGGCAATCAGATCACTGCCTGCCCGAATCTGCTGACTGGTCGGGATTTCGCTGGTGAAGTCCCCGGCGAAGGCGATATTGACCGCATTGGCTATGTAGGGCCGTTCTCCGTCCACCACCTGTAACAGGGGCTGGGTCTGTAAAATCTGCCCATCCGCACTGATAAAGTATTGATAGAGAATCCCCGGCAGTTTGTCCCGGAAGGCGTTGGCAATCACATCTACCGTCACATCCGGTGGTGCGGCGGTGTGGTTGATGACCAGATGTTGGATGTCCCCGGCGCTGCGGCTGAAGAAGCCCGCGGGGTCTCTGGGGAGCCGGGCCACAATGTCCTGGATGGGTGGACGGGGGAGGGGGTTGACCCGTTGGGGCTGGTCGGGCAGGAAAGTCACCGGCGCAGGAGTCGGCGCAGGGGGAGCCGCCTTCGCCAGCAGTTCGCTCACCTGGCCCACCAGTGCGTTCTTCCAGGCGGGACCAGCCAAAAATGTCTGGCCGGGGCTGGATGTTTGCAGCAATTCCCGCTGGCCGATGATGTTTTGGGGCAGCAGACCCGTGCGTTGCAACATCCACGCGCATAGCTGTGCGGCTGCGCCCAACTGGGCAGGCGGTGGCACTGTCGCATCAAAATTGCCTTCCAGGCAGATGTTGACGCCCCCGCCGCTCCACTCGGCATCGGCCTTGACCACGGCTTCCAGGGGGCTGACCTGAAATAGTTGCCCGCTCTGGCTCACATAAAAGTCATACGCGATGCCCGGATAGCCCCGGTCCACGTGGGCCTGGGCGATGACTTGCACAGGCACAACCGGCGGCGCACCCGTGTGGTTGATAATCAGGTGGCGGGCCTGGCTCAACGGGCGTTGCTCCCAGGGCTTGTTGCCCCGGGGCAGGCTGGCGCTGATGTCTGTAATCGTCGGCGGCGTGAGCGGCTGGGCGGCTGGGGTCGTTGGGATTGTCGCTGCTGGCTGATAGGTCCGCACGCTTTGGATCGTGGCTGGGACGATCTTGGGCGCGGACGGCGCAGCCGACGAAACAGCGTAGGGCGCAGCTGCTGGAATCTGTGGCGGCGTCTGCGGGAGTGGATGGGGCGCTGGCCTCTCGACCAGTGGGACAGACTCCTCCGCTTTGACCGGCGGCGGCAGGGGTGCGGGCGGAATCTGCTCGATCGGCGGCGGCGCGGCTTCGGCCAAGGGCGGCGCCACCGCTTCTCCACCGACGGTCAGCCAGCGGGTCAGCACATCCGACTGCTGGTCGGCAAACCAGGTGACGCCCTCGTGGATCATATCCAGTTGCAGGGTGTAGTTGCCCGGATTGTCCGGCAGCTTCACACGTGCGTCAAAGGTGATGGTCCCGCCGGGTTCCACAGTCTGGGGCAGGGCCGAATGAATCTGCTGGTCCGGGCGCAAGACAAGTTCCAGGCGATTCTGGAAAAATCGGTAGCCCAGGCGCACCGGATGGGGTCCGCTGTGTGCCCAGGCCCGCATACCTGAATTGCGTATAGTCACAGGAAAGGTGATGGTCTGGCCCGCGCTCAACGGGCGGGGCAGCTGTCCCTGTAGCCACTGCACCCGATAGGCGGGGCCGGTGGCTTCGGGCACGCTCTCTGTCAAGGCGGCTGGCTTTGCTGCCGGTTGCACCGCTAACTCTTTGGCCGCGCTGCCCGAACCGTCCCAGCGGTAGTCATTGCGTATAGTCATACGAAAGTCGTCGATGACGCCCTGTTTGCCCTCGATATGCCAACGATCGATTTGCGGCCAACGATAGAGGAGCAGACCCCGAATCTTCTGGTTGCCGGGGGTGCGATTCCAGCCGTCGATCTCCGCATAGGCCGCCTGCACCCAGCCCCGATTCGCATCTTCCCAAGCGGCCACCTGATCGGTTTCGGTGATATAGACGGGCAACTGGCGCATATTGTGGGGGATGGCCTGCATAAAGTCCCGATAGGCCAGAAAGTGGTAGTGGTGCTGGGGGAAGCGTTGGAGCTTGCTGTCGTCCCGAATCAGCCCGGGGTTCCCGCCGTGGGTGTAGGTGTGCAGGGTGATGCCGTCGCACTCGCTGGGGCCAAGCAGGAGCAAAATGTCCTGGAAGTATTTGATCCAATCCCCGGACGGGTTGCCGTTGTAGGTGGTGTGGGTGTTCCAGGGGGCCACCGCGCCGATCAACACCCGATCCTCCGCATGGCCGGCAACCCGGTGGATAGCGTCCCGGCACAGGCGGTAGCAACGGGCGTACATCTCCGGGGT
>CAMDQF010000194.1 GCA_945905745.1 Litorilinea aerophila
TCCGTACGGTGCAAAGATCGACGTCATAAGCGTTAGTCGCTCGCCGATACCCGTAGTGCGTGGTGCGTGAACCAACTTCACTACCAGTTCACGCACTACGCACTACGAAATAGGCGCATCTTTGGCTTGTGGCTTCGCCACCTTATGCAATACGCAGTACGAAATACGCAATACCCAACACCCACTCACCTCCTCCGAAACCGCCACTCCTCCGCCTCCGCCTCCGCCTCATCTTCCTTCCCCACCAACCGGGGCAGAATCAGATCGTCCAGCAAATGGGGCAGGTGATAGACCGTCACTCCCTTCAGAAATTGGGTGGGCGGTTTCTCGGCCAGTGTCACCAACACTACGGGGCGGCCTGCCTCGGCCAACTCCAACAGGGCAACCAGCAGCCCTTCGTGGGCGATGGCGCTGATAACAACGACTGTTGCGCCCCAGCCCAGCCGGGGGGCATCCTGCAACAGCAGGTGCTCAATCGGGTCACTGGCAAAGGGTGTCACCGCGGCCAGAAGTTCCAGAATCCGGGTCAACTGTTCCGGGTTGCGCCCCGGTAGCAGGCGCAGGGGCTGGTCGCTGCCGGGCAGTGTGCCATTGGCGATCAGCCCGACCGGCAGCCGTTGCTCGGCAGCCACCGCCGCCAGACTGGCCGCCACGCTGATGGCCCGCTCCTGCAACTCCGGGATTGTCCCAAACCAGTGGCGTTCCAGTGTCGCCACATTCAGAAATAGTTGAATCTGCTGCTCTTTGCTCGGCTCATAGACCCGGCTGAGAAGCGCCTGATGGCGGGCGGTCGCCTTCCAGTGGATGCGCCGGGGGCTGTCGCCGCTGTCCCAGCCCCGCACGCCGACGGTACGCATGGGGTCTTCGTGTAGATGTCCGTGGGCACGCAGATTGCCAAAGGGGTTCTTGGCGGGCAATTCCATCTCGGCCACCGAGTAGATGCGGGGGTAGACGATCAGAAACTGCTCGTCCAAAAAGCGCGCGCCCCGGTTGAAGAAGCCGAAACCGTCGCCGGTCTCCACCTGGGCCGGGCCATATTTGTGAAAACCCCGGGCCGTGCATTCGATAGTAAAGTGGCGGCTCAAGCGTTGGAAGGCGTTGGGCATCCAGAAGGTGCGAAACTCGCCCAGGTTGGTGGCCGCGTTCAGGCTGACGCTTGTCTCCCGGATGGGCAGCTCGATGGGGAAGATGTCCTGAACGGTCAGCCAGGTCAAGGGCAGGAACTTCTGGTTTTGCACCTCCAGCGTCAGACGAATCGCCTCGCCCTGAAAGGCCCGCACCTCGGCAAAATGCCGCCGGTAGTGGAGGCCGTAGAGACTCAGCCTGCTCCACAGCCAGCCGACTCCGGCCAGGGTCAGTAACAAAATCCCCGCGGTGGTGAAGAAACGATTGGAGACAATCAGCCCGAATCCCAGCAGTAGCAGAGCCAGCAACACCCAGGCGTCGCTGTATTGGGTCTCTTTGTTCAGGTCGATATAGTGGCGCTGGCGGCGGAAACCGCGCAGAAAGGGCAGGCCGCGCGCGCCAGCGGATTCGTCTTTGCGGGATTCAGGGTTGGGAGGAAGGCCGAGCATCTGGTTATCCGCAGAAAAAATGGGGCGGTGCAAAGAAACGTGAGGCGTGAGGCGTGAGGCGTGAGGCGTGAGGCGTGAGGCGTGAGGCGTGAGGCGTGAGGCGTGAGGCGTGAGGCGTGAGGCGTGAGGCGTGAGGCGTGAAACGTGAGAAAGGTCAGTGATCTCACGTTTCACCTCTCACGTCTCTCTGATTTCCCCTCAATCGTCACAACTGACGAAATACGCACCACGCAATACGCCTCACTCCGCCACGGGAACCGGCACACTCCCCACCACCTCCGCCACCACCTGCTGGGGTGTGCGCCCGCGCAGCCGGGTCTGGGGGCTGATGTGGATGCGATGGGTAAGCAGGGCTGGGGCCAGGTGTTGCACATCGCTGGGGATGACAAACGTCCGCCCGCGCAGGGCGGCGAAAGCCTGACAGGCCCGGTAGAGTGCCAGGGTGCCCCGGGGTGAGACGCCCAGTTCGACCGACGGGTGTTCCCGAGTCGAGCGGACAACGCGCAGCAGGTAGGCCCGCACCTCTGCACTGACGTGGATGGCCCGCACCTGCTTTTGCAAGGCCAACAGGTCGTCGATATGCACGACCGGCTGGAGTTCGGCCAGGGGTTCGTCCTGTTCATAGCGCAGAAGCATCTCCGCCTCTTCGGCCTCATCCGGGTAGCCCAGTTTGAGCTGCATCACAAAGCGGTCCAGTTGGGCTTCGGGCAGGGGGAAAGTGCCTTCCAACTCAATCGGATTCTGGGTGGCAATGACCAGAAAGGGCTTGGCTAAGGCGTGGGTCTCCCGGTCTACCGTCGCTTGGCGCTCCTGCATGGCTTCCAGCAGGGCAGACTGGGTGCGGGGCGTGGCTCGGTTGATCTCGTCCGCCAGCACTACCTGGGCAAAGATGGGGCCGGGGCGGAATTCGAATTCCTGGCTCTTCTGGTTGTAGAAGCTGATGCCGGTCACATCGCTGGGCAGCAGGTCCGGCGTGAACTGGATGCGGTCGAAGGAGCAGTCGATGCTGCGGGCCAGGGCCTTGGCCAGGGTTGTCTTGCCCATGCCGGGCACATCTTCCAGCAGGACGTGGCCGTCGCAGAGCAGGGCGACGAGGAGCATCTCCACCACATTTTTTTTGCCAATGATGACGCGTCCGACGCTGGACTGGACGGCGCTGCTGAATTGGGAAAAGTTCACGGGGCCTCGCTTGAGCGTTGGAGCGGTAGAACGTTTGCTCTGGGAGAAGTCTACTAAAAATGCGTTGGAGTCAGCGTCTTGGAAAATACATGATAATGAGCATACCGATAAGCGCGACAACCCCACCGATCAACTCAAATCTATCAGGAGTCTTTTTGTCAACTATCCAGCCCCAGAAGATAGCCATGATAATAAAGATACCACCGTAGGCGGCATATACTTGCCCAAAGTTGGCGGGCTGAAGTGTGGCAACAATTCCATAGAGAACAAGGATGACGCCACCAAGAAGCCCTACCCAGATAGTTTTACCTTCTCGCAGCCAAAGCCAGACCAAATATCCACCGCCGATTTCGCATAATCCTGCAAGAAGAAATAGACCTATTGATTTTACGATATCCATTAGAGGGCTTCCTTTGGTGCAACTGATCAGCCTGGGCGATCTGGCCGACATTCACCAAGCCCGCCAAATGGTAGCACAGATGGGCGACCAGGAAAAGTTCTGGCCGAGGTAGCGACCTTCCGGGAAGGGGGCAAGGGCTGATGGGATTTGTATCAATTGGCCTGCCCCCTTCCCGGAAGGTATGCAATCGCTCCGCTTAGAACTTCACCAGAACCGCGGTGAGATACATAATTGCCAGCCCTGCGCCCATTCCGCCCAGATTCATCCAATTGATGGCCGACCCTCCTGCCTGTTGGCTGCTGTGGACAAGTAATTTGCCCACTTCCCAAACCACCTGCAAAATGGCGCCGATGCCCACAGCCAGAAAGAGGGTGGCCCAGACCGGGTTGAAGGCAAAGCCGCCAATCCACGTGCCCAGCATCGCAGGGCCGCCTGCCAACAGAATCAGCAGAGCGAAGTGGCGCAAACCTGGATTCTTGCGCACAATCGGCGCGGCAATTCCCACTCCTTCGGTGATGTTGTGCAGGGTGAAGCCCAGCACCAGAAATGTGCCCAGCGCGGCCTCGCCCGCTGTGTAGGCCGCGCCAATCGCCAGCCCCTCGCCCAGATTGTGCAGACCGATGCCCAGCGCAATCAGATAGGCGATTTGCAGCGCCGACCGTTCCTGCCCCCCGCCCCGACTGCCCACAGCCAGCAACACTCCCAGCGTCGCCAGCGCCACAAAGAAGACCAGCGGCGTGCCTTGCCAGAAGGCAGGCAGTTCCGCCGCGAACTCCAGCGCGTCCAGCCACGTGCCCACAGCCAGAAAGACGAGCAGACCAATCGTCAGTGCCAGGATGAAGTCCATCGCCTTGCGGCTCAGACGGCGCAGCAGAGGATACCAGAGCATCCCCAACAGCACAGGCACCACCCCCACATAGACGCCGATCAGACCAAAGCGGGTAAAAAGAGAGAGGGAGGGCGCAGGCGACTCCACAGCTACGGCAATCTCGCCGTCAAAAGTCACCCCCAGGGAGGTAATCAGCCGCACCGCGTGGGTCTCTTCCTCTACCCACGGGTAGGGGATTGTGAAAATGGCCCGCCCCAGACGTGGGATTGTATTGCTTGGCTCGGCAGAGAAGCTCCAATAGGCATCATCCACCAGCACTTGGGGAATCGTGACGGTCTGCGGGCCGTCGTTCACCACTTCCACCCGGATTTGGTTGGGCGCGGGCAGGGTGATGCGCTGGATCGTCACCTGCTCCACAGGCGGCCCGGCCAGTTCGCTCAGCCCGCCTCCTGTGGCGACCAAATACGCCAGCACAACGCCCAGCAGCAACAGAGGAATCAGCGCCAACAGCCAGTTTGTCCCAGTGGATTTGACTGGTGGTATCGTTTCGGTTTTCATCGCTTACGCTCCTTTTCTGGCAACTGTGCTGCCCTGCAACGATTTGCGATCCCATTCTGCGTCCAGACCGACTGCGGCCAGCGCCGCGGGGAAGTCGGCTGGCTGCACTGCGTTGAAATGGCCCATCCAGCCCAGCTCGACAAATTCGCTGACGTGGGCATGGAACATATACTGCCCCGGCCAGCGGTAACGAAACTCCAGAATGCCTCGCTGGGCTTGCACCTGCATTATTGTATCCACTGTGCGCGAGGTGGGTTCCAGGGTTGTGCCGTGATCGTAATAATTGAAAAATTCGGCGTGGAGGTGAAAGGAATTGACGGGATCGAATTCTGTAATGTTGATCAGATAGACGCGCACCAGCTCGCCCACCTGAATCGGAATCGGTCGCCGGGCGTATTCGTGGCCCACAGTGTTGACCGCGTAGATTTCGTTGTCCCCATCAAAGTTGGTGTCAAAAGCGTTCATCATCATCATAAACTCACGCGCGGGCGCGCGACCCACAGCCGGGTCCACGATAAACGCGCCGTACAGCCCTTTGTGGATGTGCCTTTTCAGAGGGATGGCGTGGCAGTGGTAAAGATGGCAGCCAAACGGTTCGGCGTCGAATTCGTAGGTAAAAACCTGGCCGGGGTTGATTTCACCGGGGCCGACGCCGGGCACACCGTCCATTTCTGCCGGGTGAACGCCGTGAAAGTGCATCGTGTGGGGATGGCTGCCCGCATTGATGAAATGGATGCGTAAGCGATCCCCTTCGGTGCAACGCAGAGTGGGGCCGGGGACGCGTCCGTTGTAGGTCCAGGCCGGGAAGAAGATGCCCGGCGCAATCTCGATCTCCTTGTCGAAGGCAATAATCTCGTATTCGCGCAGAATCTGCCCGCTGGGCAGGACGCTCTCCTTGCCAAAGTCCCAGTCCACCAGAATCTGCATCGGATCGAAGCCGTTGCGTTCGTGGTCCACTGCGCCCACCAGTTGCATCAAATCCGCGCCGTGACCGCTGTGTTCGCCTGCGCCCGGCGCAGGCGGCTGGGTTTGGGCCAGCCCGGTAGTGGCAGCCACTCCCAACCCCAGCGCTCCGGCCACCCCGCCGATACCGGCGCGCACAAAATCGCGCCGGGAAAAAAAGTTTTGCATGACTTTTCTCATTCGGATCCTCCTGTATGTGGGCAGACTTTACCCTTGTCACCTTACGAAAAATTCGACCGCAGAGTGATGGAAAACAATAAATTTATTCATGGCTAATTTATAAAATTAGCACACACTAATTATTATTGTCAAATACGGATTAGGAGGTCAGTCGGAAAGAGGAGGTTGAGAAAGGAGTTCGGGCTATTGCCCAATGTGGGGGACGACAGCAATGGGCGCAGTCGCTCGGATGCGGGGCAGTACTGTCGCCACGACCAGCGCGCCCGCCAGCAGCAGCCCGCTGAGCAGCCAGAGCATCCCCACATAGCCCAGCCCGGCGATGAGCAGCCCGCCCAGGACAGGCCCAGCCACTTTGCCCGCGTTGTCCAGCGTCCCCACAAAGCCCAGCCCCGCGCCCAGATGCGCCGGCTCGATCTGATCCGCCACCAGGGCCACCGTGGCCGGGAAGATGAGCGCTTGCAGTCCGCCAAAGAGCGCAGCCAGGCCCAGCAGTCCCCAGCCATCGGTCAGCAGAGTCAACAGCGGCAGCAGCCCGGCCAGTCCGGCCATCCCGACGGCGATAGCCCGGTAGTAGCCCATGCGGTCCCCGGCCCGGCCTGCCAGGGGTTTCAGCAGGAGATGTGCTCCCTCCTGCACGGTGAAGAAGAGGCCGATCTGTGCCGTGGAGTAGCCCGCAGTCAGCGCGTAGACGGGCAGGAAGGCTTTGATGGAGTAGGTGGCGATATAGACGGTGGCTTCCATTCCGCCAGAGAGCCAGACCGCGGGAGTGCGGAATGGGGAAGTGGGAATGTGGAGCAGGGAACGGAGATTGGGGATTGGGGATTGGGAATCGGGAATGGGCCTGTCCCCACTCCCCAGTCTCCAGTCCCCAGTCCCTTCATCCAACAGCAGAACCGGAATGAAAGCCAGCAGGCTCAGCCCGCCGATGACGGCAAAGACATCCGCCGGGTTGTTCCAGAGCAGGAGCATCCCCGCGGCTAGGGGGCCAACGACGTAGCCGCCGCTGCGGGCCATGCCAAACCAGCCCAACCGCTCGGCCTTGTGCTTGCCGCTACGTTCGGCCACGTAAGCCACCGTCACCGGGCCGTAGATGGCCGTGGCCGTGCCGTGGAGCAGACGGAGGGCTACCAGGTGGCCGGGGGTGTCGATGAATCGGTAGAGAAAAGGCACGCCCGCAAAGAGCAGCGTGCCCAGCAGAATCCACAGCTTGCGCCCTTGTCTGTCCGACAGCACGCCAAAGATCGGCTTTGTCAGCATCCCGGTCAGGGTGGAGACGGAGAGAACCACCCCCAGCAGTACATCCGTCGCGCCCAGAGAGGCGGCCAGAATGGGCAGCAGGGGTGTCTTGCCCATCTGGTAGCCGGCGCGCACGATAAAGTCGGCCAGGGTGATTTTGAAGAGATTGGGGCTGGTTTTCATGGGGTCTGTTTTGATTGAATCGGTTGGATCAGTTCCACCAAGGCTCACCGTCTGCCCGATTTGCTTTGAGATAGTCGAAGTCCAGCTCCAGCCCCAACCCAGGCCGCATAGCTATCTTCATTTTGCCATCGCGAATGACCAACTTCTCACCGGTAGCTTCCGGGGCTTCGGCGGCTGTCCGTCGGCACTCCAACAGGGGGCAGTTGAAGACAGAAGCCGAAAATTGCTGGGATGCCATATCGAGGACGTACCCACTGACGTTGTGGCAAGAGATGGGGATGCGATAGAGAGCGGCCAGGTCGGCGATGCGTCTAGCCCCGCTGATGCCGCCACAGTTGATCAGGTCGGGTTGCAGGCTGTCCACGGCCTGGTTCTGTAAAAAGGGAAGCGCGCCCTCGGCCAGGGCGATATTCTCCCCGGTCAGAATGGGCACGCGGGTGGTCCGGCGCAGGGCCATCCAGGCGTCGGTGAATTCGGGAGCCAGTGGGTCCTCGAAGTAGAGGGGCTGGATCGGCTCCACTGCCTGGGCCACCTGAATCGCGCTGGGCAGGTCCAGTTCGTTGTGACAGTGGACGATAATGTCGATGTCGTCGCCCAGGGCTTCCCGGGCCAGGCCATAGGCTGCGGCCACGTCGCGAACCGCACGGGGGCCAATGCCGGGAATGTATTCCTGCATATGACTGTGCAGGATGTGATGAATGTCGATTTTATAGGCTCGAAAGCCGTAGGGATCGTCTCTCATCTCCTGGGCACGCGCCCGCCAACCATCCCGACTTAGGAAATCCCCGCCCCGGCAGTGGGAGTAGAGAGCGATTTCGTCCCGGAAGGGGCCGCCCAGCAGACGGCAGACCGGCTGGCCCAGAAGCTTGCCTGCCAGGTCCCAGAGGGCGATGTCGATGGCGCTCAGCACGCCGATTACCCGGCTGCGCTGGGGATAGGCATAGAACATATTGTGGAAATGCACGTCGATCGCCAGTGGATCCTTGCCGATCAGCCCCAGATGGGGCAGTCGTGGCCCTTCCAGCGCGGCAATCGCAGCGCGCACGAAGGGTCCTGTGCCGTGACACGGCCCAATCCCGTAGATGCCCGCGTCCGTCTCTACTCGAATCAGGGTGGCCCCGCTCCTGGGCTGGAGAACGTTGATGGCTGTGATCTTGATCTGGCCGACCAGGCTGGTGGCATTGGGCAGAGAATCATGCATAGGTGCATCTCCTGTGGGTTATGGATTAAGTCCATTCCCGGGGGTGCGGTTATCGGTGAACTTCCAGGCTTATACTGACCCAGTCGCCTTCGTCGAGATTTTCGGCTCTGCGAATGTTCGTTTTGATGGGCACAATGTAGCTGCCATCTTTCGGCCACAGGGCGGTTTCCCACCTGCTTTTGCCGATGCGAACAGTGGCCGGAATCATCCCCCAGCCGTAGGTCACCAAGCCGGAGACGGCTTTGATATCCCGGCACTCCTCTTCGGGAACGGTCACAAAAAACCAGGGGGCGGGGCCGCGCCAGTACCAGATTTCGCCGCTGAATTCAAGTTCGAGATTCATATTTGCCGTGTGAGTTGCTTTCTGTCTGAAAGAAAGACGACAGACGAACGCCGAGAGTACACCCCCCACGTTCGTCCGCCGTCTGCGGTCCGCCGTCCTCTTTATACCACCACCGCCGGCACATCCGCCAGCTCACATCGCCCCCGGATGGTAGACTCGCCCATCCCCGCGTAGATGACATTCGGGTCGGCTTCCGAGACGGCCAGCGCACCCACCGCCGAAGTACGGAAGAAGCCGTCGCTGATGTTTTCCCAATAGGTTCCGCCGTCAGTTGTCTTCCAGACGCCGCCTGCGCACGCGCCGAAATAGGCGGTGTTGCGCTCCGGGGGGTGTCCGGCCACAGCCACGACGCGTCCACCCCGGGGCGGGCCGATACAGCGGAATTTGAGGGCGTTGGAGGAAGAGATGTCAAGATGGGAGGTCATTGGTGTTACTCCTTCGTGCGGCAGGAGATTGGAGATTGGGTTCGTCGGTGGTCTGTCGTTGGTCGTCAATTCCTGACAAACCGGTTCAGGATTCGAGGATAGGTCCAGTGTAGAAGAAAGCGGGTGGTTGGTCAAGTTGATTGACAATCCAACTGGTCAGTGATAGGATGCCAGCAGATCGGACAACATTTCGTTCAAAATTGGGAGCAGACCTATGCCAATGACCGTAACCTCTACAGAAGCAAAGTCCCAGTTTGGTTCAATGGTCAAATGGGCCACGGACAATCAGGACGAGATTATTGTCAAACACTACGGCGAACCGGCACTGGTAATGCTCCCCTTTGCCAGTTACGCGGAACTTCTGGAACTGCGCGAGAGCGCGCGCAAAGCCCTGGCCCGGCAGATAGTAGAGAAATTGAGGCAAGATATCCAAAAGGAGAATCCTGTCATTGATCAGGCCGAAGCCTATCGGGAGGCAGGCATGTCGGAGAGCGTGATTCGTGAACTCCTGGAAGGGGATGCCCAGTATTTGGACAATCATCGATGATTCGCGTGCTGATAGATGCCAATGTCCTCATTAGTTTCCTGCTTTCCAATCGTTCGGAGCTATTGGTAAGTCGCGCAGTTATGACAGCCTTGGGAGATCAGGCTCATCTGATCGTCCCAAACGAATTGCTGGAAGAGATTCGTACTGTCTGCCAGCAAAAGCCATACCTGCGCGCTCGCATTTCAACCGACCGTCTCGATCAACTGCTGGAAACAGTTGCGGCCGTGGGCCACCTCCCTGCCTCCCCATTGCCCCGTCTCCTGCCATCTGGTCGGGACCCCAAAGACGATTACCTGTTGGCCTATGCGCTGATGGAAAAAGCGGATTATCTGCTCACCGGAGATGAAGACTTACTGGTGATCGGCCGCTTGCAAGGGGTGCAGATTGTCAGCCCAGCGACGTTTTTGCAGAAGATGAATCCTTGACTTCAACGATTCAATCCCCGTTCCGCCTCGATGAGTTTCCTATCTGGGATGAATATTGAACTGCAACTGGGCCAGGTTGATGCCGGTCACTGTGACCGGGACCACCTGGTCCAACTCGTAGCTGCCGCCGTAGAGGGGGCCTTCCAGGTCCAAATCCGGGATCACAGCCAGGCTGCGGTGGCCGCTGTTCTCCACTACTACCGCCTCGCCCGTCCACGTCGGGTTCTGGAGCAGATAGACCAGCGTCCAATGGCGGTTGGAGATGCGCTCGGTCTGCCGGGTGAGGCTGATGCCCATGGCCCCCTCGGCCATCCGCTGCGCGAGCGTCTGACTGTCCAGTGGCGTCTGGCCGGACAAAAAGGCGCGAATCTGTTGGTGGGCCAGCAGGTCTGCATAGCGGCGCAAGGGGCTGGTGGTCTGGGTGTATTGGGCCATCCCCAGTCCCGCGTGCAGACCCGGCTCGCCTTTGGTCTGGCTGGGGCGCATCAACCGGCGCAGGGCAAAATTGCCGGAGAGGGTGGATGGGACCTGCATAGGCAGATCCAGCCCCCGCTCCTGGGTGCTGAAGGGGACAGGAATCTGGTTGGCCTGGGCAAAGCGGGCGGCCCCTTCCCCGGCCAGGAGCATGGCATCCCGCACCAGATTGCGGCTGTAGAGAGAAGCGTAGGGGCGCACAGTCACCTGGCCGTCCACTACCCGCACCCGCACTTCGGGCAGATTCAGGTCCAGCGCGCCCAATGCCTGGCGGCGGGCGGTGAAGGCGCGGGCGAGCGCCTCCACTTCCCGCAGGGGCGATGTCTCCAACTGGTCCTCGGCCTCGGCATAGGTCAGCCGGGTGACCCGTATCCAACTGAGCACAATCTCCACATTTTCGATCTCGCCTGCGGCTGTCACATCCAGACCGAAGGAGAGGGCCGGGGAGATTTCATTGAGTCCCAAGCCCAGGCGAGGAGTGGCCGCCGGGGGCAGCATGGGGATGGTGCCTTCGGGCAGATAGAGGTTGGCCCCTCTGGCCCGGGCTTCCTGATCCAGGGTCGAGCCGGGATGGATCAGTGCGGCCGCGTCAGCCACATGGACCCAGAGCCGGCCCGCTTCCCAACTGATGGCGTCGTCCGGGTCTTGGGAGCCTTCGTCGTCAATTGCGAGCGCCACCAGATGGGTCAGGTCCCGGCGCTCCTCCTCTGCCAGTTCGGGCAAAGCCAGTTCCGGTGCTTGCAGAATAGCGCCCAGGCGGTGGGGATAGGGATTGATCTGCTCGTCCCAATAGTTCACCCGTAGCAGAAGCCAGTGGGCCGATTCGGGGGTCACTTCCCGATCCAGCGCGGCCAGGGTACGGCTCTGGCTCTGCTGGCCCAGGGCCACGGCTACCACATCGGCCATATAGCGATCCTCGCTCTCCAACGGGTGTTGACCGGCCCGCATCCGGGCCAGAAATGCTTGCCAGGCGGCTGCTTCGGCTGCCTTGGCCGCCCGATTAGCCTGAATCTCCGCCACCGTCTCCGCCGTGTGGACGTGGACCGCGTCCACATCGCCGCTGAAATAGACTCCTTCGTCCACCATCTGCCAGAGCGCCCAGGCCCCTGCTGGTGTGAACTCGCCGTAGGCCAGTTCCGCCAGTTCCGCCAGACTGACCGTCTCCCCAGCCAGCAGCTCCCAGGCGGCCATGACCTCGCCCTGGGGTGGGGGCAGCAGCCCCAGATTGGCAACCGGGCCGGGGTGCAGGAGAATCACATCTTTGGGACGCACCGAATGGCTCTCCCCGTCGGCGGTCTTGATCTCGATCTTCTTGTCCCCGGTCTGGACCAGGCGGGCAGCCCGCTGTTTATAGAGGAGCAGGCTTTCTTTGGGCAAAGTGGGCATAAGGATTTGGTTGTGTCCTTTCGATCTTGCTTCTCGACATGCAGGGGTCTCAATCCTTCACACCCATTATAGTCCCCGCCACCCCTGTCTACAGAAAAGCGGAACGCCTGCGTCCCGGGACGCAGGCGTTCCGCTTTGGTTACTGTGTAATCGCCTGCCCCTGTGCATTTGGCCGATTCCCAGAATCGTGGCGACGAAACCGCTACTGGCCTACTCCATCGCCTCCCCATTGACCGACAACCGGTAGTGAAGCGCATAGCCCGCCAAGGCTGTCTTAAGGGCCGTCGCCATATCCCTGGGATCGACACCGGAGCGGGTGGTCACTTCGATCTGGGCGACTGTACCCAGCCGTTTGTCCACATCCGCCTTGACGTGCAGGGAGATGACCCCGGCCACTTTCTTCACATCTTCCCGCAGCACCTCTTCCACCTGCTCGTGATGGAGGGCAGGCTTGTAGATTTTTCCCACCGCGGTCAGGGGGATGGCGTCCAGAATGCGCACTTCTTTGGGCAGCGCGGCCCGCTCGCCGATCTCCTTCTGGGCAAAGGCCATCAGTTCGTCGGTAGTGGCTGTTGCCCCCGGCTTCAGCTCCACATAGACCACGGGCACTTCGCCCAGCCGGGGATCGGGTCGCCCCACGGCTGCGGTGAGTGCCACCGCCGGGTGGCGCATCAGCGGCTCCTCTAGCATCTGGGGGTCAATGTTGTGGCCGCCCCGGATGATCAGCTCCTTCTTGCGCCCGGTCAACCAGAGATAGCCGTCGGCGTCCAGACGGCCCAAATCCCCGGTGTTGAGCCAGCGCTCCCCGTCGATCTCCACAAACGCGCCCCGGTTGTGGAAATCGTCTCGATAACCAGCAAAGACATTCGGCCCATTCAGCAGCAGGACGCCCACCTCCCCTGGCTCGCAGAAGCGCACAAACGTCAGATCGTCCAAAACAGCCGTAGCCCAGCGCTGAT
>CAMDQF010000195.1 GCA_945905745.1 Litorilinea aerophila
GCCTTCCGCCGCACCTCGTGCCCCTACACAATACCCCTGGAGGCTCCTCTTATGCCCACCGCCCTCGCCCACTTCATCCAGACAACGCCCCTGTGTAGCAGCCACGAGCATCTGCGTTCCGAGACGAATTATGTAGAGAACGGCCCTGACCTGCTACAAAATCTCTTTGACAATTATGTCTCTGCGGATTTGGTGGTGGCCGGCGCGGGGCAAACAGCCGTGGACCGGCTGTTGAACGCCGCGGACCCGGATGTGCGTGGCCGCTTTACCAGTGTAGAGCGGGCCTGGCAGCGTGTGCGCCACACGGGCTACGGCGAGGCCGTGCGTATCATCGCCCGCGAACTCTACGCCATCGAGGAGATCAGCGCCGACAGCCTGGAAGCAGCCCTGCCCCTGCACAATGCCCTGCGTCAGCCGGGGCAGCGCTTGCACATTCTGCGGGAGCGAGCCAACCTCGATCACGTCCAGACCGACGATTTTGTGCGCCCCTGCCACGTAGACCTCTCTGGGCCGGACTTCTTTTTTTTCGATATTTCGTGGCGCAAATTTGTCAAGGGCGAGCCAGACCTGGCTGAACTGGCCGTGGAGACCGGGGTGACTGTTCACAACCTGGCTACCTTGCGCCAGGCCATGCAAGCCGTCTTTGCCCAGAACGCCGCGGTTGCCGTCGCCGTAAAGGCCCAGCACGCCTACGATCGCACCCTCCTCTGGCGGGAACGCAGCGACGCCGAAGCCGCCCCGGTCTTGGACGCCTATCTGCGCAATCCAGAGAGTCTGTCTGACGAGGATCGCCTCTGTCTGGGCGACTGGTCGCTGGCCCGGGGCGTAGAACTGGCGATCGAATACGACCTGCCCTTCAAGATTCACACAGGCTACTATGCGGGCCATAGCTGGATGCCCGTCGATCGTATCAAACCCGGTCATCTCTGCTCGCTATTGAGGCACTATCGCGACGCCCGTTTTGTCCTTATGCACATCGGCTACCCTTACAATGACGAAATGGTGGCGTTGGCCAAACACTACCCGAATGTCTACGTGGACTTCTGCTGGGCCTGGAGCATCGACCCTTTCAGCACTGGCAACTTTTTGCGCCAATGCATCCATGCCGCGCCCAGCCACAAACTTTTCGTCTTTGGCGGTGATACCCTCTGGCCGGGTGCGTCGCTGGCCTACGCCAACCAGACTCGGCGCTGGCTCACCCGCGCCCTGCAAGCCGAAGTGACCGACGGATTCTTGAGCGAAGCCGAAGCCATTGCCCTGGCCGGTCGTTTTATGCGCGAGAATCAGTACGACTGTTTTCGCATTGAAGCAAAGAAACGAGCAGCCGGTGGATCGAAAGTTGCAGGTTGAAAGTTGCAAGTGGAAGGTTGCAGGTAACGTCACTGCTACTTTCCACCTTCCACCTTCCACCTTCCACTTGCCACCATCTCATCATCCCTTCAGGAACCCCACATGACTATCTACGAAGAACTTAACATCCGCCCTCTCATCAACGCCTCGGCCACCCTCACCCGGCTGGGCGGTTCAATTATGCCCCCGGTCGTAGTGCAGGCGATGGTAGACGCCGCCAAAGTCTTTGTGGATTTGGAAGAATTGCAGGCCAAAGTGGGCGACAAAATCGCCGAACTGACCCACAACGACGCCTGCTACGTCAGCTCCGGCGCGGCCGCGGGGATCGCCATCGCCATCGCTGCCTGTGTGGCGGGCAAGGATATGGCGGCTATCCACCAACTGCCCGACACGACCGGGCTGAAAGACGAAGTGATCGTCCACAAGTCCCACCGCAACGGTTACGACCACGCGGTGCGCCAGGTGGGGGTGAAACTGGTGGAGATCGGCTACGCCACCAGCACAGCGCCCTGGCAGTTGGAAGCGGCCATCAACGAGCGCACCGCAGCCATCATCTGGTTTCAGGGCGGTATGACAGGCCACGGCGACATCCCCCTGCCCAAAGTCATTGAGATCGCCAATGCTCACGGCGTGCCTGTGCTGGTAGACGGCGCAGCCCAGGTGCCCCCGGTGGAGAATCTGTGGAACTACACGAAGATGGGCGCAACCGCAGCTATCTTCAGCGGCGGCAAGGACCTGCACGGTCCCCAATCCTCCGGGTTGGTGCTGGGCCAGCGCTGGCTAATCGAGGCCATGCGGCTGAATGGCCCGCCCCATCACAGCATTGGCCGTCCGATGAAAGTGGGCAAAGAGGAGCTATGCGGCGTGCTGGCTGCTGTGCGCTGGTATCTGGGGCTGGATCACGAGGGGCGGCTCTCCCAGACCGAAGAGATCGTCGGCGGTTGGTGCGGTGAGCTGAACCGGCTGCCCGGCGTGTCAGCCCATCGCTCCTTCCCCAACGAAGCGGGCCAGCCCATGCCCCGCGCCCAGGTCCACATCGACGCCGCCAAAGCGGGCATCAGCCGCAATGAGGTCGTCGCTGCGCTGCTGGCAGGCACACCCGCCATTACCGTCTCCAGCGGGCCAGACGAGAGCATCTTTCTCAACCCGATGACACTGGAAGACGGCGAGGAGACGATTGTGCTGGAGCGGTTGCTGGCAGTGCTACAGGGAAAATAGATGTGTGATCCGTTCGATTGATTTCGTGTTACAATAGCGGCTATCGGTGTTTACAGGCATTGAGGATTTCCCGTCGAGGCAAGGCTATGCAGCAGATCACAATTGTTTCCGAATCAATGACCGCACTCAAACCCCTATTGGAATCGGCGATTCAGACCGAACTGCGGATGATTGGACTGGGTATTGAACGGACACAACAGAAGCTGGCTGAATTCGAGCGGCAATACGAAATGGTAAGCAGCGAATTCGAGGCTATCTTTGATTCTGGAAAAATCGACGAGACACTCGATTACATCGAGTGGTCCGGTGAGCTCGAGACCCTGCGCAGGCTGCAAGCCAAATACCAGACACTTCAGCGCGCCCGATTATCGTGACTATCGACGATTATTTCCAATCGATTGACAGGTTTTTGGCGGGCATCGACATTGCCTATGCGCGTCAGGTAGATTTTGACAAGCGCAGCTCGGACACGGGATTTCTGCGTGGACAGGTCTACTTTCTCGATGGCTCCATTTTGCATTTCCGCGAATTCGTCGCTGTGGAGCAGAAAATTGAAAGATACAAATACGCATATCACTACCAATCCCCGGATGGGTCTCTGATCTTTCGGTATGATAGAACGCCTCATTTCCCACAACTCCCGAATTTCCCTCATCACAAACATATCGGTGAAGAAACGAATGTCATTCCTGCCGATGGTCCAGACCTGTTTGCATCCTCGAAGAGATTCGGCAGATACTCATAAACAAAGGATAGAGTTCCATGCCACGTTCCAACCCCGCCGACTACGGCACATCTGTCACCAAACCGGCTGACTTTGACGACTTCTGGGCAGAGGTTGAGGCCCAGGCCGCGGCCATTCCACTCAACGCCACAATCACGCCGGTTCCTCTGCGTTCAACGCCCACGGTGGAAGTCTTCGAAGTTCACTATGACAGCCTGGATGGTCTGCGCATCGCGAACTGGTACTGTCTGCCCCGCCAACGCAGCGCCCCTCTGCCCACAATCGTCGTCTATCCCGGCTACATCAGCGAACCGACCCTGCCCAAGAATCTGGCCGCCCAGGGCTACGCCGCCTTTGGGGCCGCGCCCCGGGGCAAGCTGCGCAGCAACAGCCAGTACAACCCCGGCTATCCTGGCCTGCTCGTCGACAACATTCTGGACCGCAACACCTACGGCTATCGGGGCTTTTACGTGGATGCTCTACGGGTCATTGACTTTCTCGACGCCCAGCCAGAGGTGGACAGCGCGGCCATCGGCGTCACCGGCGGCAGCCAGGGCGGCGCGTTGACCCTCCTGGCCGCGGCTATGCGCCCCCAGATTGCCGCAGCCGCAGCCGGCGCGCCCTATCTGGCCGGGATGATGGACGCGACTGTGCTGACGCATACGACCCCCTATGAGGAGATCGTCGAGTATCTGCGCCTCTACCCGGAGCGGGAGGCCCAGGTGCGGGAGACCCTGGCCTACTTCGACATCCACAATTTCGTCGAGCGCATCCGCTGCCCGATTATCGTCCACATTGGCCTGCAGGACGACGTCTGCCCGGCAGAGACTGGCTACGCCGTCTTCGACCGGATTGGCACCGAGCAGAAGAAGCTCTATGCCTACGACGGTTACGGTCACGATTCCAATGGCTACGGCCACGGCGCGGTGATCGACGCCTTCTTCCGGGATCATCTGGGGCAATCCCTGGCAGGTTCGCCCACTTCCATCTGATTTCAATGACAACGGGACAAAAAAATGTCTGTATAGACGGATAGAAGAGAACACAGATTATCAGACTGATCCGTGTTCCTCTCTGTGTATACAATCTATTTTTCAAGACAAAGGGAGAATGTGATGAGTCCAACTTCGGAGCGACCGGCAGATTTTGACGGCTATTGGGGCGCAGTAGAAGAGGAGTTGGCCGATTTGCCGGTGGCGGCTGAATTGACCCACCTGCCCCTGCAATCCAACGAGCACTCGACAGTCTATGCGGCCCGCCTTACAAGTATCGGCCCCTACCGGCTCTTCGCCTGGTTCAGTATCCCAAACGGCGGCGACGGACCCTTTGCCACAGTCTATCAGCTCCCCGGCTACGGCAGTGTGGTCCACGTGCCGCCCTACGAACTGCGCCAGCGCTATGTGATGCTGGCCCTGCGCCACCGGGGCCAGCGACTGAGCGACCAGCCCTACGCCGCGGCCTACCCGGGCCTGCTGACAGACGGAATCGACGACCCGACCACCTATATCTACCGGGGAATTGTGGCTGACTGTCTGCGGGGGATGGATTTTCTACTAGAGCGTCCAGAGGTGGACCCGTCCCGCATCGCCTTGACAGGCAACGATCTGGCGTTGATGACCGCGGCTCTGCGTCCCCAGGCCACAGCCCTGCACTGCGCGCCGGGACTTTTCTACAACGCGGCCACTCTCGCCCCCAAGACCAGCGCCTACCCTCTGGAAGAACTGAACGATTACACCCGGGCCTATCCCGACCAGGCGGTTGGGATGGCGCAGACACTCGAATACTTCAACCCACTGCACTTTGCCGAGCGGGTCCGCTGCGCAACCGTGCTGGTCACGGGCAGCGAGCGGGATTTCTTCTCACCCAGCGTACTGCAACCTCTAACCGACCGGTTGGCCGGGCCAGTCACCCCCTACGAAAGCGCCCACTCCTCCTATCGGGATGGGGTGCAGCAGGCCGAGTGGCTGAGCAGACAATTCGGATACAGCGATACACTTCTACCCGCCCAATGGCAGGGATGAGGAAGATCAAAAATAGGACGCAGATGACGCGGAAACGGATGATTGATGCTGAGAAAATCAGAGAAAATCCATTGTTTGTGCGCCAACCTGCATCCATCTCCCCCCACGAAAGGTTCATCCGATGACCGCCAAAATCGCAAGTGTCGAACGCATTCTCCTCGTCGTGCCCATTGTGGATCGGGTACGCCGGGAACTGGAACGGGCCAATATCCACACCTGGGCCGAGACCGAAGTCATCCGGGTTACTGCGGATGACGGAACTGTCGGCTATGGCGAAACCATTCAAAACTACACCTGGGGCCGGGTGAAAGATACGGATCGGGCCTTGGGGAAAAATCCCTTCGATCTGATGTGGGACGACAGCCTGGGCGCGGGGCTGCAAATGGCCCTCTTTGACCTGGCGGGCAAGCTGGCTGGCGTGCCTGTCCACCGGCTGCTGGGCCACAAATGCCGGGACTGGACGCCCATCTCCTTCTGGAATCACGATATGTCGCCGGCGGCCTACGAGCAGGAGGCGATAGTAGCCGCCGGTCTGGGCTATACTTCCATCAAAATCAAGACCCGGCCCTGGTTTGATGTCTACGAAACCGTGCGCCGCATCAGCGAAGCCACGCCGGATTGGTTCCACATCGACTGCGACTGGAACGATTTTCTGCTCGATGCCTCTACTGCGATTCCGGTTCTACAGGAATTAGAGAACGACTTCCCCAAAATCACCATCTGGGAAGGGCCAATCCTGGCCCACGACCTGGCAGGAAATAAACTCTTGCGCGAACGGGTGCGCACACCCATCGCCCACCACTACGGCTCCATCCCCCCCAACGCGGCCATCAGTACAGGCTACTGCGATGGCTTTGTGATTGGCGGGAGCGTCTCCAACGTTTTCCAGAACGGTATCTCCTCTGCCACAGCCAATATGCCCTTCTTCATCCAAATGGTGGGCACAGGGCTGACCGAAGCGATGGCGATTCAGTTGGGCGCAGTGTTGACCCACGCCCAATGGCCCGCCATCACCTGTACCGAACTCTACGAGCACAACCTGCTCACCGAGCGCATTCCGATTCTGGGCGGCTATGCCCACGTGCCGGACGGGCCGGGGCTGGGCGTGACAGTGGACGAAGCCGCGTTAGACAAGTACCGCGTGGATGTGGCCGATTTCAGCCTGCCCCGGCGACTGATCCGCTACGACCGGGCCAATGGCGTCAGTGTACATTTCAAGGACAATTCGTTCAGCGGAGGTTCGCAAATGTGGAACTATTTCCGCACAGCCAACCAGCCCCTCTACGAGCGGGGCGTGCAGACGACACTGGTGGATGACGACGGCAGCCCCTTCTTTGCCGAAATGTACGCGCGGGTGGCGGATGGGCCTGTGATGATGATGGCGGAAATGTAGAACATAGAGCATTGGTATGCTAGAATCGAGGTGGACCACGAACTTGGTATTGCGGTTCCGCAATTTGAGGAGGCAAGTATGCAACCAGTCGCCATTTCTGAACGTACACTTCACATTCTGGAGACTCTGGAGCCAGGCCAGTCATTGGAGAAGAAGGTGGAGAAGTTGGCAGAGCAGGAATTGCTACGCCGTCTGGCACGCTACCAGCTAACCGACTACTCATTTCGCAAAAGATATGGTCTGACGCTGGAAGAGTTTGAAGCCGAAGGTGTCGTACAGAAACGAGGATATTCTTTCGACGTGGAATGCGATCATCAGGATTGGGATTTGGCGGTGGATGGAATAGAGACCATTGAGCGGCAATTGTCCCTTCTACGAGGTGCAGCTATTGACGCCTGATGACTTGGAAAAAGACGTTCTGCAGACTGTTGCCCATTGGGCATACGTCCGTCACGTCACTCTGGTAGACAAAACCGAGCACGCACTGAAAATGCGCTTACACATTGACAGTGCGTGCTTTATTCAGATATATGCAAATCCATCGAAATCGTTGTTCAGCTATACTTTGGTGCTAAACCGGGTGCGTATCTTTGGGCGTGACTGCGATGGCGGCATCTGGCATCGTCATCCCTTTCACGACCCCGAATCCCACGATTTCTCTGCGGAAGGAAGCAGCTCGATCACATTGTCGGAATTCCTGGCCGAAGCACAGCACATCCTCCAAAATGTGGGAATTCTGTAACTTCCCGCCTATTGCTGCAGCCCCAGTTCCTATCCCTGCCAGACTTCCCCGCCCAGCGTCAGAGCCGTGACATTTCCATTGCCGGGGAAGATCGCCACCACAGAACGATCCGCCAGCCCGATGCAAGCAGCTTCCCCCCCATCGGCAGGAATCCGCCAAATGCCCCGGTTGGTCGCGGCCAAAAGCGTAGCCCCATCCCCAGCGGTCACTGTGACAATCTGCACTTCCACAGGCAGAAAGCGCTGATCGACCGTCAACTCACCATTCTCCGGGTCGGTGGAGAAAGTAATCAGCCGGTTTTGGGCGGCCAGAAGTAGCGGCCCCAGCGACTGGGGGTGGCGCAATTTGTCGGCCAGGGGCAGCAGAGTGAGGGACGGCGTGTCCAGGGCAAGACCAGCCAGGTCAACCCAACTTTGTCCCCCATCGTCCGACTGCCAGAGTTCTACTTGAATGTGCTGGCCGTCAAAGCCTCCCGTCACCAGCCAGGCCCGCATATCTTCGGCGAAGGAGGGGGAAAGAGCCACGCCCAGCACATCGCCTTCGGTCTCTGGCGGCGTCAACTCCTCCCAGCTTTCCCCCCGATCCTCCGACAGGTAGAGATAACCGTCTATGTCAGCCCAAAGGAGTGTACCATCGGTGGCATAGGCCGGGGAGACCGCCAGCCTGCCCACCCCGTTGCCCGGCGCATCCAGCCGTTGCCACTCACCCTGTCCCACCCGACGATAGATGGCATCCTCGGCCCAGGCGAAAAGGGTGAAGCCGTCGCCGCTGCCCGCGCCCGCCACAAATGAGCAGGCTTCCTCCTCAGCCAGAAAATCCACGGGCTGCCAACTGCGTCCGTAGTCGGGAGAAATGGCTGATGCGCCGTCGCTGTCCACCACAAAAAGCTCCTGCCAGGGGGACAGCACAGCCAGAGGCGGCGCGTGACCGGTCAACAGCGCCACGCCTCTGCCGTTGGCCGCCTGCCAGGAGTGTCCGTCATCGGTGGAGGCAAAGAGTCCCGCCTGCCACGATCCAGCCAGCAGTAACCCTTCGCCGCCAGCCAGAACAAAAGCTGCGAAATCGCCGCCGACGCACGGACGCCAGCTTGCGCCCCCATCCACCGAGCGGAAAAGGCCGAGACTGGTTCCCGCCAACAGGCAACCCGATAGGCCGGCCAGGCTGTTGACGCTGTGACCAGCCAATTCATCGCCCGCCCTCTGCCAGCTATTGCCACCGTCATTGGAGCGGAAGACGCCATCGGATTCGGTCCCGGCATAGAGCGCGCCATCGGCAGTCTGTGCCATACACTGGACCGCGGCGTCGGGCAATCCTGTGCCCGATTCCCGCCAGGAGCGGCCTGCATTGCGGGAGTGGAAAAAGCCGCCAAAGGCTGTACCCACCCACAGGCATTCGTCGCTGGCAAAGTTTGGGGAGATGGCGAGGCAAAGGGTGTCCATATCCAGCAGGCCAAAGGTGGAGCTTTCCCAGCTTTCTCCCCCATCTTGGGAGCGCAGGGGGCCGTCGGCGGTGGCGATGAACAGAGTGCCGTCGTCCGCGTAATTGGGTGAAATGGCGATAGCGACACCCACGCCCAGCCCAGCCCAGCCGCTCAACTCCGGCCAGGTCGCGCCGCTGTCATCGGAACGGTAAAGCCGTCCGCCTTCGGTGGAGGCGAAAATGAGGGGTCCATTGGCGGCCAATGCCACAATCGCCGGGTCAGCGGGGCCATTGTCCAGCCGCTGCCAGCTTTGGCCAGCGTCGGCAGAACGAAAGAGACCGGCTTTCGTCCCAGCCAGAATGTCATCTCCGGGCAGAAGGAGCAGAGCGGTGACTGTGCCGCCGGGCCAGCCGCCGCTGTGGGTGAACGTATTGCGTATTACGTGTTGCGTATCGGACACCGTACCGTCCCTGTTGGTTGTGTGCAATGAAGAATTGTCGAATCTGTTCGGTCAAGATATCAAGTTGAAAAGAAGTGAAAGTAAAAAGGCCAGAACATTGAATACTTACGCAATACGCACCACGCAATAGGCCGTCACACCTCAAAATCCACATCCTCGTCCCGGTTGTGGCGGGGCTTATAGACCAACACATCGGTCGTCAGGGCCATCAGCGCACCGGAGACCCCTGTGCGCAGAGCCGTTTCCACAACCTTTGCCGGATCGACGATATTGGCCGCGGCCATCTCTACCACCGCGTGGCGCAGCACATCGTAGCCCCAGCCTGTGCCCCGTTCAGCCAGCCGGGCCAGGATGGGCTGGGCTTCCAGCCCCGCGTTGGTGATGATGGCCCGGGCTGGGGCTTCCAGAGCCCGGCAGAGGATATCAATGGCCGGGGCCTCATCGGCCGACAGGGAAAGCTGTCGAACAGCTGGGATACAGGCCAGCAGGGCCGTACCACCGCCGGGGACAATCCCCTCTTCCAGGGCCAGACGTACTACCCGCACCGCTTCTTGCGTCCGTTCCTTCAAATATTCCTGCTCCACATCTGACGCGCCGCCGATCTCCAGCACAGCCACGCCCCCGGTCAATTTGGCCTGGCGTTCCACCAGCCGGTCTCGCTCCCGCCCGTAGGCTGCGCCGGGGATACGCTTGCGCAAATCTTCGGCCCGCTGGCGGATGAGAGCAGGCCGTCCCCGGCCCCCCACAATTGTAAAACTGGAGCGGATGGCTTGCACCTCATCCGCCTGGCCCAAGTCGGCCAGCGTCGCCTTTGCCAGGGGTTCGCCGACTATTTCCAGAAAGACTTTTCCGCCGCAGAGTGCGGCCAGATCGGTCAAGACTTCGGTCTTCTCGGTACCCAGCCCCGGCGCTGTGACAGCCAAAGTGGGCAGGCCGCCCCGCTGCTTGTTGGTCACAAGCAGATTGAGCGCATCGCCCACCACATCCGTAGCGATGACCACCAGTCCCCGCCCGCCCTCCTTGCGAATCAGCCCCATGAGCGGCAGAAGTTCGTCAGCGCTGCGCAGATGGCGGTCCGTGAAGAGCAGATAAGGCTTCTCCACCACCGCCTTGCCCGGTTCGGTTGTGAAATAGGAGGAAATCCAGCCGTTGTTCCAAAGCACACCCCGAATGTAGCGCCGGTCGTGGACCCGTGCGTAGCTTTTGCGCACCTCCACCGAGCCGGTTGGGCCGACCACATCGAAAACTTCCTCGATGTACTTGCCCAGCACTTCGTCGCCGGTAATGGCGGTTGCCAGGGTGATGGTCTGTTGGGCGTTTTCCAGGGGGGAGGATAGCCCACGCAGCGCGTCGAGGGCGACAGACAGCCCGCGCTCGATGCCACGGCGCAGGCTCATCGCATTGTAACCCGCGGCAATGTGGCGATGACCGTCGTTGAGGATGTGGCGGGCCAGCACAACCGCAGTGGTTGCGCCATCGCCCACAGCCTCCTCGACTTGCCAGGCGATATGCCGGGCCAGATAGGCCCCCATCCCCTGGTGGGGATTGGGCAACCCCGCAATATGCCGGGCCACGGCCGCGCCATCAGAGAGCAGTTCCGGTGGGCGGCGGCGGTTTGTGCGCTCCACCCCCACCAGATTGCCTTCAGGCCCAAGGGTTACTTCCAGAGTCCTGGCGAGAAGATCAAAGCCGGTGCGGAGGGCGGTCTGTGCGTCGGAACCAAAGAGCAGATGGGAAGCAGGCATAGAGTGGAATATCGTAATTGTATGGTGATGTCGCCGAAGGACAAGTTGATGTTTTGAGTATACCGTTGAGACTGATCCGTTTTCACTTGCGCAAACGCGGATCCAGCAAGTCCCGCAGCCCATCGCCGATCAGATTGAAGGCCGCCACCAGCAATAGAATTGCAGCGGCGGGCACAGCCGTCAACCACCACTGGGTGGTGATATAATTGCGCCCTTCGCTGATCATCACGCCCCACTCCGGCGTGGGTGGCTGTGCGCCAAAGCCGATGAAGGAAAGTCCGGCCACACTCAGAATCACCGCACCCATATCGAAGCTGGCCTGGACCAGCAGCGGGGCCAGTGTGTTGGGCAGCAGATGGCGCAGGACGATACGCGTGTCAGAGACACCGATAGCACGCGCTGCCTGCACAAACTCCTGTTCGCGCAGGACGAGCACCTGCCCCCGGATCAGCCGGGCATAGACCGGCCAACTGACCACCGCCACTGCGATCAGCGCATTGCGCAGGCTTGGCCCCAGCGCACCGGCAATCGCCATCGCCAGAATCAGGCTGGGGAAAGCGAAGAAGATGTCCGTCACCCGCATCAACACCTCGTCAGCCCAGCCCCGGGCATAACCGGCGAACAACCCCACTAGCGAACCGAACAGCCCGGCTCCAGCCACCACCGCCAAGCCCACAAAGAGAGAGATGCGCGCCCCAAAGAGGATACGGCTGAGAATATCCCGCCCCAGCTTATCCGTGCCCAATAGAAAGTCTGGCCCGGGCGCAGTCAGGCTGGCAGAGATGTTCTGGTGGATAGGGTCCACCGGGCTGAGTACCGGCGCAAAAAGAGCCAGAAGGATAAAAATAGCTAGCAGGGAGAGACCCAACAGCATTGTCGGGTCTTTTCGTAGCCCCCGGAAGAATTTTGTGCGGGCACTGGAAGTGGTGCGAACTGCCATCTATTCTACCCCTACCCGTGGATCAACGAAACGATAGCCGATGTCCACCAGTGTATTGACCATCGGATAGACAATCGCTGCCACCAGCGTCACCCCCATCACCGCGGGGAAGTCCAGGGTCGTCACCGAAGTGGTGGCATAGCGTCCCAATCCCGGCCAATTGAAAATCGTCTCGGTCAGCACGGCCCCACTGAGCAGGCTGCCAAAAGTGATGCCCATTGTGGTCAGCACCGGCGGCAGCGCATTCTTGAGTACGTGCCGCCAGACGACAACCTTGCCCGCCAGCCCTTTGGCTTTGGCCGTGCGCACGTAGTCTTGCTGCAACACTTCCAGCATAGCCGAACGGGTCATACGCAGCAGTACTGCCGTGGAAAAATAGCCCAGGGTGACTGCTGGCAGGATCAGATGGGCCAGGCTGTTCTGGAAAATAGGCCAGTTGCCTGACAGCAAGGCATCCAGTGTGTAGATGCCTGTCAAATGTGCAGGGGCATTGAGAACGGCGTCCAGGCGTCCCGGTCCAGGAAACCAGCGCAATTGGCGGTAGAAAAGGCCGAGGACGAGCAGGCCGACGTAGAAGATGGGCATGGAGCCACCCGCCAGGGCGAAGAGGCGCGCTCCCGCATCCACCAGCCCGTTGCGGCGCAGAGCGGCGAGCATCCCCAGGGGAATACCCAGGAGCAGCGAGACCAGCAGCGCGGCCAGTGAGAGTTCGATGGTGGCGGGCAGAAAATCGCGCAGATCGTCGGCCACAGGGCGGCGTGTACGGATCGACTTGCCCAGATCGCCCTGCAACAAGCGGCCCATGTAGCGCAGATATTGCTCTACCACCGGGCGGTCCAGCCCCAAT
>CAMDQF010000196.1 GCA_945905745.1 Litorilinea aerophila
TCTCAATCATCCACCACCCGCCAATCCCCTTGGATCGTCTTGCCGTCGCTGTCGTCGTCCACCCATTCTGCGGCGGCTGATCCGTCTGAGTGACAATGAAAAGCCGATAAAAATTCGATTGGGTGTGTTCAAAATGAGTTATAGGGCAGGGCGTATAGCCGCGGATCAGGGGTGACGCGGATTTGCCTCGCTCTGCGCAGGTCAATCCGCGCTTCCTGGAATCCGCGGCTATCGTCTCTCCAACTCATTTTGAACACACCCAATTCGATTGACTTGCGGTCTATTCGGGCGTCAATGAAGGCAAAATTTCACTGGAACGCACCAACTCCTGGTCAATCCGTTCTTTCAGAAACATTTTGATCAACGACTGATATGGTACATCCCACTTGTTTGCAATAAGACGAAGTTCGTTTAGCATCAACTCAGGCATACGCAATGAGATTGTCTTGGTTGATGGCCGCAGTTTTGAGAAAACTACAGCTTCGCCCTTTTCCCAATCGATGTACTCTGTTGAATCATGCGTTGCCCAAAATGCGCGTTCCTCATCTTCGTCCGCGAATTCTGGAATCTCTTTGAATCTGTCTATCATATTCTCGCGACTCTCGTTCGTTCATATCTCTGGCAGAAATGACACGCACTAAATTGTTGCGGACTACAAAAGAGACAAACAGCCATTGGCCGGAATCAGTCTGCCCCAAAGCAAAATAGCGAGTTTCTCGTTGTGAATGCCCAGTGTCAGCCCGTAGGATGAGGGGAATGTTGAAGAATACATCTTCACATTCAGCCGTCGTGACTTGATGAAGATTCCAATTCTTTTCCCGGTTTCCTTCATCCCATTGAAAACCAACGCACTCGGACAAGATATTCTTCATTTGTATATTGCTCTAATATACACTTGCTGTCAATTTGTGTCCGATTGTCCTCAATCATCCACCACCCGCCACTCGCCGGGGATCGTCTTGCCGTCGCTGTCGTCCCACCCATCCCGTCCTGGCTGATCCGCCGGAGGGGTTGTATAGCCGCCGAAACGCCCCAACTTGCGCCGCGCCCGCTCCACCGCAGCGGGTGGGGCCAACTGGACAAAGAGCCGGCTGGCGAGGACCAGAACCGCAATATCGTCGAAAGGCATTCCCACTAGCAGATCGATGGGAGAGACCCAATAGAGGAATGCAAAGACCGGCAGCGCCAGTTTGAGCAGCCCAGAAACCTGCGGGTCTCCCATCAGTTGCCAAGTTACGGCCATATCCCGTAAAATGTGTGCAATATTCCAACTACTTCCTTGTGGGTCTGTTTTGTTGTTTGCCATTGTCTCTCAATTCCTTCCACAGATAGGGGACCTGTATAGGCCCCGTATTGGGGACAAGTATAACGAAAATTTGCCTGCGTGACAATAAATCCTAAAGCTGCCTACAACCAACCTGTCCAGATACCTTCTATGCCTACCACCGGCCAGATGTTTGACGACTATCCCGATATTCTGCTCCAGGTCATCGCCGAGCTGCGCGGTGCCTTTTTAGATGCTGCCGAAAATCGCCGGGAGGCAATCGATGTGCTGGCCGCCCAGGTCTCCGATCCCACCTCTGTGCTGATGGCCTATCAGGAGGTGGTGGACTATCACCCCCAGGCCCAGGCCGCGCTGGATGCCCTTTTGACCGACGGGGGAGAACAGAGCGAAGCCCAGTTCAGCCGGGAGTTTGGCAGCATCCGCCAGATGGGACCAGCCAAATTGGAACGGGAGCAGCCCTGGCACGCGCCGGAGAGCGTGGCCGAGCTGCTCTACTACTACGGACTGCTGGGCCGGGGCTTCAAAGGCGCGGGCCAGAATGCCCACACGATTGTCTACATTCCCAAAGATGTGATCCCCTGGCTGCCCAAGCCCGCCTCTGCCGAGGACGGGGAAGGGCTGGCTGTAATTCCCGTGCCGCCGCCGCCTGCTGCCCGGATGCTGGTGGACGAAGAGACTTTTCTGGAAGATATCGGCTCTCTGCTCGGTTTTCTGCACACGGACGGTCTACGCATGACCGAGCGGGGACCCCACCCTGACGACGTAACTCTGCTGGTCAAGCGGCTCCAATCCACCGACGGTTTTGTGCTTTCGGCGGGTGCCCAGGAGACAGGTGACGGTCAGCGGGTGGAAGATGTGCGCCTGGCTCTCCTGCTCCATCTCGTCAACCGGCTGGGCCTGCTGCGTCGGGATGGCGAGCGGGTGCGGTTGAATGGCAACCGGGTCTACGCCTTTCTGGAACAGAACCGCCAGGAGCAGGTGTTTGCCCTGTGGGAAGGCTGGCGTGCCTCGCCCGATTGGAACGATCTCCTGCGCACGCCCGGCCTGGACTGTTCCGGTGGCAACTGGCGCAACGAACCCCAGCGCACCCGGGAGGTCGTCGTTGGGCTGCTGGCCCGTTTGCAGCCCGGTCTCTGGTACAGCCAGTCCGATCTGATCGAGGCCATCAAAGAGACGGCCCCGGATTTTCAACGACCCACAGGCGATTACGAAAGTTGGTATATCCGCGATAGCTCTACGAAGGAGTTCCTCAAAGGTTTCGAGAATTGGGAGAGGGTGGAGGGCGCTCTGTTGCGCTTCCTTTTCAGTGGGCCACTCTATTGGCTTCACGCCTTTCGCCTGGCCGAGCCATCCGCGGGGGACGATATGTTGGTATCGCTCAGTCCATTGGGGGCTGGCTGGCTGGGTCACAATGTGCCTCTTCCCGAGGAGGTTGCCCGCAGTCCGCTGGTGGTGGGGGAGGATTATACGATCCGCATCCCTTTTGGCACACCCCTGACTGACCGTTTCCGGGTCGAGCGCTTTGCCCAGTGGCAGGCCAGCTATCCACAGTTCGTCTACCAGATCAATCAGCGCAGTCTGCAACGGGCAGCCGGCGAAGGAATCACCGCCCAACGCATTCTGGATTTCTTGAAACAGCGGGCGCGACACATTCCAGCCAATGTCCAGGCGGCTCTTTTGCGTTTTGCCGAGAGCTCCCCGGCGTCGCAGACTTCGTAAAGCGCTTTCAGCCAGTTTGACAAGCAGAGAAAAAAATTGTAGGATCGTCCCCAACCAAGGGAACTTCAAACTTCTCTCTCTTGTTAGTGGCGTCTCGTTTCACTCAATTCCCCTGAGTATGACCTGACTAGTGTCTTACATCGCTGATGATGTTGACCGGAACTACCACTTTTGGCATCTTGCTTCCTATACGTTCAACTGTTGCCACCTGGTTGTTTGGTGTGAAAACAGGCGCTGATCCTATGCGCCGGTTTCCACTGTAAGCTATATCGATTTATTCTACCCCGTGTTTTTTTATCGATTTACTTTCAACAAGGAGAAGCTCATGCATTTACTCAAAGTAAGCCGTTCTATCCGCTTAGTCGTGCTGCTGGCGGGCCTGGCACTGTTGCTGGCGGCCTGTCCGGCAGCCATGCCGGTCCAGCCCAGTGCTGCGCCCGCTGCGCAAGAAGCCGCTCCGGCCGCCGCCGCGGAAGCGGCAGCGCCTACGATTATGCGCACCGGGAAAGATTTGAAGATCCTCTATTGGCAGGCCCCCACTATCCTCAACCCGCATCAGTCAAGCGGAACAAAGGATTTTGATGCGGCAGCGGTCATGCTTGAATCGTTGGCCCGTATCAGCTTCGAGGACCAGTACATTCCCTATCTGGCCGCCGAGATTCCCACGGTGGAAAACGGTGGCGTGGCTGCCGATGGCACAAGCGTCACCTGGAAGTTGAAAGAGGGCGTCAAATGGTCCGATGGCAGCGACTTCACGGCTGAAGATGTGATCTTCACCTGGCAGTATGCCTCCAACCCAGAGACAGCCGCCACCACCCTGGCCAACTATGACGACATTGCCAATGTGGAAGCGCTGGATGCCACCACTGTCAAGGTGACGTGGATCGAGCCACAGGCCAATCCCTACGTGGCCTTTGTCGGCAATCAAGGCATGATTTTGCAGAAGGCCCAGTTCGGAAACTGCATCGGCGCAGCGGCTATCACCGACGCTGCCTGCCAGGCGGCCAATTTGGCCCCCATCGGCACCAACGCCTGGAAGCTCAAGGAATTCAAACCCGGCGATACAGTGACCTACGAACGCAACGAAAACTTCCGTGACAACGCCAACACCTATTTCGATACTGTCGAAATCAAGGGCGGCGGCGATGCCACCTCCGCGGCGCGTGCTGCCTGTGAAACCGGAGAGGTTGACTATTCCTGGAACTTGCAGATCCAGAAAGCCGTGCTCGATCCCATCCTGGCGGCTGGACAATGTGATGCGTTGGCTGGTGGCTCCTTTGGCGTGGAGCGTATCGTCGTCAACTTCACCAATCCCGATCCGGCATTGGCCGAGAAACGCAGTGAGCCAGATCAGGCGCACCCCTTCTTGACCGAACTGGCCGTGCGTCAGGCCATCAATATGGCGATTGATCGGGCGGCGATTGACGAACAACTCTACGGGCCTACCGGTGAGGCGACCTGCAACATTCTGGTCGTGCCCACCCCGCTCAATTCCTCGAACACCTCCTGCGAACGGGATGTGGAGGGTGCCAAGGCGCTCTTGGATGAGGCAGGCTGGGTGGACAGCGACGGCGACGGTCTGCGTGACAAAGATGGCGTTACAATGAAAATGTCATTCCAGACCTCGATCAACCCCCTGCGCCAGGGCGAACAGTCGATTATCAAAGCAAATCTGGCCGAGATCGGCATTCAGGTGGATTTGAAGGCGATCGACGCTGGCGTCTTCTTCAGCGGCGATCCGGGCAACCCCGACACCCTGAACAAGATGTATGTGGACATTCAGATGTACACCAACGGCCCGGAAAGCCCGGATCCGACCTCTTACTTCGAGGGCTGGGTCTGCGATAAGGTCAACTCCCAGGCCAATAGCTGGCAGGGTGGCAACGATGGTCGCTATTGCAACCCCGAGTACGATGCACTCTATGAGCTGTACAAATCGGAGTTCGACCTGGCCAAGCGGGCCGAGATGGCGATCCAACTCAACGATATTCTGGTCAATGACGTGGCGATCATCCCGTTGATGAACCGTGCCACCCCATCGGCCAAGGCCAAGAACATCGAAGGCCCGACTTACAACACCTTCGACTCCAATCTGTGGAACATCGCGACCTGGAAGCGATCCGAGTAGTTTGGCGCAAATCACATTCCGGGAATCGATCGGCCAACTCTTGCCGAGTTGTCGTCTCTGCTGACCGGCTCCCGGAATGTGCTGAATAGCCAGAAGCGTTGCATAGCGTTCTGTTGGGCTCTTCAATCTCAGAATCGATTGATTCTTTCGAATCGGAGGATTGATCGATTCTGAGATTTGTTTTATTGCATAAGCCTGCCACAGATATTCGTTGGCTTTAGAAATCAGTACACAGGAGTGATTGCATGGGTCAATTTATCCTCCGGCGCACGCTGCTTGCCATCCCCACTTTGCTGATTATTAGTCTGGTGATCTTTGTCGTTTTGGCACTTGCGCCTGGGGATCCCCTCGCCCAATTTGCCCTTAACCCCGCCATTCCTGAATCGACCCGTGAGTTGATTCGCCATCAATTAGGGATTGATCAGCCCTGGTATGTTCAATACTATAAGTGGTTGACGGGAATGTTTCAGGGCAATTTCAGCTTCTCCTTTGCGACCAAAGCCCCGGTCATCGATCTCTTGCGCCAACGGCTGCCCCAAACCCTCCAGGTGGTTGGCTCGGCCTATCTGATCGCCATCTTCCTCGCTATCCCGATTGGGATTCTCTCCGCCGTCAAACAATACTCTGTGTTTGACCAGATTGCCACGATCTTCTCTTTTATCGGTTCATCGATACCCTCCTTCTTTACAGGTATTATACTGATTCTTGTCTTTGCTGTTAGCCTGCGCTGGTTTCCCATCGTATACAGCTCTACATTGCAGGTGGTCGATTGGGGCAGTTTTATGCAGTATCTACAGCAGATGATATTGCCCATTACTGTCCTGGTTGTGCAACAGACCGCCGCCTTCACCCGCTTCATGCGCTCGACTATGCTGGACAACTTGCCTCTGGAATATGTGCGCACGGCGCGCGCCAAAGGCTTGGGTGAACAGATAGTGGTTTGGCGTCATGTGGTGCGCAACAGTCTGATCCCTGTGGTTACGCTGATTGCGCTGGGTGTTCCTACGGTTTTTGGCGGCGCGATTATTACCGAAAATCTATTTCGCGTCAATGGCATCGGGCAATTGTTGATTACTTCCATTCAGAACAGCGACACGCCGGTTGTCATGGCAATTACATTTATCTTTGCTGTGCTGACTGTCACGTTCAACTTAGTGGCGGATATTCTCTATGGTGTGCTTGACCCCCGGGTACGTTACAGTTAAGTTGTTTGAGATTGGTCGAGAAAGGCATCTATGGCGAACGTAAATCTCGCAATTGAGAAGAATGTCAAGATCGCGGCAACGCAATCTGCAACCCAGAGCCGTCAATTCTCCAGCTCTCCGCGCACCTTGTGGGGAGATGCTTTGCAGCGGTTTCGTAGACATAAGCTGGCCATGACTGCCCTGGTTTTGCTTACATTATTTGTGATCGCTTCGATCTTCGGCCCCCTTCTTTATCCGGTCGATCCAGAAGCCCTCGACTTCGCTGCGGTTTTCGCGCCTCCCCTGTCGCCGAATCATATCTTGGGTACAGACCTCTTGGGCCGTGATATGTTGGCGCGTGTCCTCTTTGGCGGGCGTATCTCGCTGGCGGTTGGCTTTGTGGCTATGGCGATTGCCGTTCTTTTGGGTTCCGTTATCGGCTCGGTGGCTGGCTATTTTGGCGGCAAAACTGATCAAATTCTTATGCGGATCACGGACCTCTTTCTCTCCTTGCCCCAATTGCCGCTTATTTTGCTCACCGTTTACCTATTCCGCGAGCCGATGACAAAGGCGTTTGGACAGCAGCAAGGCATCTTTTTGATTGTAGTGATAATGATCGGCGGCTTGGCGTGGATGTCAACCGCGCGCATTGTGCGTGCATCTTTTCTTTCGCTAAAACAGAAAGAGTTTGTCGAAGCCGCCGTCAGCATCGGCGCAACCCACCGTTCGATTATGTTCAAACACATTCTGCCCAACTCATTTAGCCCCATTATTGTGGCCGCCACCCTGGAGATCGGCAATGCCATCATCACGGAATCGACTTTATCGTTCCTGGGCGTTGGTTTTCCGCCCGATACACCGACCTGGGGGCGTTTGGTGACAGATGGCAGCGAGTTTCTGCAAGTGGCGGCTTGGCTTGCCCTCATACCCGGCATTCTAATCTTTCTCACTGTCCTCGGTATCAATTTTATGGGCGACGGTCTGCGCGACGCTCTGGACCCGCGCGGTCGCCGCTGAACTCTACCAATCAAAAGGGCCGGACTTCTCAGAAGTCCGGCCCTTTTTGTTACTTCAAGCGGCTCGTCACCCGCCCCAAAATGTGACTGCCTGGCATTGCGCCCAATCCCCAGTTGTCACTCACCGCCGGATTGTCGCTGAGGAGTGCGTAGCGCCCATCCTCCCGAATCTCCGCCACCCGTTTGACAATCTGTACATCTGACTGAAAGGGATGACGGGAGATCACCACATCTCCGATCTGAGGAGGCTGCTCGTCATAGGCTGCGGGATCAAAGAAGATCAGCGCACCTGGCGGCAGAGTCGGCGTCATCGACTCTCCTTCCATCCGGAAGGCCCGGCGTCGGCCCAGTCGCCAGGCAAAAATCTCTTTCCAACCGCTCTTTGGGAGTTGGCTCGCCATCGGCTTCTGCCCTTTCCAATCGAAAACCGGACTTCCCGCAGGAAGTCCGGTTTTTGTCACGCTTACAGAACTCTGGTTACGGCTAGGCGGCGGCGTAGTTGGCGGCAACTGCATCCCAGCTGACTACATTCCACCAGGCTTCCAGATAATCCGGGCGGCGGTTCTGATAGTTCAGATAGTAGGCGTGCTCCCAGACATCCACACCCAGGATGGGGGTGTCGCCCTGCATCAGCGGGCTGTCCTGGTTGGGTAGGCTGTAAGCGTCCAGCGCGCCGCCGGGCTTCACAACCAGCCAGGCCCAGCCGCTGCCAAAGCGCCCTACGCCCAGGGCTTTGAATGCGGTTTTGAAATCAGCAAAAGAGCCCCATTTGGCGTTGATGGCATCGGCCAAAGCACCAGTAGGCGCTCCACCAGCATTGGGAGCCATAATTGCCCAAAAGAGGCTGTGGTTGGCGTGACCACCACCGTTGTTGCGAACGGCTGTGCGAATCTTTTCTGGCACCTGGTCGATCTGGCGGCAAATATCCTCAATACTCTTGCTTTCCCACTCGGTGCCGGCAATTGCATTGTTCAAATTCGTCACATAGGCGTTGTGATGCTTGCCGTGATGAATTTGCATTGTGGCTGTATCAATCGTTGATTCTAGGGCATCGTGGGCGTAGGGCAGTGCGGGAAGGGTAAAAGCCATGGAATTCCTCCTTGTGATTGGATTGAGCGTTCTATCAGAGACGGGCGCAGCAAGCAGCGCCTCTACAAATAGTTATTGGGTAAGAGCGACCTGTATAGTATACACACTGGTCAAAGGAGCGTCAAACTTGTTCAAGAAGCCGAGGGCTCCAGCAAAATCACTTGGGTCTCTTCGGGCAACTGACCTTTGGTCACTTTGAGCGTCGAGACGGTCTCTGGCTCGGCCACGCCCAGCTCCTTGAGAAACTTGTCCACCGATTCAAGCGTCTCGCCGATGGCTTGGCCCAGACCAGCGTGTAGATAGTGCATAGGGATGACGATACGGGGCTCCAGCAGACTGATCACCTCCGTCATGCGCGAGGCGTCTAATGTGTTGTGGCCGCTGACCGGGACGAGCAGCACATCGATCTCACCCAACTCTTCCACCTGGCGCTGGTGGGGAATCTGCCCCAAATCGCCCAGATGACCGACTGTGAAGCCGTCAAAGTCAAAAAAATAGGCGATGTTGCGTTCGGGCGCTTCGCCGCTGGCCGCTTTGTGATAGGTGGTCAACCCCGTGATCAGCACGCCGCCCACTTCGAAATCGCCGGGACCGGAGAAGACTTTCGGCTCGCCGGTCACTGCCGAAACCGCGTTGTGGCCGGGCCGGTCATGGCTGATGGTCACAATGTCGGTCTTTATCTTGGGCATGGAAAGCCCCACCGCTCTTTTGTCGTAGGGGTCGCAGATGACAGTCATCCCCTTCTCGCGCAGGCGAAAACAGGAGAGTCCGTACCAGGTGATTTCCACGTTCGATTCCTTTCTATGTGAGCCACTGATGAACGCTGATAAACAGGGATAGGAACGGATTCCTTTCCTGGATTTCTCTGCGCTCCTGCATCTCTGCGAGAGTATTTCTCTTGTGCAGTGAATCTTCCAGCCAAATTCACAACCAGAGAGATGTGAACAAATGTTCCGTTTTGCACCTCTTACTATACCTTAAAAAGGGGTGGAAAACCAAACCAGAGTGTGATCCGGTTGCGCTGGCTGGGGGCAGATGCTATGATACTCCCATCGTTTCTTTCCCCTGTTTTTTGGGCATTGCAGCCCGCGAGGAGCACATATGAATCGGCAAGAGGTACGCAATACTGTCACATCTCAATTTTACCAATCCCTGGCCGAGAGCGGCGTGAATGTGGACGCCATCCCCCAGGCCCAATTGCAGGCCGTCGTCAATGCCCTAGCCGACGGGGTTTTTGCCGCGTTGGATACTATTGAAAGTGAAGGTGACCGGGCCATTGCCCCAGCCGCGCAACAGACCGGCGATCCAGCCGCCGAAGAAGTGCTGCTCTGGTCAGGCCGTCCCTTTCTCAGCATCGGCATCCGCTACGAGCTGACCAGTCAGCGCATTCGGGTCATCCGTGGCTTGCTGGGCCGCAGCATCGAAGAGATCGAACTGGTGCGGGTGCGGGACACGACTGTGCGCCAGCACGTAGGCGAGCGGACCCTGAATGTGGGCGATGTCACAATTGTGAGCAACGACCCCAGCAACCCGGAATATACGTTGAACAACATTACCAATCCTGGGGATGTACGGGAACTGATCCGTAGCGCCACAATGACCGAGAAGCAGCGTCGGGGCCTCGCCTATCGGGAGGAGATGTAATTGTCCCACCTGACCAAATTGCCCGTTGAGCGGGAAGCTGTGATTGCCATTGCCCGCCAGGCCGGACAACTGACGGTGGAAATGCAGGCCGGCCTGAGTGCCATCCGCACCAAAGCCAACGCCTACGATCTGGTCACAGAAGCCGACCTGGCCAGCGAGAAGCTGTTGCGGGAAAAGCTGACCGCCCTCGATCCCTCCATCGGTTTTTGGGGGGAAGAGAGCAACCAACCGCCGGGTACAGAGTTCTACTGGCTGGTGGACCCCATCGACGGTACCACCAATTACGCCTCCGGCGTGCCCTGGTGGGCGGTGAATGTGGCGCTCTATCAGCGAGACAAAGCACTCCTGGCAGTGACGCTCCATCTGCCCTACGGCGAAATCTTCTGGGCCGAAGCGGGCGGCGGTGCGTGGCGCACTTGGGCCGATGGCCGCACAGAGCAGATGCGGGTAAGTCGCGCCGAAACGCTGGGCGCGGGGCTGGTGGGCACGGGATTCCCCACCCATCGGGGGTTGAACGAGGACAACAACTACCGGGAATTTGTGCGTATCTCGCCCTTCTGCCGGGATATACGCCGTATGGGGTCCGCCGCGCTTGATCTGGCCCACGTGGCCGCGGGCATCTATTCCAGCTTCTGGGAAGGCTTTCTGAACCCCTGGGATGTGGGAGCGGGCCTGCTGTTGGTGAGCGAAGCGGGCGGCATTGTGACCGATTACGCGGGCAACCCCTACGCCTTTGGCGCGACTGGCCTGATTGCCAGCAATGGACAGCCCGGTGTACACCGGGTGTTGCTGGAAAACATCCAGGCTGCGCGGGCGACTCCGGCGGGCGGTTGATGACGTTTGCTGAATATCCGATCTGCCAAGACTTTGGATTTAGTGTTTTGAGAGGAGTGAAGCGATGTCCATACACCAACTGGCGGGAAAGCCGGCCCCCTTTGAGCTGCTGGCAAATCTCCCCCGTCTTGTCTCGGCCTATTACACCGGCCACCCGGACGCCGGAGACGTGGCCCAGCAGGTGAGCTTTGGCACATCGGGCCACCGGGGCACCTCCACTGAAAATAGCTTCAACGAAGACCACATCCTCGCCATCAGCCAGGCCATCGCCGACTATCGCAAGGGCGAAGGCATCGACGGGCCGCTCTTTCTGGGTATGGACACCCACGCCCTTTCCGAGCCGGCCCTGGCTTCGGCCATCGAAGTGCTGGCGGCCAACGGTGTGGAAGTCCGCTACCAGGCCGGGATGGGCTATACCCCCACGCCGGTCATCTCCCACGCCATCCTCGCTCACAACCGGGGACGCACCACTGGTCTGGCCGATGGGATTGTCATCACCCCTTCCCACAACCCGCCAGGGGACGGCGGCTTCAAATACAATCCCCCCAGCGGTGGGCCAGCCGACACCTCCACCACAAAAGTCGTCCAGACCGCAGCCAACGACTTTTTGCGCAGCGGACTGAATGGCGTGCAGCGGATGACCCTGCGCAAAGCCTTGGCCGCGTCGAATGTACAAGCCTACGATTACATCACCCCGTATGTAGCTGATTTGGGCAGCGTCGTGGATATGCAGGCCATCGCTGGGGCAGGTCTCAAAATCGGCGCAGACCCGATGGGCGGGGCCAGCATCGGCTATTGGGCACCCATCGCCGAACGCTACGAGCTGAACCTGACAGTTGTCAACCCCCGCGTCGATCCCACTTTTGCCTTTATGACTGTGGACAGGGACGGCAAAATCCGTATGGATTGCTCCTCCCCCTATGCGATGGCGAGTCTGGTTGGGCTGAAAGATCAGTTCGACATCGCCTTTGGCAACGACCCGGACGCTGACCGCCACGGCATCGTCACCCGCAGCAGCGGCCGCAGTGGCGGACTGCTCAACCCCAACCACTACCTGGCCGTCGCCATCTGGTATCTCTTCCAGAACCGCCCCGGCTGGCGGGCTGACGCCGCGGTGGGCAAGACGCTGGTTTCGTCGTCGATGATCGACCGGGTGGCGGCCCATTTGGGGCGGCGGTTGGCCGAAGTGCCGGTTGGCTTCAAGTGGTTCGTGGATGGGCTGGTGGATGGCTCCTACGGCTTTGGCGGGGAGGAGAGCGCGGGGGCTTCCTTCCTGCGCATGGACGGCACAGTCTGGACAACCGACAAAGACGGCATTATTTTGGACCTGCTGGCCGCGGAGATTGTAGCCAAGACGGGCCGGGACCCGGGCGAACACTATGCCGAATTGGAGCAGCGCTTTGGCAGCCCAGTCTACAACCGCATCGACGCCCCGGCCAACCGGGCGCAGAAGGCTGTCCTGAGCAACCTCTCCCCAGAGATGGTGACGGCCACGGAACTGGCCGGGGAACCCATCACCGCCAAATTGACCCGTGCGCCGGGCAACAATGCGGCTATCGGCGGGCTGAAAGTGACGACGGAGAACGGCTGGTTTGCCGCCCGCCCATCGGGCACCGAGGAAATCTACAAAATCTACGCCGAGAGCTTCCGGGGCGAGGCCCATCTGGAACGGCTCATTGGCGAGGCGCGGGAAGTGGTCAACGATGCCTTCTCCGCCGGTGGCGTTTAACAAACGGACACGGATGCACACGGATTGGAAGGCTTTGCACGGATTCTGAGAGGAACGCATATTTCGCAGAGTACACACTCGACTTTTGCAGCTACAAAGGGGCTGAATAGGTAATTTAACAACAGAAGAACAAGAAAGTCAGGTAAAGTGAAAGGAAAAGCGGTAGAATTCAGACAACGACAATAGTGCGATTGGAGTTGACTGGGAGGATACCGATGATTCCAC
>CAMDQF010000197.1 GCA_945905745.1 Litorilinea aerophila
AGTGAGCAGTCGTCGAGATCGCGAGACTGCTTACTGCTCACTGATAACTGACAACTCCCTTTAGTCGTCTTCCGACACAAAGATACTCAGCAGTGTGCTGACAATACTGATCACGATGCCGCCGAGGAGGGCATCGAAAAAACGGTCGATGGTCAGCGTGCCGTTGGAGACCCAGGCTGTGAGTTGGAGCATAGCGGCGTTGACGATAAACGTAAAAAGGCCGAGGGTGAGAATGTAGGCCGGACAGGTGACTAGCTTCACAATCGGCTTGATCAGCGCATTGATCAGGCCAAAGATGAGGGCCACCAGCAGCAGACTGGTAACAGCCACCTCTGGTCCCTCTCCCAGCCGAATGCCGGGAACGACCAGGGCAGCCACCCACAGCGCGGCAGCGTTGATCACGAGACGGAGAATCAGTTTGGACATAGAGAGCTCCTGGTGGGGGATTAGAGATTGGGGACTGGGGACCTGGAAATTCGTTGGGACGCTTACGAGTAAAGGGTGGAGGGCGCAATGTAGCCCAGAAAAGTGAGCGCGGCCCGTTTGTGCCCTTTCTCACCTGCTGAAGTTTCGGGTCGCCCTTCTATCGTCCCCACGAAATACCCAATCCCCAGTCCCCATCATATTTTCCGACGCAGCGTCAGAAGGGTAGTGCGGGCCTGAAAACCAAACTCTTCCAGGGTGGAGCGGGCCTGGGTGTGGGAGGTGCCCAGGGAGGTGACAACCGGCCAGATGGGATATTCTTGCAGGGTTGCCAGCGCCCAGAGGATCAGATTGCGTTCGTAGCGCTCCTGGGCTTCCGGGCGCACCCACAATTGCAGGGAATGTTCCCCCTGCCAGCGACGGGCATTCAACTGCACTGCGGCCTCGAAACGACCGGTGAAGTCGCGCAGGGCCACGCGATAGACCCGATCCCGACCGACCAGGCGGCTGAACCATTCGCCGATGCCCTGCTCAATCGGCACGTCAAAATCGATCCGACGGACGGCCCGCCACCACTGGGATTCCGCGCTCTGTTCGCTGTTGACCAGGTCATAGAGGAGGGTGCTGTCTGCCGCGGAGAAAGGCGCGAGACCGGCCAGAGCGGGATGGTCGTTGAATTTGGGCAGGCGCTTGGCGTACATCTCCACCGAACCGCCCATCTCCTCAAAACGCATGCGGCTGTAGAGACCCCGGGCAATCTGGTTCTCCTCCCGCACCTGCAAGACGGCCCAGCTTCCGCCCATTTCGCTGACATACTCCAGGGCCGTCTCCATCAAACTGCGGCTGATGCCCCGTCCCCGGTAGTTGGGGTCCACGGCCACGTTGGCAATCTGCCAGCGTGCGCTGCCGCTGGCTGCCCGCTGCACAGTCACATTGCCCACCAGCTTGCCATCTTCGATCCAGACAAAGCCGTTGAAAACGTCCTGAAACTCGCCTGTGCTGCGGGAGAGCAGACGCACCAGCCCGCTCATATGGCCCATTATGCGCAGTTCACGCAAGGCCGCCTCGCCCTGGGCATCCAACTCATCGGCAAAGGCATCGGCGATCAGCCGGGCCACGCCACGCAGATCACGCCCCAGATCAAAGGGACGTATTCCCCGCTCGGTTCTCTGGTTGGCCGGAGTGGCCAGGACGTGCATGGCTGCCATTGGCGTCTCGTCAGTGAGTAGTGAGTAGTGAGCAGTTATCAGTGAGCAGTGAACAGTTATCAGTTATCGGATTCCACTGTTCACTGATAACTGCTCACTGAATTTACTGGGCCACCCGCACCAGAGCGGGACGCAAGACCCGATCTTTGAGCACATAGCCCGTGCGCAGGGTGGCAATGATATGGCCGCTCTCCACTTCCGCGCTGGGTTCGTTGGTCACGGCTTCGTGGCGGGCCGGGTCAAAGAGGCCGTCGGGTTCGATAGCCTTCACCCCTTCGTCGTTGAGAAGCCCAGCCAATTTGTCGTGAATCCGTTTAAAGCCATTCACCCAGGCCATCTCTTCGGGGGTCAGGGTTTCAGGGAGGTTCTGAAAGGCGAGGCTGAAGTCGTCATGGACAGGGAGCAGGGCCACGAGCAGACGCTGGGTGGCCCGTTCCAGACTCTCCTGGAGCAGCCGTTCCTGGCGCTTGCGGGTGTTCTGAAACTCGGCAGCCGTGCGCTGCATCCGGTCAACTGCGTCATTGGCCTGGGCGCGGGCCTGGGCCAATTCGCTTTCCAGCCGGGCAATTACATCTTCGGCGGTTTCGATGACGACTTCGGCCTCCGCAGTCGTATGATCTTCCACCACTTCGCCGTCGATCAGACCTGCATCAATTCCATCCCCGTTGAGATGGGGTGCTTCACTCTCCACAGCCGTCACGGTTTCTTCCACGGCTGCGCCCTCTTCGTTGATCACTTCTTCGTTCATCATTTCACATTTCTAGGTCTGTGTGGAAACAACCGGTAAATCTAAACGTTCATCCGCCATTTGCGCATGGCTATGTTCTTCGGTAACGAGGCCAATTCTGACTCTTAAGTGTACTCCCCGTACCAATTCACGCACCACGCACCACATGAAGTATCAGAAACTTCCGTCAAGCTGCGCTACTGACTTCCATAATACTGGTGCATCAGATCGCTCATCAGCGCCGCCACATAGCGCACCGCGCCGATTGTCCGGCCATAGGGCATACGCAGGGGGCCAACGACACCGATGATACCCGTGACCTGATTTTCGATGCCGTATTGGGTGAGGACAAGGCTGATGTCCTGCAAATCCACAAAGCGCCCTTCCCCGGCGATGAGAACTTGCACATCGTCGATCTCCACCAACTCGCTCAGAATCTCTTCCAGGACAGAACGCTGCTCCATCACTCTGACTACCCGGCGCACATTCTCGCCTTCGGCAAACTCCGGCGCTTCCAGGATCTGGGCCAGCCCATCCCGGTAGATGCGTTCGCCCACCGCTCCATCCAGCCGCTTCATCATGTCCACCAGCAAGACGGCTACGTCCTGGGCCAGGGGGGAGAGCAACTCCATCCGGGCGGCGATGCGGGTCACATCGGACCCGGCAAAATGCTCGTTGAGTTCGTTGCTGGTCTGGCTCAATTCGTCCTGGGTGACAGGGCCGTCCAGCGAGACGATCTGCTGCTTAACGGCGCCCTCTTCCAAGACCAGCACCAGCAGCACCACCGCATCCCGGATGCCGATCAGTTCCAGATGTTTGATGCGGCTATGCACAGCCCGGGGCGTCGTGGCCAAGGCAGCACCGTGGGAAGCCTGGGAGAGGACGGCCGTACTCAGCCGCAGCCATTGGTCGATCTCCCGCCGAGACTGGTGAAACTGGTGCTGAATCATCCGCCGCTCACTGCTGGGCAGTTCCATATTCGGGATCAGATAACGGACAAAGTAGCGATAGCCCGCGTCCGTAGGAACCCGCCCCGCACTGGTGTGGGGATGGGTCAACAGCCCCTCCCGTTCCAGGGCGGCCATATCGTTGCGGATGGTAGCCGGGCTGACGCCCAGATTGTACTTGTCCGCGATGGACTGGCTGGCCACAGGCTGGGCCGTATCCACATATTCTTGTACGACGATGCGCAACAGATCTTTGCGTCGGTCACTTACCGGATCGATGGACATAAAACGCTCTCACAACTGGCACTCACACGCCGCGAGTGCTAACCAAATCATAGCATCCAGGCCAGATGCTGTCAAAGGAAGTTGGGGACAGGGGATTGGAGACAGGGGATTGGAGACTGGGGATCGGAGACTGGGGATCGGAGACTGGGAAGTCACATCTGCCCGATCCCCGATCCCTAATCCCTAATCCCCAGTCTCCAATCCCTAATACGCATTTCCCCCGCTGCTGGCAATGGTCTGCACAATCGTGCGCAGGATGATTTTGATGTCCAGAGTCAGGGACCAATTCTCGATGTACCAGAGATCGTATTTGGTGCGCTCGGCGATGGAGGTGTCCCCCCGCAGACCGTTGACCTGTGCCCAGCCTGTCATGCCGGCCTTCTCCCGGTGGCGGTCCATATAACGGGGAATGCGTTGGCGAAATTGCTCTACGTAGATGGGCCGCTCCGGTCGCGGGCCGACCAAACTCATATCCCCAATCAGCACATTGAAGAGCTGGGGCAGCTCATCGATGTTGAAACGACGCAGAAATGAACCTAATTTGGTCCGTCGGGGATCGTTTTCCTGGGTCCAGCCTGGGCCGTGATTTTCTGCATCCTGGCGCATAGAGCGGAATTTGACGATGCGGAAAGGCCGGGCGTCCAGCCCCATGCGCTCCTGGGAATAGAAGACCGCGCCTGGACTGTCCAGCTTGATCAGCAGGGCGACAAAGAGCATAAAAGGGCTGATGAGAACCAGTCCAACACTGCTGAGCAGCACATCCATCCCCCGTTTTAGGGTGAGTCGCCAGCCTTGCAGAGCCACATCCCGGATGGTGAGCAAGGGCAGACCGCCCAACTCGTCGATAGTGACTTCGCTGGCCATAATCTGGAAAACGTCGGGAAAGACCCGAATGCCCACCTTTTCCCGTTCGCACAGGCTGATGATGCCGACGATTTCCTGATGGCTGCTTTCGGGCAGACCGATGATCACTTCGTCTACCGCGTATTGGTCAATGATGCGGGGAATGTCGGCAATCGCCCCGATCACAGGTACGCTCATCACGGAGCGGCGGCTGCTGTTGTCGATGATCCCTACCACCTGAAAGCCCAGTTTGGGATTGGTGATGATCTTCTGCAGGATCATCTGGCCCACCTCCCCCGCGCCGACCAGCAGCACCCGGTCATCTCCCACACCCCGGGCCTGGGCACGCCACTGAACCCGGGCGTGGATCAGCCGTCCAATCGTCAGCAGCCCTGTTGCCAATAGCCAGGCCATGACGATAAACATCCGATGATAGCCAAAGTCCCGCCAGAGCAGGGAAGTAATGGCAATCGCCAGGAGAAAGCTGAGCGTTGTCAGAGTGGTGATTCGGTAGGATTCGTCCAGATGGGCAATGGGCCGCCGGCGCTGGTACATGCGCTGGGTGAAAAAGGAGAGCAGGAGCAGGCCGCTGGAGAAGGCAGGCAAAGGCCAGAATTCGGAGAAGGGGCCAATCAGAATATTGGGGTCATTGCTGATAAATTGATAGGAGAACCAGAAACCCAGCCAGACACTGGCCACGTCCACCACCATCAGGGCCAGCATAAAGAGCAATTGGGGACGCTTCAGCAGCCCCGGACGTTGCGCCCGACGCGCTCGATACTCTTCGATTGGACTCGTCGTTAAGCCCTGTTGCATAGGAAGTCTTTTCGATTGCCTAGAATGGCACAGTCATAGACCCACAGGGGCGAGGAAACGTGAGGCGTGAAACGTGAGATCACCCGGACGATCTTACGTTTCACGTTTCACGCCTCCCGTTTCACGCTTCTGCTCGACAGAAAATCATACGGACGGCGACGATCGAGCGGTTCGCCCCATCGTCTGCCAGATGCGCCCGGCCATATCCACCCCGCCAAAGAGAGCGATTCCCGCCAGCACCGCTTTGTCGAGCAGCCAGGGCGTCGTCGCCCGGTAGTGCTTGCGATAGAATATCCACATCGCCTCGTAGAAGGCCAACCGGGCCTTGCGGCTGCGCTTGCTGGCCGCTTCCTTCACATGGGTCACGGAGACCTGGCCGTTGTACCAGACTTCCCAGCCCCTATCCTTCACTCGCTTGGCCCAGTCCAAGTCCTCGCCATACATAAAATAGGCCTCGTCCAGCAGCCCCACCTGGACAATCGCCTCGCTCCGCACCTGCATATAGGCCCCCACCACCGAATCCACCGGGTGGACCGCGTCCTCAGGCAGATATTCCAGATTGTAGGCGTTGAAGACTTTGCTGCGGGGAAAGAGGCGGCTCAAACCCGTCATCCGATAAAAGCTGACCAGCGGCGTGGGGAAGCTGCGCCGACAGGCCCGATCCAGCGAGCCGTCCGGTCGACGTAGACGAGGGCCAGCCATACCCACCTGGGGCCGTGCGTCCATAAAGGCGATCATCCGGGCCAGAGCATCCGGCGGCAGTTCAGTGTCCGGGTTGAGCAGCAGCACGTAGCGGGGCAGATGAGCGAGAATCGTCCCGCTTTCGCCAAAGCCCAATTGACGGATGGCCCGGTTGTTGCCCGCGCTGTAGCCACGGTTTTCTGTACAGGCGATCAGCCCGGCCTGGGGGAAGCGCTCCGCCACCATCTGGCTGCTGCGATCCTGACTGGCATTGTCCACCACACAGAGAGAAAAAGAGAAATCGCCTTCGGACGCGTAGACCGATTCCAGAGCGGCGGCCAACAGATCCCGGGTGTTGTAGTTGAGAACGACAATCGCCAAGTCCAACCCGTTTCCAGGAAGACTTGCCTCGTCTGCCACACTTTGCACCCACTGCGGCCAGGGGATTGCCCGAGCTACGTTCATTGCCTCTGCCTTGAATCCCACGACACATGCCAAATACTGGCAAGATTGTAGCACGCCCCGAAGGATACGGTCAAAGTGAATCAGGAATTCCTGCGTCAATCGCACGCCGGAGCGCCATCTCCACCACCCGATCCGCGCCCAGGCTGGGCAAGCCCAGGGCGTGGGCCGCTGCGGCCAGCAGCGCATCCTGGGGGAGGAGGCCGATCAACTCGCTGTGGTCGATTTCCACACCGAGCAGCCGGGCTTCGGCTGCAATGCGCGCCACCACCGCGTGGGGCGGTGTGATGCGAAAATCGACCAGATTCATACTCACCTGGGCCTGGTCGTTCACCAGCAAACCCAGTGCTTTGACCGCCGGCAGACCGCCACTGCTCTCCCGGATGGAGCGGGCAATGCGTTTGGCGATTGTTACGTCGTTGCTCTTCAAGAAAACATTGAAGGCGATCAAAAATGGGCGCGCCCCCACAATCACTGCGCCTGCCGGGCCGACACTGGCGGGTCCACAGTCGGGCTGGCGCTGGGGCAGGTGAATCTCCTCGGCCAGCCGCTCGTACTCCCCGGCCCGCACATCGGCCAGATTGCGCCGTTCGGGGCGGCTGGCCGCGGCTTCGTAGAAATAGACAGGCAGCCCCAGTTCGTCGCCGATCCGTCTGCCCAACCGCCGGGCCAGAGCCACACACTCGTCCAGCGGCACGCCTTCCAGCGGAACCAGCGGCACCACATCTGTCGCGCCCAGCCGGGGATGGACGCCCCGTTGCTGGCGCAGGTCGATACGTTCGGCGGCCACAGCCACAGCACGAAAAAGCCCTGCCAGCACAGCTTCTGGTTCACCGGCCACGGTTAATACAGAGCGGTTGTGGTCCCAATCGCTGGTGCGGTGGAGCAGGCGGACGCCGGGTTGCTGGACGGCCGCGGCGATGGCATCCACCACCTCCATCCGTTGGCCCTCTGAGAAGTTGGGTACAGCTTCAATGATTTGCATAGTATTGGGGACTGGAGACTGGGGATTGGGACGGACAACTCCAGTCCCCAATCCCCAATCCCCTATTCCCGTTCCCCCGCCAACAGCCATTTGACAAGCATCAGCACCAGAAAGGCGCAGGCGATCAGAATCACCGAAAGGGCCAGGGCCACGTCCAGATCCATCTCAAAGCCCAGGTAGATGGCCAGGGGCATTGTCTGGGTGCGGCCGGGGAAATTGCCCGCGAAGAGAATCGTCGCACCAAAATCGCCCAACGCCCGGGACCAGGACATCACCAGCCCACTGAGCAGGGACATACGCACCAGGGGCAGGGTAATAAAGCGAAAGACCTGCCACTGGCTGGCCCCGTCCAGACTGGCGGCCTGCTCCAATTCGCTCTCAATACCGGCAAATGCACCGGCGGCAGTCCGCACATAAAAGGGACTGGCGATAAATAATTGAGCCAGCACCACTGCCACAGAGGTAAACGCAATTTCAATGCCCAGCAGTTCCAGAGGCGCACCCAGCCAACCCCGCCGCCCAAAGGCCATCAGCAGACCCAGCCCAGCCACCGCGGGAGGCAACACAGTGGGCAGATCGATGAGCGTGTCCACCACCCGGCGCAAGGGAAAGTCATGGCGGGCCAGCAGATAAGCCACGGGGGTGCCCAGCAGGACGATCAGAAAGGCGCTGATTGTGGTCGTTTGCAGGCTCAGACGGATGGCCTGGAGCGCCACGGGATCAGCCAGGTGTACCCACAACTGGCCCAGGTTCGCCCGCCAGAGCAGCGCAGCCAGGGGCAGCAACAAAAAAGCCAGCAGAGGCAACGCCAGCCCCCGCCAGATATCGGGGAGCTGATGCAGGGCGACGGGTCTGCGGGATGAATGGGGAGTGACGGGCGTGACAAAGACGCGGGAAGTTGACTTCATGGAGTAGCAGCCACAGTACAATCGATGGAAAAGCCCGCCGCGGTCAACAAATCTTTCCCTTCGGACGAAAGCAGAAAGTCGATAAATTGTCGGGCCATCTCCGGCGCAGAGCCATCCCGCAGGGAGGCAACCTGATAGTGAGCCAACTGGTTGAGATGAGTGGGAATTTCCAGTACGGCCACATCCGTTGTCGTTGCCGATGCGACCTGGGCGTCGGTGGCATAGACGATCCCGGCGTCGGCCTCCCCCAGCCGCACTTTACTCAGAACCGCACGCACGCTCTGCTCATAGGAGACCACATTGCCCAACACATCCTGGCGAAAGGGTTCGCCGTAGGCCGGGTCGGTGGCAGACGCGGCCAGAAAAGCCAGCGTATAGACACCCACGGGCACAGACTCCGCACCGATGACCAATTTCATACCGGGTTGGGCCAGATCAGCCAGGGAAGTAATCCGTTCCCTGTTGGCGACCACTACAAGCCGATTACAGGCAAAAAGGGCAACGCTTGCCGGCTCAACCCGACCGGAATCCACAACTGCCTTCATCTGGTGCTGGTCTGCGCTGGCAAAGATGGAGGCGGGTGCGCCTTCGGCCAGTTGGCTTGCCAACTGCTGGGAACCGGCAAAGTTGAAGGTGAGATTCGCTTGCGGATCGTTTGCTGTGAAAGCTGCGCCTATCTGGGTAAAAACTTCCGTGAGCGAGGCAGCAGCAAAGACAACTACCTCCTGGGTCGGTGGCTTGTTGGAATTGCCAGCCATTGGCGCAAAACAGCCAGCACACAACAGAGCCAGACAGAAGAGAAAGATGGAAAGGGAACGATAGTTCACGGAATATCCAAGCGTTCAAAGGCAAACAGGAATCGGAGTCAAATTCGACTATAACAACGGGTCTGTAGCCTGTCAAATCTGACCGAAAACTATAGGGGAGAAAGGCACGCAGAAAAGCGAAGGATTATTCTCTGCCTGCCTGTTCTCACTTCGCGCCTTCCTAACACAGATTCCCAGAATCCTGCCCAGGATGGTATGATCTCTGCAACGATTATTCCGCATTGCGAAAGAGTTTGCTGTGATGTCTGTTACCCCCTTCCCTTCCACCCAGCCGTGGGATGCCTTTGTGGAAAGCCACCCCCAGGCCACCTTTTTGCAGCTATCGGCCTGGGGGGAGCTGAAAAGCGCGTTCGAGTGGTCCCACCAGACGGTGACACTGACCGATGGCGGGGGGAAAATTCGGGCCGGTGCGCTGCTGCTCTTCCGCCGCGTCGCTGGCTTGACCTTCGCCTATCTCCCCCGCGGGCCACTGACCGACTGGCAGGACGAGGCGACTACCCAGGCTTTGTTGGAACGGATCGACTCTGTTGCCCGGGCGCGAGGCGCGGCCTTTGTCAAAATCGAACCCTCCCTGCTCGACACGTCAGCCAACCGCACCTGTCTTGCCAGCTACGGCTTTCGCCCCAGCCCCCAGACTGTGCAGCCGCGCAGCACCATCACGCTGGACATCTCCGGCAGCGAAGAGGAGATTCTGGGCCGGATGAAGAGCAAATGGCGCTACAATATCCGGTTGGCCGAACGCAAAGAGGTGACTGTGCGGGTGGGGGGAACAGACGATCTGCGCCACTTTCAGTCGTTGATGGAGACAACCGGGGATCGGGACGGCTTCGCGGTGCATAGCTTTGACTACTACCGCAAAGCCTTCGATCTGCTGGTCCCTCGCCACGGGGTCTATCTCTACGCCGAATATGGCGGACAGGTGCTGGCGTCGATTGTAGTCCTGCATTGTGGGCCGATGGCCTGGTATGTATGGGGCGCGAGCAGCGACGCCGAACGCAACCGGATGCCCAACCACGCGCTTCAGTGGGCGGCCATCGGCTGGGCCAGGGAGCGGGGCGCAGCCCGCTATGATTTTTGGGGCATCCCCGACGAAATCGGCCAGGTCGCAATGGGGATGGCCGATGGCGCACCATTCCCTGCCGAGGAGATACCGGTGGATGTGGCTGCCTTCCCAGCCGGCGATCTGTGGGGCGTCTTTCGCTTCAAACAGGGCTTTGGCGGGGTGGTGGAGCGTACAGTCGGCGCCTGGGATCGCCCCCTGAACAGAGCGCTCTACCAGCTATACACTGGCGGTGTAGCTCTGCGTGCAGCCCGTGAGTCTGGTCAGTCGCCCCGGCAGATTGCCAGAGAAGCCCTGGCAGCCATTTTGCCCCATCGCCCGGCCAATTCGCCGGATTCTGCTGCCATACAACCCGTAGAATCTGCCTCCGAATGGCGCAGCCTGCTGGCCGACCTGCCCGATCCCCACGTGCTGCAAAGCTGGGAATGGGGCAGCCTAAAAGCCCAGACCGGCTGGCAGGCAGAACGCTTTGCCCTTCCCGGCACGCATAAAAAACCGGAGGCCGCTTTTCAATACTTGTGGCGACAGCCTGTACCACGCCTTCCCCTGAACGTAGGCTACGTGCCCAAAGGCCCGGTGCTGGATTGGGGCGACGAGCTTGCCGTAGCACGCGCCCTGGCCGCGGTGGAAACGACAGCCCGGCGCAGCGGGTCGCTCTTTGTCAAAATTGACCCGGATGTGGATGAGACGAGTCTGGCTGGTCGTCGGGTGGTGGCTCTGCTGCGGGCACGGGGCTGGCGTTTCAGCCCGGAGCAGATTCAGTTCAAGAATACGGGGATCACCCGGCTGCAAGGGTCCGAAGATGGGCTGCTGGAGTCGTTCAAAAGCAAATGGCGCGATAATGTGCGCTTGGCCGAACGGCGGGGACTGGTTGTGCGCCAGGGCACGGAAGCGGACCTGGCCGCCTTCTATGCGCTCTACGCCGAGACCGGCCAGCGGGATGGATTCCTCATCCGCCCCTTTGCCTACTACGCCGACATCTGGCGCGCCTATCTGGCCGCGCAGTTGGACACAGACAACCCGGCAGGCGGCGCGCTGCTCTTGGCCGAACACCCGGAAGATGGCGCACCGGTATCCGGAATCTTCCTGCTGCGTTATGGGAGCCGGGCCTGGTATTTCTATGGGGCCAGCGGGGAGAGTCGGCGGCGGGATATGCCCAACTATCTGCTCCAATGGGAGGGGATGCGCTGGGCGCGGGCACAGGGCTGTACGGTTTACGATTGGTGGGGCGCACCTACCACGCCGGACGACCCAGAGGATAGTTTGCAAGGGGTCTGGCGCTTCAAAGAGGGGTTCGGGGCAGAGCTGCGTCAGCAAATTGGGGCGTGGGATTGGTCACCTGTGCCGCTCCTCTGGCGGATATATCAACGGGCCATGCCTCTGTTGCTGGATGTGATGCGGCGGCGGGCTGCCGAAGAATAGTACCCTACACTACCCCAGAGAGAACGGCACCGTCCGCGATCCAAAGCGGGCTGTTACTCGGGTTGCGCACAGTCACATCCCCGTTCACCACTACCCCCTCGCCAAAGTAAACATCCCCATCCACGGTCAGGGAGCGGCACTGCACGAGGGAGGGTGCGCCGTGGGGGAAGCGAGCGGTCAAATCATCGATCAGTCCATAATAGTTGTCGTCCAGCACCACCAGCGGGTCCCCGGCGGGAGCCTCGCCGCTGTGTCGCCGCGGGTCCAGGCGCACCTGGAAGTTTTCGGTCAGCACATAGGCATCGGACCAGAGAGCCAGCAGATCGTTGCATTTTTTGACCGGGCGGAAACGGTTGCGCGGCACGCAGATGGCCTGCGAACCTTCAAAAATGGAGATGGCAAGACCCATGGCTGTCTCCAGTTGATAGACAGGCAAAGAGTTGGGGGCGGTGGGGTCCACTGGCTTGCCATTGCGAATCAACGGCAGAGGCAGTACGCCGTCGCGTTTCTGCAATTCTGTATGCAGAGTGGGCAGGTGTAGCCAGAGATTGTTGGTATTGAAATAGCCAAAACGCTCAATATCCTGAAACTCCGCCATCTCATCCGGAGGACACTGAGCAATCTCGCGCAGGAGGAGACGACCATCGGGTGACTGGGCCAGATGACCGCCTTTGCGGTCGCCAGCGGTGCGTTCAGTCGCTTCCATCAAAAATGGGAGATTTTCTTCTGCGAAATAGCCCAAGATGTTCGTGTCAACAATCGCGCCCAGATTGTCTGCGTTGCTGATAAAGGCATATTCATAGCCCTGCTCCAATAGGGCCTGCAAGGTTCCGCTGGTATGCAAGGCCAAGTAGATATCTCCATGCCCGGGTGGACACCACTCTTTCTCTGGGTCATCGGGCCAATCCACCGGTGCGAGAGTATCCTGACGGACTTTGGGCACTTTGTGTTGCAGGAAGTCCAAAGGCAACGACTGGGGCAACGAAGGATAGTCAGCCAGGGCAGCCAGCGTGTCCGACCGGGTATGAAAACTGTTCATCAGCAGCAGGGGCACACGGGCTTTGTGCGCCACGCGCAGAGCCAGTACCTGCCGGGCGATAATATCCAAAAAAGTCAACCCATCTTTTACCGGTAGCAGGGACTTGGGTCCGGCCATCCCCATAGAAGTACCCAACCCGCCGTTGAGTTTGATCACCACCAATTTGTCCAGCG
>CAMDQF010000198.1 GCA_945905745.1 Litorilinea aerophila
ATAAGGTGGCGAAGCCACAAGCCAAAGATGCGCCTATTTCGTAGTGCGTAGTGCGTGAACTGGTAGTGAAGTTGGTTCACGCACCACGCACTACGGGTATCGGCGAGCGACTAACGCTTATGACGTCGATCTTTGCACCGTACGGAGTATACTATCCGTGTTTATCAGCGCTCATCAGTGGCTCACTTCCATGACATCAGCAGCAAAAATTCTCCGTTTTCTCCAGATCGAACAGCAGCCACCCTCCCTCGCCTTTCTGGACGAGTTGGTGACGGCCTACACCCGCCGCGTGCCCTGGGAGAGTGCTTTCCGTATTGCCAAACGCGCAGCCACACCTGTCACAGCCGATTGTCCCCGCTGGCCGAATGAGTTCTGGGAAGACGCACAGCAGCGGGGCGGCGGGGGAACCTGTTTTGAGAGCAACTACGCCTTTTTCTGGCTGTTGCAGAAACTGGGCTTTGAAGGCTATCTGACCATCAACGATATGCACGAGAGCCGAGGCTGCCATACAGCGATTGTTATCCGTCTGGGCGACGGGCGCTGGCTGGTGGATGTGGGCTTCCCCCTCTATCTGCCTGTGCCGTTAGTGGATGGGCAGACGACTCAACGCCAAACACCTTTTCACACCTTCACAGCCATCCCCCAAACCGGCAATCGCTACGAGATTCAACGGGATCGCCACCCCAAACCCTACGCTTTTACGCTCATCGATCAACCCATCCCCGACGACGTCTACCGCATTGCCACCACCGCGGACTACGAAGCGAGCGGCCACTTTCTGCGGGAGGTGATCGTCCACCGGGTCATCAGCGGGCGCATCTGGCGCTTTAACGGTCGGGCTGTGCCCCACCTGCTGGAATCCTTCCCCGCGCTGGGCGATCCACAGCCAGCGACGCTGGAGCCGGTAGATGTGGCGGATGCGCCGGCGCGTCTCTCCCGCCTCTTCGGGATGGAGCAGAATGTGCTACAGCGGGCGTTTGACAGTCTGGCAAAGTAGTCCGCGTCTTCGCAAGAATCGGGTGGAGACTCAGTTGGCAATCCCTTATACTCGTCGTTATGTGAACCACCCAATCAGCGACGAGCGAGAGAAAAATGCAGACAATGACTTTGGTTACACCCAACGGTACTAATAGCCTTTCCCAATCCGCCCAGGACTACGCGCTGGTGGCCCAGGCCATCCGCTACATCGAATCCCACCGGCGGGAACAGCCGGAACTGGCAGAGATCGCAGGCCACGTAGGATTGAGCGACTTTCATTTCCAGCGCCTCTTTAGCCGCTGGGCCGGGGTCAGCCCCAAACGCTTCCTGCAAGCGTTGACAGTCGAAGAAGCCCGGCGCAGCCTGACCCGCTCCGGCTCTGTGCTGGACGCAGCCTACGACAGTGGATTATCCGGGCCGGGACGGCTGCACGATTTGTTCGTCCAGTGCCAGGCAGCCACGCCGGGGGAAGTTAAGAGCGGCGGCGCGGGGCTGACCATCCGCTACGGCGTCGAGCCTACTCCCTTTGGGGACGCGCTCATCGGTGTAACGGAACGGGGCATCTGTGCGCTCTCCTTTGTGGGGGAAGGGAATGCAGAGCGGGCCAGCGACGAACTGCGTTCCCGTTGGCCCGCGGCCCGCCTGCGCGAAGATCGGGACGAGAGCGCGGCCATCGCCCAACGCATCTTCGCCGACAGCCGATCCGACGAACCGCTCCATCTGCTCATCAAAGGCACAAACTTTCAGATGCAGGTCTGGCAAGCGCTTCTGCGGGTGCCGTTGGGGAGACTGACCACCTACGGCGAGCTAGCCCAGGCCATCGGACGGCCATCCGCGGCTAGGGCCGTGGGCAGCGCGGTGGGCAGCAACGCCATCGCCTGGCTGATCCCCTGTCATCGGGTCATCCGCCAGACCGGTGTGGTGGACGGCTACCGCTGGGGCACAGAACGCAAGCGGGCGATGCTGGGCTGGGAGGCAGCCCAGGCGGCCTGAACGGGGATGGGGTCCTCACTGAAAGAAGTTGAACAGTCTCTGAATGGTGTAGCCGCCGCCTACGAGCAGCAGAGAAAAATAGAGGATCGTCGCAAGATTGGCAAGATAGCCAAGCAGAATAAAACCGCCGTCTCGCTGCATCATCCCCACAGCGAGAAAGATCAGCGCAAGGGCAGGCAAGGTATTGCTGAAGGGAATAAAACCGAAAGGTGCCATCAGCAGGACGGCAGCCAGCACAAATGACAAATTATTGACAAGTATCATCACCCCATCCGATGCCAGACCGGGCAGGCGCTGGGGGCGGCTGATTTTTTCCAGCCTGTGAAGCCAAACCAGAGCGCGTTGAAAGCCAGCCCGCAATTTGCCGGAGGACAATTTGCGGGTGGCAATGGCGGTGGGCAACCAGATTTTGCGGGAAAACAACCGGGTAATGCCGATCAGAAGGATGGCTGCGCCAAAAACCGTACTGACCCCCGGAATCGAAACAGGCACAAGAAAAACCAGTGAAAGAAAGACGGTGAGAAGCATTAGACTATCCGCGCCAACAATATCCATAATCTCGACCAGAGTAACCTCCAGCGGGGGCAGTCGTTGAATGCTCAGTTCAATCTTCTCTGCTGGCGATTGCGACTCCAATGCAGATTCCTCGTTTTCTGTCAGTCCAAAATGTTCCACACTGCGTCTCCCTTGCTGGTCTGTTCCCCGTTTGTCCATCCCAAACCAAGATTTTACCATTGAATACGTCAATTTGAGTGATGGCGATCTGCGACGTTTTGTCGATTGATGGAGAGTAATCCATTATCGCCGATTGTTGCCCCAAATGCCACACTTCTTGCGCGCCAGAAGCCTCATTTTTTCTACGGTTCGCCCACTTCTGTTAGACAAACCAGCCCAAAACCGTTATACTTCAGATGGGACAAGAACAAAAGTTCTTATCGTCGTGATGGCCCTATTCCCTACTGAGGAGTACGCAATGACTGCCTTTCGCGTCATCAGTGATTTTCAACCGACCGGCGACCAGCCCCAGGCTATTGCCAAATTAGTCGACGGGGTGCGCAAGGATTTGCGCCATCAGGTGTTGCTGGGCGTGACCGGCTCCGGCAAGACCTACACAATGGCGAAGGTCATCGAGCAGGTGCAGAAGCCCAGTCTGGTCATCGCCCACAACAAAACGTTGGCTGCCCAGCTCTACAGCGAAATGCGGGAGTTTCTGCCCAACAATGCGGTAGAATACTTCGTCTCCTACTACGACTACTACCAGCCCGAAGCCTACATCGCCCGCAGCGATACTTTCATTGAGAAGGATTCGCAGATCAACGAAGAGATCGACCGATTACGCCTCGCCGCCACCAGCGCGCTCTTCACCCGCCGGGATGTGGTAATCGTGGCATCGGTCTCCTGTATCTACGGCCTGGGCAGTCCGGAGGACTACGGCCAAGTCGCCATCAAACTGAAAGTGGGGGAGATGACCCGGCGCAATCAACTCTTGCGCCATCTGGTCGAAATTCACTACGAGCGCAACGATAACTCTATCTCCCGCTCAAAATTTCGGGTGCGGGGGGACGTGTTGGAAATCCAGCCCGCCTACAAAGACATCGCCTATCGCATCAGTTTTTGGGGTGACGAGATCGAGCGCATTACCGAAATCGACACATTGACCGGCGAGATGTTGGCCGACCACCAGGAGATCGACATCTTCCCCGCCAAACACTTCATCACGCCCAAGGACAAGCTGGACGAGGCGATTGAAGAGATCGAACAGGAGATGGAGGATCAGATCGCGCTCTTTCGATCCCAGGACAAGCTGCTGGAAGCCCAGCGCATCGAGCAGCGCACCCGCTATGATCTGGAGATGCTGCGGGAGATCGGCACGTGCAGCGGCGTGGAAAACTACAGCCGTCCTCTGGCCCGTCGCCCCGCGGGCAGCCGCCCGTGGACGCTCCTCGACTACTTTCCGCCGGACTGGCTGGTCTTTATCGACGAAAGCCATATGAGCATCCCCCAATTCCGGGGGATGTATGCCGGGGATCGCTCGCGCAAGACGGTGCTGGTGGATCACGGCTTTCGCCTGCCCAGCGCGCTTGACAACCGCCCGCTCACCTACGCTGAGTTCGAGGCGACGGTTCACAACGCCGTTTACATCAGCGCCACCCCCGGCCCCTATGAGATGGAACACAGCCAGCAGACCGTCGAGCAGGTCATCCGCCCTACCGGTCTCCTCGACCCGGTTGTGGAGATACGCCCGATCAAAGGCCAGATCGACGACCTGTTGAAAGAGGTGAAAATTCGCGTGGCCCGGGGCCAGCGTGCGCTGATCACCTGTCTGACCAAACGGATGTCGGAGGATCTGTCCGAATATCTGGCCGAATTGGGTGTAAAGGTGCAATACCTGCACAGCGATATCGAGACCCTGGAACGGGTGGAGATTTTGCGCGATCTGCGTCTGGGCGTCTACGATGCGGTGGTGGGCATCAATCTCCTGCGCGAAGGGCTGGATCTGCCCGAAGTCACCCTCGTCGCCATTCTGGACGCGGACAAAGAGGGCTTTCTGCGTTCCCAGTCGGCGCTGATCCAGACAATGGGCCGGGCTGCCCGCCATCTGGAAGGACGGGCGATCCTCTATGCAGACAAAATGACCGACGCGATAAAGGGGGCTATCGCCGAGACCGACCGGCGGCGTGCTATCCAGGAAGAACACAACCGGGTCAACCACATCGAACCGAAGTCGATTGTCAAGAGCGTGCGCGACCTGACCGACCGGGTGAAGGTGCTGGCCGAAGCGAAGGCCGAATACCGGGTCAACGGAGAGAGCGAACAGCGTTTCGATCCCGCGTCTCTGCCCAAAGACGAACTGGCGAAACTGATCCGCGGCATTGAAAAAGAGATGAAGGAAGCCGCGGCCCAACTCGACTTCGAGCGGGCAGCCACTCTGCGGGATCAGTTGATTGAACTGCGTCAGGTCGAGGTGGAGAAGATTGGGATGAAGTAGAAAAAGTGAACAGTGAGCCGTTATCAGTAACGCAACCGAGTCCAGTGCAGAGAGCTATTTGAATCACAAAGAACGCAAAGATGGCTCAATAGGATTTCATGTGGCTGACGCCGAATTCATTCGGCGTCAGCTAAACCAAACCTGCTTAAGCAGGTTTCCCGTGCCAGCTACCGGTTGAAACCGGTGGCTTCCGTGACAACCAGATGAAATCCCGAAGAACCGTATTTATCAGCGTTCATCGGTGGCTAAAACTCTTCTGCACCGGAGACAAATACAACTTTAGGAATTAGCTAATGGCGTCCGTCCCTCAATCTATCGGCCATATACAGGAAGTCGATATCATCGACGAGATGCAGGTGGCCTATCTCGATTACGCGATGAGCGTGATCGTTTCCCGCGCCCTGCCCGACGTGCGCGACGGGCTGAAACCTGTCCATCGCCGTATTCTCTATGCTATGCACGATTTGGGGCTGCACCCCACGACTGCCTACAAAAAGAGCGCGCGTATCGTCGGCGAAGTGCTGGGCAAGTATCACCCCCACAGCGACACGGCTGTCTACGACGCGATGGTGCGCCTGGCCCAGGATTTCAGCATGCGCTACCCGCTGGTAGACGGCCAGGGCAACTTTGGCTCCATCGACGGCGACAACGCCGCGGCCATGCGCTACACCGAAGCCCGGCTTTCGACGATTAGCGACCTGGTCCTGGGCGATCTGGAAAAGGAGACCATTGACTGGACCGACAACTTTGACAACACCCTGCGCGAACCCAGCGTATTGCCATCAGCCCTGCCCAATCTGCTCATCAACGGCTCCAGCGGCATCGCCGTGGGCATGGCTACCAGCATCCCACCCCACAACCTGACCGAAATCGTCAACGCCAGCATCCACATCATCGACAACTACGCGCGGGTGGATGACGTCAGCGTGGAGGAGTTGATGCGTTTTGTCCACGGCCCAGATTTCCCCACGGGCGGGATCATCTACCGCTACCGGGCCGGCAGCAAAGGCGAAGAGAATATCGACGCCATTGCCCAGGGCTATGCCACCGGCCGCGCCCGGCTGATTGTCCAGGCCAAAGCCCACTTCGAGGAGATGAGCCGCAGCCGCAGCCGCATCGTCGTCACCGAACTGCCCTACCAGACCAACAAGACGAATCTGCTGGAACGCATCGCCTCCCTTGTGCGGGACGGGAAGCTGGAAGGCATCACCGATCTGCGCGACGAGAGCGACCGCACGGGGATGCGCATCGTCATCGAGCTGACCCGCAATGTGGAGCCGAAGGATGTGCTGGCCGATCTCTTCAAACACACGCCCATGCAGCAGACTTTTGGGATGTCGATGCTGGCCCTGGTCAACGACGAACCACGCACCCTCAGCCTGCGCCGGATGATTCAGCTGTTCATTGAGCATCGCCGGGAGATTGTGCGCCGTCGTTCCGAACACGATTTGGCCAAAGCCCTGGCCCGCGCCCACATTGTGGAAGGGCTGTTGCGCGCCCTGGACATTCTGGACGAGGTGATCGATACCATCCGGCGCAGCCAGCGGGTGGAGACGGCCCGCACCAATCTGATGGTCAACTTCAAATTCAGCGAAGTCCAGGCCCAGGCCATTTTGGATATGCCCCTGAAACGGCTGGCTGCGTTGGAACGCAAGCGGCTGCAGGAAGAGTACGACGAACTGCAAACCCTCATCGCCTATTTGCAGGATTTGCTGGCCCACCCGGAGAAAATTCTCGGCGTCATCCGTCAGGAGATGCTGGACATCCGCGAGAAGCACGGGGATCGCCGCCGCTCGCAGATTGTGGAACGCACCAAAGGCACACTGACGACCACCGATCTGCTGCCCGACCAGAAGGTCTGGCTTTCTGTGGGAAGTAACGGCGAGATTCGCCGCCAGGCTTTCGCGGGGATCGACAGCAGCAGCCTGCGCCAGGTGGGGGCCAACGCGGCCACAGCCCTGCTCACGGCCAACACCCGGGACCAGTTGTATATCTTCACCACCGATGGCCGCTGCCGCCGGGTGAACATCCACGAGATTCCCCAGGACGAGACCAAACACACGGCAGACCTCACAGACCTGACCCGGCGGGACAATGTGGCTGCCTGTCTGACCCTGCCCCGGCTGGCTTCCAGCGAAGCCACGGGCTATCTTTTCCTGGTTACCATCGGCGGCAATGTCAAGCGCATCAGTCTGGCCGATTTTATCGGCGCGGCCGCCGCGGACCCGGACGTGATACGGGTGGAGGACAAAGACAAACTGGGCTGGGTTTTACAGACGCCCGGCACAGGCGAGGTGATTCTGGTCACAGCACGCGGCCAATCCATCCGCTTCCGGGAAGAGGAGGTACGCAGTATGGGGCTGGCCGCGGGGGGCATCGCCGGCATGAAAGTTAAGAAGGGCGATCAGATCGTCGCCGCCTGTGTGGTGGACCCCAACGGCGAACTGGTGACGGTCACTGCCGAAGGCTACGCCAAACGCAGCCCGCTCAGCGAATACAGCTTGCAGGGACGCAACGGCGGCGGCATCGTCGCCCACAAACTCACAGCCCGCACAGGCTTTATTACCGGCGCGGCAGTGGTGAACACAGAGACGGAGTTCGTCAATTTTCTTACGCTTAAGGGCATCGCCAAGCCGACGGTGATGGGCGAAGTGGTCGCCAGCGGGCGCAGCACCCAGGGCCAGCAGACGGTCAAACCAGTCTTGGGTGATCGGATCGCCGGGGTGCAGGTGGTCTCCAGCATCACCGACGCGTTGGGTGCAGGGTTGGCAGCGTCAGCCACAGGGGTCACAGCATCCGCGCCAGAGCCGGAAGATGATCTCCCGGCCAAACCAGTTGCCACCAAGCCGACTCCAGCTAAAGCTGGGCCGGTGAAAGCAGCGCCAGCCAAATCAACAGCGGCGAAAGCGACACCAACCCGAACCACCCGCAGCAGCACAGCCAGTACAGCCAACACAGATGGGCCAAAGGGCAAAGAGCGGCCCGATTCTGAAACACCCGCTTTGCTGGAAGAAGCGGCCAAGCCGGCACGCCCTGCCCGCTCCCCAAAGGCGGAAACCGCCAGCAGCGCCGACATCCCGGCAGAACCGGCGCGCCATACCCGAGCCACCAAACCCGCAGCAGCGGAAACTCCAGCCACCCCGGAAACGCCCAAACCGACACCTAGCCGTCAGCCTGCGCCTGCTCCCGCTGATGACGAACCTGTACAAGCATCCCTTTTGGGCGACGAAGTGGCCGCGCCCTCCTCTACCAAACGCAAGCCCAACAAAGTGGCCCGTGTCAGCAGTGTCACGCCGGGGCAGAAGAAGGGGAACTGAGACACTTTTTGGGGTGAACGGATAGGTAGCGCACAGAATACTATTCTGTTGTATACTACGGGGCAGGAGGAAAGACCAATGACATTCGACTATTCAGAATTGATTGTAAGGGATAGACAGATTTGTGGTGGTGAGCCAGTCGTGCGGGGTACGCGTGTGCCTGTGCGTACAATTCTTGCCAGTCTGGCAGAAGGTGCATGGATCGACGAAATTCTGGTCGATTTCCCCACACTGCGCGTGGAACAAATCCGGGCTGTGATAGCATTTGCGGCGGCATCGGCGGAAGAAGATATGCCGGTTTCTGGACTGCCAGTTCTGGCATAGCTACGCTATGAAGATCAAACTTGACGAGAATTTGCCGACGACGCTATTTTTGCGACTGAAGATGTGGCGGATTGGGATGGCTGTTTTGTGGTAGCCACAAAACGAAAGCTCCGTGTACACCGTCCGTAGGAATTTCTGTCTGCTACCGGCGAAATGGCTTCGTCAAACAATGTGTGGCAAGAAACTGTTTTGTTGGTATACTGGGGCAGAGATAGTGGAAGCGAACGCTGATGAAGGAGGATTTGTATGATTCAATCCGCAATAGCTGAACCTTTGGCGACAGGCGAACGTTCCGACTGGCTACTCGTCTTTGATGCTGCCCTGCGGGTCGGCCCGTTTTCATCCCTGGATGAGCTATTCCTGCGCGCATTAGACGCCTGGTTAGACCAACTTACGCCCGAGTTGCGCTGGAAAATTGCGCTTGAACTCTATCTGGACGAGCAGATCAGCACGGGTCGGGCGGCCCAAATCGCTAGTTTGAATACCGTTGTCTTTATGGAAAAATTGCGACAACAGCAGTTTCCATTTATGGGGGCGGAAGCAGCCATTGGGGAGGAATACGAGCGAGAAGATAGTCTACTAAATGAACTCTTCGACTTTTCCGTCGCATAAAGGCATCATTCTCGACACAAATGTATTGTCGCTCTTTGCCAGAGTTGATCGTCTCGACCTGCTGCAAAGAGTATTTGCGGCTGCGCGCAGCCCGATTGGCTTTTTCATTACACCCGCTATTTACGCAGAATTAGCCACAGGCTACGAGCGCGGCGTTCTCTACTTGGCTGCACCGATCCAGATGGTTGAGAGCGGTCAGGTTCAAGTGCTGGACGTCTTACGCGCAGACCGACTGTTTATCAGCAGCCTGCCAGCGCGTTTAGCCACCGGTGAAGCAGAGGCCATTGCACTCTGCCATCGACTCAACTTCGTATTTGTAACCCATGACCGCAAGGCCATCAATTTCTGTGAGCGCATGGGAATTCCAGCAATTCGTCTCGTCTCATTGCTGGACAGACTGCGCAAGGCAGGGTTGGTGACCACAGATGAAATAGATAGAATGCTGGAATAGCTATGCTGTAGTTTATTGTCCCCCCAACAACTGCCCCAGATTGATATTTCCCCCACCGCTTGCGCCCTGCCCCCCCACCTGGGGCATATACTGGGCTACCTTTTGGGCCAGTTTGCTCATAGGCATTGTCTGTAGCCAGACTTTGCCCGGCCCGCGCAGAGTCGCCAGAAAGAGACCCTCGCCGCCGAGCAGAATGTTCTTGAAGCCTTTCATCATCTGGATGTCGAAGTCAACCGACGGCTCGAACATCGCCACGTGGCCCGTGTCCACCCGCAACATTTCGCCGGGAGCCAGCGTCTTCTCGACGATCTCACCGTCAAAATTGACAAAGGCCGTGCCCGCGCCGGTCAGCTTTTGCAGGACAAAACCTTCCCCGCCAAAGAGACCCGCACCCAGCTTCTTGCGAAAGTGCATGTCCAGGTCCACGCTCTTTTCCGCACACATAAAGGCGTCTTTCTGTACAATCATCTGCTGTCCCTCGGCTAGGTGCAGATCCACCACTTTGCCGGGAAACTCGGCGGCAAAGGCGACTTCGCCCTGGCCTTTCTCCACGAAGTAATCGGCGATAAAAATGGATTCACCGGAAAGGGCGCGTTTGAACATTTTGCCCAGCCCGCCGCCTGTGTTGGTGTCCATCTCCACGCCCTGGGTCATCCAGCTCATCCCGCCGGAGGAGGAGAAGATGCGGTCGCCAGGGTTGAGGACAACAGTGACGACGGGGAGGGTTGTGCCCTCAATACGATATTGCAAAGTCATGGGAAATCTCTCCTTTTATTTGTGGTCGTGGGCGTAGTGCCGGGCCAGGATGTCCGCGCCGAAGTCGTTGGCCGGGTCCCGCCAGACGCTGTGGATGTGGTTGGCGTCGTTCTGGGTGTTGTCGTACTCCACCAGGAAGTTGGGCGCTTGCAGCCGGTAGTAGTGGCCCTGACGTCGCTCGATTCCCCCAGCCCAGGCAAAGTGGACCTGCTCGATGCCGGCACGCTGCAGCCGGGCCACTTCGATCTCGGCCAGTTCGTCGGGCATCCGGTGGATATATTCGCCGATGAGCGCCTGCAAAATTTCCCGCTGTCCCCCATTCATGGCCGCCGCGGCCAGGCCCTTCGGATGGCTGCTGTAGCGCAGGGCGTCGATGTGGCTGTGTTCCAGCCCCGCGGCTTCCCGCCACTGTTCAATCGCTGTCTCGCCCAAATGCAATTGCCCTTCGGCAATCTGCCGGTGGTTGGAAGTGACCATATCCGACGGCGCCGCGGGGGCCAGAATGACCGCGGCCCGCTGGCCTTCGTCGAGCGCGTGGATCAGGTCACGGGCCAAGTCTTCCACACCAGCCAGAGGACGCAGGCTGGCGACTGCGCTCAGGGGCATATCCGCCGGGTTGGAGCCGAAGAAGGTGGGCGTGGGCGCAACGATCTGCCCCTTCACAATTGTGAAATTGAGGGAGATGTGATGGCCCTCAAAGCGCCAGCCCCAGGGCTCTGTTGGGCTGGGCTGGCCGAAGATGGATACGTAATAGAGCTCGCCATTGCGCCCAGTGTCGGGCCAGGTCCACCCCTCTTTGAAATCCAGGGTCATTTCCAGACCGACGATTGTGGAAGCAGTGACATATCCTGTTCGGCTAAGACCGGTAGCGAGTAGCTGTTCGGCCTTGCGTCGCTGGTGGCGATCCATATTGGCAAAGGGCAGGCCACCCCGGGCCACGGGTGTAAAATACCAGTCGGTGCGGGCTTCCTGGGCGGGAAAGGAAAAGTGGGCCTGTCGGCGCTGGTGGGGAGCCAGGGCTGTGAGAAAATTCGTCGCAGCCTCGCCCATCCGGTGGACGAGTTCACGCGCGCCGTTGCCGGTGAGCAGATCGGTTGATTGGGACATACGGGCCTCTTTCTGGGTGGCGGAGAATGGATCATTCATTCTCCAGAATGATACCCGATCCCGGCCCAGCTTTCAACCGCGGGAAACGGCCGGTTGCGTCCCAAAGGTACGTCCTGAGAATGCGTCCTCCAAATGGGGCAGATGTGGCCGCCGGTTTTTACCGGCGGCAGACGCCCGAACAGGGCAAGCTGTGGTAAACTGCACCTATTGATTGCAACTATTGGCCGGCTGGGGCGTAGTGCCGGGCAGAGAATTACCAGCAAGACATGAAAGGGGAACAATGAGCGCCATACCCACCCATTCTTTTGCTTCCGTATCTACCCGTGAATCCAGCCGGGTGAAAATTTCCGGTCTGTCCTTCGACTGGCTGATGGTTCTGCTCAGTCTCGCCTTTGTGGGCGGCCTCTATCTGGACGGCTGGGCGCACAATCACGGCAAAGTGGATCAATCCTTCTTCACCCCCTGGCACGCCTTCTTCTACGGCGGCTTTCTCCTGACAGCCGCGGCCCTGGTGGGGACGGTCTTGCTCAATTGGCGGCGGGGCTTCTCCCTGGCCGCGGCCATCCCCGACGGCTACCGTTCCAGCGTGGCCGGTCTTTGCGTCTTTGCCGCGGGCGGGGTGGGCGATCTGGCCTGGCACACAGCTTTCGGCATCGAAGAAGACATCGAAGCCCTCTTCAGCCCCACCCACCTGCTCCTGGGTATCGGGATGATGCTGATCGTCACCGGTCCCCTCTCCGCGGGCTGGATGGACGGGGGGCGAAACAGTCGCTGGCGCACCATCGGCCCGGCCCTTCTCTCCGCCTGCCTGCTCATCAGTATCTTGACTTTTTTTATGCTCTTCGGCCACCCGGTCACGCAGGTCATCGCGGCGAGCTCCCACCGCCACTACCACAACGATGTGGGCATTGTGGCCGGGATGCTGGGGCTGCTGATCACATCCGGCCAGATGATCGGCATTGTCCTGCTGCTCCTGCGCCGCTGGCAGCTCCCCTTTGGCAGCCTGACGCTGATTTGGGGGCTGAATACGTTGGCAATGACGATTATCGACTACGAAGTGGCCCATCAACTCTGGCTGGGCGGCGGGATGCTG
>CAMDQF010000199.1 GCA_945905745.1 Litorilinea aerophila
CTGGCGTTGGCCCTTCTTTTGAAACAATTCTTGGCCGAGTATAATGACCGTCCCCATCAGGGACTGCCTATTCCCGGCCTCTCCCCCAACGAGTTCGCTAACAGGCTTTGGTTATTTTGATTTCATCATCATCCTGATCACTACAGAAAACCGTAGATTTTGTACGAAATGAGGTGTATACTATTTATGTCTACTGTGCGCGGCCTGCTGCCCAGTGGGATGTTCGTCACTCCTCTTTCCAATAACCGAATAGCTGCCTTTCAACGCTGCAAGGCAAGGATGGGATCCATGAAAAACCATGATGTCATTCGTCCAGGTTCGCTCGCAATCGCCGGGCTGTTCCTCATCGCGGTGATTGCCTCTCTTCTCTTATGGCCCAACTCGGTTCCCCGCAGCTACGCTGCACCTGATAGTGACACCTGTGCAATCCAACCATTCACCACAATCGCTGGGATATCCCAACCCAAAGGGCTGGCCGTTGACGAGGAACACAATCTCCTCTTTGTGGCAAGCCACAACGCGAACAGTCTGCTGGTCATTGACGGCCTCACCAATCGCGTGGTGCGTACCGTCTCTAATATTCTTTCCCCCAATCAGATCGCCTTCAACCCCACAAACCAGCGTCTCTATGTGACCAACCGCAACCAGAATACGGTCACGGTGTTGGACGCTCAGAGTTACAATCTGCTCGCTACCATTCCCGTGAGTCCGCTACCCTATGGCGTGGCGGTCAACCCTACCACAGATCACGCCTATGTGGCTGCTTTCGGCGGCAACCGGCTGAACGCAATTTGGGACGGGGCAATGCAGCGGGAATTTGGCATACCCAACTACCCCACGTTTGTGGCTGTGGACAGCATCACCGGCCAGGTATACGTCGTCAGCAATGTCGTCGGTGCGATCTATACAGTGGAGAATGACGAAACGCTCTCGCACTGGGTTTCGCCCGGTGACACTGGTATCGTGGGGCTGGCACTCGATACCGGCAACCAGCGACTCTACATTTCCAGCGTGGGGAAAAAGGTTTACGTCTACGACACAACGAGCAAGACCCGGCTCGCCGTAGTCAATCTGCCTGGTGTGCCCAAAGCGCTGGCCTTTGATGCGCAGAACCGTCAACTATACGCTGCCCCTGCGGGGGGAACCCATAGCGCCTATCAGATCGACGGCATCGGCAGCAGCTATCGCACCGAAGCCGCTGTGGGCAATGGGGATGGGGATGGCATTGCCGTCAATTCCGTCACCGGTCGTCTCTACGTAGCCAATTTTCAGGACAACTCCATCTCCGTGCTGAAGAACAGTTGTGCCCCGCCCGATCCGGTCAGCCACCTGGTGGGCAGGGTGGAACTCTTTGCTGATAAATTCGAGGTAGTGGGCAACCAGACCCGGGCCACTGGTCATATCCGGCTCAACCAATTCTTCGCCCTGGAGGATGGCAGCGGTGCTGAAGCCTGGGTACTCTTCGACCAGCGCCATCTCACCGGCAATGGGCGTCTTGTGATGAAAAGTGCTGGTCAGCAATTGGCCCTGTTGCAGGGAGATTTTCGTGCAGATGGCAGCAGCGGCCTGTTGACAGGCGGCGAGAATGCCCAGATTCTGCTCGATAGGGTCAGCGGCTTTCCTGTTGTCCAGCCGCCCCGCTTCACAGCAGTCGATCTGGTGGCTGGGGCTGTGCGTGGTCAGGCCGCCCTGGATGCAGGAAACGGTAGTTTCAGCGCCAGGGGTCTTCTCGATTTCCTGATTGGCACAACCACCCAGGGAATGCAGACGACTGGCGAGATGACCTTCAATCAGGCCATCACCTATGGCAACGGAAGCGTGCTCTCCCTCTCGGCGGGGAAGGCTCCGTTGGGCAGTGACGCCAAAATTGTCTGGAATACGACACTCCACTTGCATCTGCCGGAGGGACGTCAGTCCATTCCCGTGCAAGTCTCGCTAAGTTCCGCCGGTATCCAGGCCGCACTTTCCGATCTGGAACTGCCCATCGCCGGGGGTAAGCTTACATTCTACGGAGTGGTGTTGAACAACAGCGGGTTGGCCGCCAACCGTGCGGAGTTGACGCTTACCAATAGTCTGGGCGGTGGTCGCCTGGCGGTTGTGGGGGCGGCTATCACAGCGAGCGGTCTGCAGTACAATGCCATCAGTCTCTCATCCAATCATCCGCCTACCCTGGGCGCAGGTGGTTTTGGCATTTCTTTGCAGACAATTGCCCTGGAAGCAAGCGAGGGTGGCCGCAGCCACGAAATCGCTTTCACAGGGCAGATATCCCTGACGCGGCCGGGTGTGGAGGGGAGTGCTTTGGCTGTTCTGCGTGTTGATAGCCAGGGCCAATTCCGCGGCAGTGTCAGCAATATGACGATCCGCAGTGCGGGTCTTGCCATCCGCGCCACGGGTATCAGCGTCGAAGGCAAGACCCTGCGCGCCAGCCAGGCCGACCTGACTTTGCCGCCTGGTCTGGGCGGTGCCTCTTTGACAGTGGGCAATCTGGCCCTCTCGCCCGATGGCCTGACCATCGGCGGCGGCACCTTTGCTCTGCCAGACATTGATGTGGGCGGCTTCCGTCTCACTGCGTTGCGGGGCAGCTTTATCGGTGTGACCGGCGGCTATGCCATCGAAGCAGGCGGTGGTTTCTCCATGCCCAATCTGGGCGGCAAAGGCTGTAGCGGGCTGGCTGTCAATGTGAAATTCTGCATTGTAGAGGGCGGCGTACTGGCCCTGGAAATTCGGTCACCACTTCCCGCCGTGCCACTTTCTCCACTCAGCGCTGTTGCCCCCGACAGATTCATCTTCGACTCCCTCGCCCTGCAACTGCGCTGTACCATCCCCATCGGAAGCACCGGCCTGGAGATTGTGGCTGTACGAGGGCAAGTCGTTGTGCCTGCGAACGGACCACTGACCATCAGCGTGGGAATGACCGTCGAGAGCAGCCTCAAATCTCCGAAAACTCTCTTCGCCGCAGATGCCGATGTGACCCTGCGCGCCCAGCCCTTCCTCCTCACCTTCGACGGCACTGTACGTCTCTTTGGCGAGACAATGGGCGGCGCACAGGCCAGCATCGAGAGCGAGCGCCTAAGCGTCAATCTCTGGGTGAACTACAAAATCTTCGAGGGCCGGGTAGCCATCAACGCATGGAGCGACGCAGGCGGCTTTCATTTTACCGGCGAAGGTTATGTGGGGGTGCAGTTGACCAAAGGCAATATCCTCGACCTGGGCTGGCTGAAAGTGCCGCCTGCCTCCCTGTCTGTGGGCGGTGTCAAGCTGGGGGTGGGCGAGTTTACCAATCGGCAGTGGGGCTTCCGCGGCCAGGTCTGTGTGTGGAAGTATTGCACCGGGGTCTATGTGGACACCGGTGGCACTGTCCACTTTGGCAATGTGGACCAGTACACCCTGGCCTCGCCCCCAACCCTGGCAGATGCCCGATCCCGCTGGCTGGCCTACCGCCGCGGCGAACGCAGTGCAGCCGATCTGCCGGAAAATATCACCCTTCTGGACAACGGCGATCTGGTCATCACTGCCACAGTGACAAGCGCCAGCGATCTGATGTTCGTGCTCAGCCGCCAGTCCAGCGCTGTGCCTACGCTGACTCTTGTGGAGCCGGGCGGTGCAGCCATCGGACCAGACACGCCACGCACAGACATAAACTTTGCCTCTGTGACAGAGATGGAAGATGAGTATCCATACCAGCAGATATTCACCGTGGATGCTGCCCAGCCGGGGGTATGGACGGCGATTCTACACGACGCACCCGAGCAAGGCTATGGCTTCGCACTGTTGGGGCTGGCCCCTGCGCCCGCCCTGGCCGATGTCCACGCCCAGCAGACCGGGGATCGCGCCGGTCAGATGTCGTGGCGGCTCACCGCCACCCAGCCAGTGACAGTGAGCGTCTACGCCAACGCCGGAGCCATCACCCAGACCCTGACCCTGACCACTACTGTGCCCGTCAGCGTAGTGGTGGAGAGCTTCAGCGGGACGCGCCTCTATACAGTGACCAATGCCCTGGCCGACGGTTCGCTCTCTGGCGCTGCACTGGACCTCTCGTCACTGCCCAGCGGCGTTTACCATCTCTGGATCGATGCTGACGACGGAGTCAACCCGCCACAGCGTCTCTACGCCGGCGAGCCGGTCACCGTGAGCCAGACCTGGGCGGAGAGTTGGCCTGCCCAGCTTGTCGCGTGGGAAGGCTTCCAGAAGATTCGGTTGAACTGGCAGCCCCATCCCAGCCCGGACGTTCAGGGATACAGCATCTTCGTCAGCGCCCAGCCCTTCACCGTCACCCGAACCTTCGCGGTGGGCGCGGTCACTGAGACAATTCTCAACGGTCTGAACTCCAACACCCTCTACGCCATCTGGGTAGATGCGGTGGTCTATGCTGCCGACGGTTCTGTGATCCGCTCCGCCCACTCCGATCTCATCCATGCCACGCCTGCCAGTATGCCTTTCGACCTGGCACTGGAATCCGCGCCGACGACACTCCGGGCCGGGGCGGCGATGACCGTCTCATTGCGGCTGCACACAGATGCGCCGGACTTTCCGGAGCCGGTCAGCTTCTATCCGGCCGGGGAGTTGCCAGCGGGGATTGGCATTGATCTGCCAAGCCGAGTCATCACACCCAGCCAGGCGGGAGAGAGCGTGCCAGTAGCGCTCAGAGCCGCATCCAGCGCACCCGGTGGGGTCACACAGATTGCCATCCTCGCCAGCGGCGGCGGCGTCACTCGTACAGTGGTGATCTCGTTGACCCTATCCCTGCCGCAAATCAGCCTGGAGGCAGAGCCGCAACACATCTTTCTGCATGAAAGCAGCCAAACCAGCAGCCAGATTCGCTTCACGACCACCGGAGACGTTGCCACCAGCGCGCTGCTCTTTGTGCAAAACGTGCCGCCTGGAATTATCATTCACCTGGACAAAGAGACGCTGCTAGCCGGAGAAAGTACTATCTTGCGTGTGCAGGCCAGCGAACAGGCCACACCTGGGGTCTACGATCTGGAGCTAATCGCCCAGGCCGGGCCTGATCGATGGATGCTGCCCTTGCGGATTCATCTGCTTGCGGGTAGAGTCATTTTCGTGCCAGTGATCTTGCGTTGAATTGTGAGAGCGACCGGCAATTTCCCAACAAAATGGAGAACAGATTTCTCGTGTCTTCCTCGACAATTCACAACCTCGAAATCGCCCCCGGCATCGCCTGGACACCCTTGGCCGACGGCTGGCGCTCGGTGGCCCATCTACCCCTGCTCATTCTGGTCGGTGTGACCGGCGTGGGCAAGAGCACGACGCTGGCTCTGCTGGAAGCGGCGGAGCCACCCGTGCGCCAGTTGCCGGATCGGCGGACTCTGGCCGATCAGCTAATCACAAAAGTGCAGTTGGATGCGGGCGAGCCTGTGCGCGCCGTGACCGATCGGGCCGAGCGCTTCGACTACACCCGCCGTTATCGGGAGCAGAACCCCGGCGGGCTGGCCCAGGCCCTCTCCCAACTCTGGATCGACCCGGCCCGTTGGCCGCAACCCCTCTGTTTCGATGGGCTGCGCGGCGCGGAGGAGGTAGGCTTCGCCGCGGCGCACCTGCCCGCCGCCCGTTTCGCTGTTCTGGACGCGCCGGATGTGGTGCGGGTGGAGCGGCTGTTGGGCCGCGGGGATCGCTTTGACAGATTGGCCGCGACGCCGCTCTCCGCCAACCCGGCTGCGCTCCCCGGACTGGATGTGCCCGGTGTGGATGCGCTCTTCACGCCGGAGGAGCAGGCCCGTCTTGCCGCGCTGGTCGCGCAAGGCAATGTCAGCGCCGACGATCTGCGGGCCAAAGTCGCGATTGTCGTAACCGAGCGCCAGAACTACGACCCCGCCGCGGCCATCGCTGCCCTGCAACGCCTGGCCCCGGCCCGGACAGTCGTTGTCGATACTACCCGCTTTACGCCGGAGCAGGCGGCGGAGCAGATTTTGAGTGAACAGTAATCAGTTATCAGTACACAGCTCGCCACTACCCAGTGATAACTGGCCACTGATAACTGACCACTGGTCACTATTTACCATCAATACTCACTACCGAATATCCAATGACCCCCACCATCACTCACATTGCCACCATCCCCTACCGCTTGCCCCTGCACGAGCCATTGGCCTGGGGCAAGGCCAGTGTATTGAACGACGCCCATCATGTGTTGCTGCGCGTGACGCTGAGCGACGGGGCAGAAGGCTGGGCCGAAGCGCCGCCCCGCCCGACGATCTACGGCGAAACGGTCGAGAGCATCCGCGCGATTGTGGCCCAGGAGCTGGCCCCCCGTCTGCTGGGCGAGGCGCTGGACGCAGCGACGCTGTCCAAACTCACGGCGCGTATGGCCCAGATTGCCAATAACCAGACGGCCCGGGGTGCCGTGGATATGGCCCTTCACGACAGCCTGGCGATGAGCCGGGGCGTCTCGCTGGCCGAACATCTGGGCGCAGTGCAGGAGCGGCTGCGCGTGAGTTATATTCTGGGCATCGGCGAGGAGGAGGCTGTGCTGGCTGAGGCGGCGCGGGTGGTGGGACAGGGGGTGCGGGTGTTGAAGGTGAAGGTGGGCCGGGAGTGGGAAGCGGATGTAGCCCGCATCCGCCGTCTGCACCAGAGCCTCGGCCCAGATGTAAAGCTCTACGCCGACGCCAACGAATGTTTCACGCCGGAGAATGGACAGGCTCGGCTGGGAGCATTGGCCGAATTGGGGCTGCTCTATTGCGAGGAACCCCTGCCTGTGGAGTTGGTGCGGGAGCGGGCCAGTCTGCGCCGTAGCGACGCCCTGCCTGTCATCGCCGATGACAGCACCTTCAGTCTGCGCGACCTGCGCCGGGAGCTGGCCCTGGACACCTTCCACATTCTCAATATCAAAACCCCGCGCACAGGCTACACCGAATCCAGCGCAATGCTGGCGCTGGCCCTGGCTGCGGGCAAGGGGGTGATGATCGGCTCCCAGGCCAGCACCGGGCTGGGCACTGTGCGGGCTGCCCTCTTTGCCGCCCAGCCGGGCATCGAGCATCCGTCCGAACTGAGCTTCTTCCTCAAACTGCAAACCGACCTACTGGATCGCCCGCTTACCCTGCACGACGGCTATCTGCATCTGGCAGAGATGGCAGACGCCCGCATTGACCCGGACAGATTGAAAGACGCGACAACGTCCTAAGCAAAATATCCAATACCCAATACCCATTCCCACGGAACTCTCAACCAAAGGAATCAATGATGACCACTTTTCCCATCTCCGGCCCGCTCTCTCTGGGCGATCTGCTGGACCGCACCTTTCGCCTCTATCGAGCGCACTTTGGTCTGTTTGTGCGCACAGCTGCCCTCTTTCTGGTGCCGATGCTCGTCGCCTCCGGGCTGCTGACCGGTGCAGCCTCCGCTGACTCCTTTGCACTACTGGCCGGGATGATGACCGGAGATGTTTCAACCCAACCGACAAGTGATACAGGCACTCAGGGTTGGGTATTTTTACTCAGCGGCCTCTCGATGCTCGTCAACGGTTTTGTTGTCCTTGTGCTCACCCGCCAGAGTATCGACGCCCTGCACGGCGAAGAGCAGCCGATAGGCCAGAGCCTAGCCACAGGCTGGAAGCGGCTCTGGACCTACATACGCATGCTCATCTGGCAGGGGCTGGTCTATTTCGCCGTGACAGCCGGTCTCCTGCTGGTGCTGGGCATTCTGGTTTTTCTCATTGTCGCCGCCGCCACTGTGGTTGGTCTCAGTCTGGACCTGGGCTCACTCCTCGACTTTGACAGCCCCGCGGGTATTGTGGCGGTTATCGGCGCGGGCATCCTTGTGTTTTGCGGCTACATCCTGGCTGTGATTCTCGTTATGCTCCCTATTATCTACTACGCATCCCGCTGGATCGTGGCCGTGCCTGTGCTGCTGGACGGAGAGTGGCGGGCGCGAGAGGCCCTGCGCCGCAGTTGGGCATTGACCCAGGGCCACATCTGGCGGGCTGTGGGCTATTCGGTGCTGCTCTGGCTGCTCAGTTTCCTGGTCGTCTCCCTGCCGGTGATTGTAGCCCAAATGGGAACAACTGCTCTGTTTTTGGCGGATCAGATGTTTCTGGCGGTGGCTCTCTCCACAGCGGTCAGCGCGATTTTTTCCATCCTTTGGGTCCCCTTCAACTCCAGCGCGCTGGTGCTGCTCTATTACGATCTGCGGGTCCGCAAAGAAAGCTATGACCTGGACCTGCGCATTGACCAGATGGCCGCAGCGTTGGACGAGGAGAGCGCAGAGACGGAGACCGGTTCTCAGGGATAGGGTGGATTTGCACGGATTTTGTAGGTGCGGTTTCAAACCGCACCTACAAAAAAGCTGAGAATGGGAATGGGACGGGGATTGCGCAGAGCCAACAGAATCAGACAAATCGCAAAATACATTCTGGCCGGGCTGCTTGTGGTCGGGGCCCTGTTCAGCGCGGCCCAGGCCCAGAGCGGTGCAATCTCCCTGGCGGACTACCGGGCGCGACTTGCCCAGGCACTAATTGATCTGAACGGCGGCGGTGATCCCGGCCCGGCTCTCTCTACCGTCCCGTCGGTGGTTTTGCCCTCGGGCGGACGCGTGCAGCCCGCACCCCTCTTTCCCGCAGAGATCGAACCGGACGCGGCCAGCGCCCGACTCACTACCGCCATCGGCCAGCTTGACCTGAGCGCCAACGACAACAGCGTGGCCCGTCTGGCCCAGTTGGAGCAGGTGGCCCAGCGGTTGGACCTGCTCCAACCCAGCCTGTGGCAACGCTTTCTCCGCTGGCTTTGGGGATGGATCGACCGGCTGCTGCCCGACCGCAACCCTCTAGCCGGGAGCTGGCTGGGCAGCGGTCTGACAACACTCGTCGGCTGGCTGGTGATCATCGGTGGCGGGCTGCTGCTGGTTCTGCTCCTGGGCTATTGGCTGCGCCATCTGTTGGGCGGATTGTTGGGCGGACAATACAGCCGCGAGGCCAGCGCCGGAGAGGACGGTCTGCCCGCCACGGCGGCCCTGGCCCGCCAGCAGGCCAGCCAGATGGCCGAGAGCGGCAACTATCGGGAGGCCGTGCGCCGTCTCTACCTGGCCGCGCTTCTGCGCCTGCGTGAGCGGGAGATCATTCGCTTCGACAGTAGCCTGACTAACCAGGAAGTCCTGGCCCGGATGCAGTCCAACGCGCCGGCCCGTGCCCATCTGGAGCCCGTGGTGGAGACCTTCGACCGGGTCTGGTATGGAGTGCAGGAACCAGACGCCCAGACTTTCGAGCATTACAGCCGGGAGATCGACGCCCTCTTGCAGGAGCGGGCGGAGGTGGGCCGTGGTTAAGATCGGTCGCCCAGTGGGGCTTTCACTCCTCTTTCTTCTGCTGCTGGCGACGGCGCTGCTGGTCCAACGGCCCGCCGCCCGCCCGCTCTATGACCCGGCCAGCAACGGGCCGGACGGTCTGCTCCTTCTGGCCGAGTGGCTGAGAGAGATGGGCTATCCGGTAGATACGACGGGGACCCGGAACTTTGCCTTCGAACCGACCGATCTGCTCTTTATCTATCCGGGAGAGGGGCGCATTACCCAGTCCGAGGGCGAGCGGTTGGTAGATTGGGTGGAAGGGGGTGGCACGCTTGTGCTGGTAGACACCCATGACGCTGAACTGCTGGACCTTTTCGACTTTTCGACCAGCAGAGGGGACTTCACCGATCAGTTGATCCAGCGTCAACCCCTGCTGCCCGAGGCGTCTGTGGACATCACTGGTACAAACTTGGCCGGCCGTCTGCGCCTGCCCGACGACTCCCACTTTGTGGCTCTTCTGGCCGAAGACGGCACCCAGACCAGAGCGGCCGCGGCTGTGCTGGGCCAGGGGCTGGGCTGGGTCTGGCTGCTCTCCGAAGACTTCACCCTGACCAATGAGCGATTGACCGCCAATCGTTCCAGCGCGCAGATTGTCCCGGCTCTGCTGCGCGGCGTACCGACCGGCGGCCAGATTCGCTTCGACACCTATCATTTGCAGGAATCTACCGGGGCCGAGTCGGGGCAGATCGGCTCTTTGCAAGAATGGGCCTACACCACTCCCTCCGGTTGGGCAACCCTTTTTCTCTTTGGCCTGGGGCTGCTCTTTCTGCTGTTACAAGGACGGCGTTTGGGGCCCCCTATCCAGACTGTGACCCAGGGCCGCCGACGGGAGGCCGCCGAATTTGTCGTGGCGATGGCGGGCTTGCAGCGACGGGCCCGGGTGCGCGACAGCATCGCCCGCCATCACATCCAGCGTCTGAAGGCGCGGCTGGGTCGTCCCTGGCAAATTCCCGCGGATCTACCCGACAGCCTCTTTCTGTCCCGTCTGGCCGAGGCCAACCCGGAAATGGACGACGAACGTATCTCCTCTATCCGTTCCCTCCTGGCTGCTCTCTCCGCCGCCCCCGACGAGGCCCGGCTGGTGGCTTTGGTGCAACAGGCGGAAGAGATGTGAGGAGATTGGGTATTAGGTATTGGGCAGTGACGCGTCGGGCCCCAATCCCCAATCCCCAATCCCCAATCCCCAATCCCCAATCCCCATTCCCCAACTTGACATAATTATCCCACCTTGACATCCTCGCCCTCAGGTGTTAACCTGTCTGGGCAGTTTGTGACGGCACAATTGGGGGAGCTAATTCGCATGGCAACAAGACGGAGACCAGCAGTGAAAATAGGTGTGACAGGCTTGGGTGAGCGCAAGGAGATTGCGCCAGGCGTCTTTATCAATGCCGCCTATCGGGGATGCACCCCTGGTTTTGTCAGCACGGAAGAAGGGGTGATCATGATCGATACGCCGCTGATTCCAGAGCAGGCAATCGACTGGCGGGCACAGATCGAGGAGGAGTGCCCGGATCAGCCCATACTCTATGTGTTCAACACTGACCACCACCGAGGGCACGCATTGGGCAACCAATACTTCATGCCTACCACAGTGATTGCCCACGAGCGGGCGCATAAAGAGATGTCCGGCTATACGGAGAACTTCAAAGAACGGGTCTTTAATAGCTTCAAACGGGAACCGGACATCCAGAAACAGATGACGAATATTGAGATCATTCCGCCACATCTGACTTTCACCGAGCGCACGAAATTGCTCTATGGCGGGCGGGAGGTGGACCTGATCTATGTGGGCGGCCATACCCCGGCTACCAGCATTGCCTGGCTGCCTGAGGAAAAAATCTGCTTTGTGGGCGATGTACTCTGGGTGGATCAGCACCCCTATATGGCCCAGGCCAACTCCAAGGAGTGGCTGGAGGGGCTGGCGCTGATCCGGGAGCTGGGCGCGGAGAAGCTGATTCCCGGCCACGGGCCGACCTGCACCGCCGAGGCCACCCACAAAGTGGAAGAATATATCATCTTTATGCGCGGCCGGGTGCGGGACTACTATCTGGAAGGCAAGAACAAAAACGAGGCCAAAAGCGGCCTTGTCAGCGAAATGCTCGCCTGGTTCCCCGTGCCGCCGGACCGCAAGGCCAAGATCGAGAGCCAGATCAAATCGGGGATCAACCGGGTCTTCCGGGAGATTCAGCGGGAAGAGGAGATCTCCAACGGCGGGGTCAGCGCATCTTCCGACGACGACGACGACGACGACAGCGAATGAGTGGGGCGGGGATGGCAGGTAGCAAGTAGCAGGTGGCAGGTGGCAGGTGACGGAGTAAGCCTCTCCCATTCTGCATTCCGCATTCCGCATTCCGCATTACCAACAGGAGTCTTTTTTCATGGCCCATTCTGTACGGGATCATCGGGACAGCCCGGCCAATCAGTTGCGTACTGCTTTGGACGAAGCAGAGGTAGCTGTTCGGCGTCTGCGCCCAGATCAGGTGGAGGGCTTTCTGACCGGATTGGACTGGTTAGAGTCCCAGTTTCAATCCCTGGAAGCGGGCGGGCTGGACCTGTTGGGCGAGCGCACCCGCCAGGAGAGTGTGCTCAGCCGGCTGAAGGATCGCCCCCAACTGGTCACCAGACCTGCGGCCCAAGTGGGCGGGCTGGAGGCGCTCCGCCAGAAAAATCCCCCAGCCAGCGCCGAATGGTGGCATCTGGACGCGGTGGAGGCTGCGCAGCGGCGACGGCTGGTACGCAGTCTCTTGACCAGCCTGGGCGTGATCGTCGGTGTGCTGCTCGCCATTTATATCGCGCTGACCTACGTTTTTCCGCCGGACCCCAACGCTGTGCTCTCCTCTGGGGCTACAGGACGCTTGCCCGAATTGATCGCGCAGGGTGAATGGGAGACGGCGGACAGGCTGATTGTCGAAACCCTGGCCCAGATGACCGTGGATGATGTGGAGCTGCTGATCTGGCAGTCGGTGGTGTCGGCCCATTTGGGCCGACAGGAGGAGGCTGACGATGCCTTTGCCAAAGCCCAGTCTCTGGTCCCGGCGGATCGCCAGGCCGTTTTCTGGTCTACCGTGGGCAATGTGCGTCTGGCAGCCGGGGACCTGGATGGGGCTACCGAGGCCGCCGACAGCGCCCTGGCTATCGATCCGAATGAAGGCCAGGCCTACTTTGTAATAGGCAGCGTGGCCGAGGCCAAAGGGCAAGTCGTGGAGGCTATCGCGGCTTTTGAAAAGGCATTCGACTTGACTGTGGAGAGCAATCCCCAATTGGCCGTCATCGCCCGG
>CAMDQF010000200.1 GCA_945905745.1 Litorilinea aerophila
TCAACGAGGCGGGTCGGGCCAAAGTGGAGATCGCCCTGGCCCGGGGCAAGCAAGCCTTTGATAAACGCCAGGACATTGCCAGCCGGGACGCCAAGCGCGACATCCAGCGCGCGTTGAAAGCAGCCTATTAGGGTTGCTGGCAACGGGTAATACCTCCTTTTGTTTTCTCCTTTTGCCCTTTACCTTATGACCACTCCCCTACAGTCCGTCGTCGCCGCTGTGCAGAACAGCCGCAAATACCAGGCAATCGATCCTGCATTGGTGGCGGCTGTGGCGGGGGCTGAACTGAGCAAAGGGCGCAGTCTGAAAGAGGCGGTGAAGGCGACCAAAAATCAGCTACACCAGAGCGCGGCGGTCTATCAGAGCGGGCGCATGGCCTATGACCGCTGGCTTGACCAGCTTCGCTCGACCTGGCCCGACGCGTCGGTGCGGCGGCCTCTCCTCCGTCAATTGATGGCCGCCCATAGCTCGACCAACGAACGGCTGGCGATCCTCGACGACTTTTACCCACGCATCTTTGCCCTGCTTCCCCCCATCCACACTGTTCTGGATATTGCCTGCGGCCTCAACCCATTGGCCCTGCCCTGGATGTCCCTTGCCCCAGACTCAACCTATCTAGCCGTGGATGTCTTTGCGGATCAGGTGCTTTTCCTCAACGATTTCTTTCAACTAGCGCAGGTGGCTGGCCGGGCCGAGAGCCGCAACGTCCTCACCGATTGTCCAACCGCGCCGGTCGATCTGGCACTGATACTCAAAACGATCCCTTGCCTGGAGCAGATGGAGAAGGATGCGGGCCGCCGTCTCTTGGAACAGGTGCAGGCTCGCCATCTGGTCATCTCCTTCCCCAGCCGCAGCCTGGGCGGACGGGAGAAAGGGATGGCGAACACCTACAGCGCCCGTTTCGCAGAATTGACTGCGGGCTGGGATGCGAAGGTTACCCGTCTAGATTTTAGCAATGAATTGGTCTTTGTCGTCGAGCGGGGCTAACCTGAAAATAGGACGCTGATGGCGCTGGAAAAGATGATTGACGCTGATAAAATCTGCGCAGATCAGTTGTTTCTGCGTGAATCTGCGTCCCTATTTTCATTGCTGATTGTGCCCAATCGGGCATGAACACTAACCTGAAAATAGCGAATTGCGAATTGCGGTCCGCCGTCAGCGATCTGCCGTCCTATTTTGATTGCTGCTTGTGCTCCCTTAATATGGCCGAGCAAGTTACAGTGACTCCCAGCGGATGGGGCTTACATCGTCGTGGCGCAGCAGACGTTCGTTTGTGCGATCCACCCGCATCAACAGCTTGCAGGCTGGGTCCGGGTAGACGGCCCGACTGTCGGTCTCCATCCAATCGGCTGGATGGTTCAGCCGCTGTTTGGCGGGGAGCAGGGGAAGCACGGCTTGTAGGGCATAGACACAGAAGTGACCGCCGGGGGGGAGTGAGAGACTGCTGCTATTGCGCAGAAAGAAGCGATCCCCCACTTGCATATCACAGGTGCAGTGGCCATCGATGGCTTCGACTACCACCGCCAGATCGTAGAGGGTGAAATTCCCATCCCCCTTGCGCTGTTCCTCTTCTGTGGGATGAATTCCCTGTCGGCTCTTGCGCCAATAAAGAAAGTGGTCAGTAGCCGCATAGAGTCGAAAACCGTTCTTTTGCAGAACCCGTGCCGAGGGGATATTCGTGTAGTTTGTCTCGGCTGTGACGCTGGCTACAGCAGGCTCCTGGAAGGCCCATTGGGTCATCGCTTTCACGGCTTCGGTTGCCAGCCCTCGCTTGCGGTAGGGCTCATCAAAGCCATAGCCCAACTCCACCTCACCATCGGCGTTGGCAGGCCCTTTGAAGCCAATCCCGCCCACAAACGTAGAATCCTCTTCCAGAATGGCCGCCCAATAGGTGTTCCAAATCGCGTTGTCTGGTTCCTGGCGCATATAGTCCATGCCGCGGGCGACATTCTTGCGCATCGCCTTCTCCAGCCGGTTGCCTGTGACCCGAGCTCCCAGGGAGCGCTCAAGCCCTGGGTAGTCGTCCAGTTGCATTTGCATCTGGGCCAAAGTGAGGGGAGCCAGGCGCATTCGTTCGGTATGCAGGGGGGGGTAATTCGCCAACTCGGTCAGACTGTGCGCGATCATTGGAGTTCTCCCCAATGGCGCACAAAGCTCTCTGGCTCGACGCCCAGGCCATTGGCAATGCGGGTAATGTAATTGAAATAGGCGATGACCTGGGTGGCATCGTGGATGGCTACGTCGTCAAAACCGTGAGCGCGCAGGGCGTCCAGGTGTGCCGGGGTGACGTCGTGCTGGTGGCGGGTGAGTTTGACCGCGTGGCTGCACAGGGCGCGGTCGGCGTCAGTCAGAAAAGCCGTGCGCCAATCGGCCGCCACACTCTCGACCCAGGCGTCGGCTTCGGCGGGTGTGGCGAAGAGGTTCTCGACCTCGGCACGGAGGTCGTGGGCGTGGGCACGTCGTCAGTAGACACAGCCCAACTCTGCCGCCACAACTGTGGCCAACATCTCCCGTTGGGCCCGGCTAAGGGGGGATCCGCCGTGCATAATTGAGCCGTACAACTCCATACTGGTTTTCAGCGTGCGGGCATTGAGGGACATAATCTGGACAATGCCCCAGACCCGTCCCGCGCGCTTAATGGCTTTGTCCAACTCAGATTTGAGCAGGCCCGTCGCCTGTTCCGGCAGAATTTGTGGAATCCACGGCATAGAATGGGTCTTTCTGTGGGGAATGGGGAGGAGAGAAGCGCGAAACGTGAATCCAGAGATTGCCGTCTCGTTGGCTAGTTCTTCGGCCAGAGCGATGAAACGGGAAACGGGAAACGTGAAACGTGAGAGCACTCGACCTGTTCTCGCGTTTCAGCGCACAGCCGCACGCTGTACGCAATACGCAGTACGCAATACCCCCTACCCCACACTCACATCCGTCGGGTAGAGATCGATGCGCTCCACATTGGCCCGCTGGGGTAGGCTGGCTGCAAAGACGACCGTCTGCGCCACATCGTCCGCCTGCATCATTTTAGCCCGATCCTCGGCGGACGGGGGCTTGGGGCGCAGGTCCAGAATTGGTGTGGCGCTCACACCGGGGTTGATGGTGCAGGCCCGTACCATATGGGGGTTGCCCTCCTCGTTCGTGACGCGGGTCAGCGCCTGCATCCCCAGTTTGGAGGCACTGTAGGCTACCCCCGCCAGCAGACTGGGGTAGTTGGCCGCCTTCGAGCCGATGTTGACGATTGTGCCATCCCGCCGTTCCACCATCTCGGGCAGGACAAATTTGGTGAAGAGCCAGGCGCTGGTCAGGTTGACGTTGATAATCTGATCCCACTCTTCAGTGGTGGTGGCGTCGATACGCCGATGGGAGACATTCATCCCCGCGTTGTTGACCAGCACATCGATGCGGCCCAGCCCAGCCCTGGCCGCGGCGACGGTGGCTTCGATTTGTGCCTGTTCGCCAATGTCACAGGGACAGACAATGGCCGTGCGCCCCATACTGCGGATGCGATTGGCCAGATCCTCCAGTTTGTCCGCCCGGCGGGCCACCAGGGCCACATCCGCGCCTTCCTGGGCGCAGGCCAGGGCAATGGCTTCGCCAAAGCCGCTGCTGGCTCCGGTGACGACAATTTTCTTGTTTTCCAGTCGGTTCATTGGGGAATCCTTTGGGGTGTGAATTGTGAATTGTGAATTGTGAATTGTGAATTGTGAATTGTGAATTGTGAATTGTGAATTGTGAATTGTGAATTGTGAATTGCGAATTGCGAATTGTGAATTGCGAATTGTGAATTGCGGGTGATCCGATCCCCAATCCCCAGTCCCCAATCCCCATTTTCTATTCGTAACGCAACTCCCAACGGTCGGGATTGTTGGCTGAGGGTTGGAAGCGCAGAAAAAGCTCCCGGCTGGCTCCCTCGCCCAAGGCAAAGTTGGCATTACCGGAGCCGCTGCGCCAGGGTGTGCTGGCCGAGAATTGCACTTGTCCTGCCCGGATGACGAAGCGCAGGCTCTGGCCTGGTTCCAAATCGTACTCAGAGGGTGTACCCTCAGGCAGACCGTGCAAAGCCGCGTCCAGGGTAAAGCGGATCGGTTGGTCAAAGGCGTTGGTGGCGATCAGCAGGGCCTGGTCTGGTCCTAGCCCTGCGGGTGTAGCGGTCCCGCTGGGCAGCTCCGTCGGCGCATCTTCCGCTGGCGGAGGGGTGGGTGTGGCAGATGGCGTTGGCTGTGCAAGAACTGGGGCGGCGATAGTCACAGGCTCACCTGCCTCGGCGACAACCGGCAGTTCATTCGTATCGCCTTCACAAACGAGCCACCGGGCCACATTGGCAACCCATCCACCTTCGGCAAATCGGGGATCGACGGCCAGCCATTCGCCGTTGGCCGTGCGCCCCACGGCCAACACCCGGCCCCGGTTTTCTTCGGCAATCCGCAATTTGCTGATCACCCCAAAGCTGGTTCCCGGACCGCTGCGCACATTGAGCGACGGAATCTGGGCTTGGCAAGAAACGCCTGTCGGCTCTGGTTCGGGCGTGGGGGTGGGCGTCATCAGCGCTTCTTGCATCAGCAACGGATGCAGCCGACTCTGGACGATTGTGACGCCATTAATTCCTGCCGGGCTGCTCTCCTGAACCAGCGCGTAGTAGATACCGCCCTGATAGGGCACGGGCAACCATTCGCAGATGCGCTGGCTGTTGGTCTGCAAGCAACGGGGCAGATTGACAGTTCCCGTCGGATCATCAATTACCGCAAGCTCAACCGCGCCGGTGTTGACAATTTCCAGCACCTCATCCCCCCGCAGTAGTGTGCCGTCGGCGCCGGTCCGATTCTGGATTTTGGCGATATCCAGCGGCGGCGCGCTGGCCAGGGCCAGTCTCAGATTGGCCTGTCCTGGCACAGTAGCATCCGCACCGACCTCGTAGAAGGCGGAACGGCGGATGGGGTAGGAGACCCACTCACAGGTGGGGTCTTCGGTCACTTCGGCGGAGCAAGAAAAGAGAGTCAACCCGGCCAGAGGGCGGGGCATTGCCAGCCCGACCCCCCGGTTGGCAGGGAGTTGGTAGAGATCGTTGTCAAGAAAGAAGAAGATCGAGACAGCACTGCGGTTGTGTACAATTGTGCCGGTCAGCACCTCGTCGGGCTGCAATTCGACAATCGGGAGTTGACTGGCTGGCGTTGGCGTGGCACTCACGCCTGTTGTGGTTACCACAGCCGTCTGGGTGACCGTTGCCGTCACAGCCACAGACACCACCAACGAGGGCTGTGGCTGCACAGGCGTCAACAGTGACCCACTCACAGGCTGGGTGGCGGTTAGCGTGCTTTGGGCCTGCAACGAAGCCAACGCAACCCGTAGCGGAGCTGTCTGGGACGCCGCCACAACGCCGCCCTGTTGTATGCTGAGTAGCAGCGCCAAGCTGATCGTCAGCCCGAACAAAATGCTATAGGGAATTGCTTTCATCCGAACCATCGAAGACCCCCTCTATCCATTCCTTACCAGACCGTCTCACCTCAGACCAGTGACCGCCGTCTGCCGTCTGTCGTCACTGATTATACCCCTAACTTTTCTCGGTGGCGAACTCAGGCGGCTTTCTCCCATGCCTCCCGCAGCAGAGCCACCGAGACCAGCAGCCAACGACGATCCCCGAAAACTTCGACCGTAATCGTGCCATCGTAGCGGAAAGAGCGCAAGGCCCGCAGATTGGCCGCCAGGTCCATCCCGCCGCGGATGGGAGCGCCAAAGGGCAGATGCAGATCTTCCACACCGTTATTGTCGCTGATGTGGATGTGGGCCAGCCGGTCGTGGAGAGAAAAGAGATATTCCCGGGTCATGGATTTGGCAGTGTCCATATGGCCGTGGCCGATGTCAAAGAGCAGCTTCAGATTGGGAACCCGTTGAAATATCTGCTGAAAGTATTTGTGTTGATGGCGAACCCCTGGGTTGTTTTCCATTGCCACGTCCACACCCCGGGCCTGGCCGTGGCTGACGAGAATATCGAGCATCTGCCGATAGAATTCATAGCCCTGGGCGTCGCTCAGATAGGCGGGCCAGCCCATAAAGTGCATTGTGCAGAGCTTTGCGCCCACAATCTGGGCTACATCGATGGATCGGCGCAGCTCATCCACTGCGGCCTGGCGCACCAGGGGCGAAGGGTTGTCGATGGGCAGATAGGGCGCAGTGTGGCAGACGACACCCAGCCCAGCTTCCTGGATGGCGCTTGCCACAGCCCGCCAGTCGGTGCTTTCCGGGGCCGCGCCAGGGGCTTCGACAGTCAGGTCAATGTAGTCAAAGCCGTTGGCGGCGAACCACTCAATTTCGCCAAAAAGCTGGCGGTGGGGATCATTCATTGCGCCGATCTGCATGGGTCGCTTCTCCTGAATGGGCTGATTGTTACCGACTGCTTACCGAACTTCGAGGCTTTCGGCCAAAGGCCAACGTTGCCCGACGATAGCCCGCAGGTCGTCGAGAGGCAGCGGATCGCCTGTTGTGGCGTCATAGACGAGTATCTCTACGCGGTAGTTTCCCGGTGTTATGTTGGATGGAAGCGGAAGGGCCAATGCCGTCCGGTGGTTACTTCGTGTAGCCATGTTCGAGAATGGAGCCTCATCCTTCTGGGCGATCAGCAGCGGCTCGCCGTCGGTCAGCTTGTACATACGCAGGCTGGTACGCAGATTCTCTGCCGCCATATTTCGAGGGAACTCCCAGCAGAGGGTGGCGTAGAGTGTGCTGCCAGGGTGGGGCGCGGGGGAGTAGATCGCACCGCGCAGGATCAATCCGCTGCCAAAGGTGGCTGCCTTCTCTGCTGTCTGAGGACAGTTTTCTGGGCTTGCCACAGCGGGTGTCTCGAAAAGTTGGACCCGTAGGTAATCCCGTCCTGGGTAGGGAAGATCGAGGCGCTGAGTTGTATGGGCCGACAACCACTCCCGCACTAGACCGGTCGGATCGCTCACGGTGTCATAGAGCCGATAGTGCCAGACCCGGAGGTGGCTGGCGGTGACGGTTTCCAACGCAGCCGCTGTCTGGGCGGCGCTGATGGGGTAGAAGTCACTTTCGGTCAGTCCCCAGCCCAGCGAATCTGGGCCATCGACCGATCCGCCCAGCAAGAGAAGTGGCGTCTCGTCGTTGGAATCTGCCGACGCTCCGCCCTTGATGTTCGTATAGTCATGCAAGCGGACGCGCTGGGGATCGTCTGCTGGCTGGCTGCCGGAAGTGGAGGGGGAGGAGGGCCAATAGACGGCCAATGCCGTGTAGGCCCAGCCCGCATTGACCAATACTGCGTCGCCCGGACGCCAATTGGCCGCCAGCTCCGCCACTGCGGCCCGGTGGTCATCGGCCCGGTAGAGGGGGTTCGCCCAGAATTCGTTCAGGCTCCAGCTACTCAGGAAAAGAATTCCCGCCAAGGAAATTGCGTGTAGCCATCGAGAGTGCCCGACTGTTCGATCTATAACAAAAGCGAACAACAGCGTGCCTGCTGCGGCGTAGGTGAAGAAATAGCGGATGTGATAGAGGGGCGTAAATGTGAGGCTGACACCCACAATCAGCAGAAGGGGCAGGAAAACAAATGTGAACAAAATTCCCAGACCGGTTTTGTTGCGTAGGGTTAGGCCAAAGATGAGCAACAGAAGCGCCAGGGCAGCCCAGGGCCAGAGTCTTCCCAGCGGGGGGGATTGCCCCACCAGCAGAGCAGCCAGACTCTCCTGAACCACAATGCCCATATCCAGCGCTCCGCGCCAGGGCGGAACCGGTGGATCGGTCATCTGCCGCCAAAAAGTGGGCAGCCAGGGGGACCAGAGGACGAGAACTGCAACATTGGCGAAGAACCAGGGGAGAAGGGATTGGGGAACGGAGATTGGGGAACGGGGATTCCGGGAGATATGCCAGAAGACGAGCAGGTTGAGGGCGATGAGTAGGAAAGCGAAGTAGTAGAGAGTGTAGAGACCCGCGGCCGCGGCGAGAATGTAAAGCAATAGCGAATGGTGAATGGTGAATGGTGAATTGTGAATGGGGGGATCGTGCCTTGCTACCTGCCACTTGCCACCTTCCACCTGCCACTTGCCACCTTCCACCTGCCACCACTCCGTCGCTCCCCACAGACACAGCAGACCCAGGCCCGCGCCGAGGGTATACATCCGCACTTCCTGGCTGTACCAGATGTGATAGGGGTTGAAAGCGGTGAGCCAGAGCGCAGTCAGGGCCACCCGTGGTGTGAAAAAGCGGCGACCCAGAACGAAGAGGAGAGGCAGCAGCAGCATCCCCCAGAAGAGACTGGGCCAGGCGTAGAGGAATTCCAGGCCGTTGGTCAGACTGGGCTGGGCCAGCCACCCCCAGGCGTGGAGCAGCAGGTAATAGCCGGGGGGATGGATGTCGCGGGCTGTGTGGGCAATGAGTTCCGGGATGCTCTGACGGGCCAGAAAGACGCTGACCGTTTCGTCGTACCAGAGCGACTCGGCCCCCAGCCTGTGCAGCCGCAGGGCAAAGGCCAGCAGGATTCCGCCCAGGGCCATCCAGCGAGTGTGATTCGGTATAGAGAGGGTGTTCGGCGTTTGGGAGCGGCTGGTCATTGGGAGAAATGCTATCACGGGTCTAGGGTGTGGGCAAAACCAGTGCCGATCTCTGACCATCCGGCTGCTGTGAAGCGGTCGCTTCTCTCTTCGTCTTTTGCCACTTGTCCTCTACTTTGCGTTCGCCCCGCTTGTGGGTACAATATACCCTATGTCAACCATCAGCCAACCGCTGGAATCTCTGAGCAGGCTTTCCATCAACCGGCCATTGCTTGCCCGGTTGCTGACGATTGCGCAGATCGTAGCCGTATTATTTGTGCTCTGGCTTGCCTGGAATCTGACAGCCGTCCCTGTAGTCGTGACTGTGGATGGCCTGACCGAACCGGTCTATACTCACCGGCGCACCTTGGCCCCACTTCTGGCCGATATGGGCATTACCCTCGATCCGGCGGACCGGCTCTCCCCTGCACCCACGACTCCCCTGCGTGCCAATCTGCCAATTGTACTCGAACGCGCCCGTCCGGTGCGTCTGTTGGCGGATGGGCGGGATGTGTGGGTGCATACGTGGGCCACGACAGCCAGGGAAGCCCTGGCTGCTGGGGGCATCTCGGTAGATGACTACGACCAGGTGTTGCTGGCTGGCAAACGGATCGGGCTGGATGCGCCTCTGCCGGAGCGGGTGCCCATTGTAGCGCCGCCCACCTATGGCCGGGGCTATGCGTGGGAAGGATTGAGTACCGAGTCCCTGCAATTGCGGCTCTTTCGGGCCCTTCCGATTACTGTGGATGATGGCAATGTGCCTTTTGTGATTCGCACCACTGCCCAGACTGTAGGCGAGGCTCTGCTCGAAGCGGAGTTGACAATTTACCTGGGCGACAAAGTGCAGCCAAGTCTGGGCAGCCCGGTCAGCACAGGTCTGCGGGTCTTTATCCAACGCAGCACGCCTATCAGCCTGCAGGTGGATGGCCGTTTACTCAAGACCCGGACCCGGGGACGCACCGTCGGCGATGCCTTGACCGAAATGGGGTTGGGTGTGGCTGGTCTGGACCAGGTCACACCGGCGCTGGACAATGAACTCTATGCCAATGCGGAGATTCGCATTGTGCGAGTGTGGGAAGATGTGGAAGTTGAGGAAGATATTGTACCCTTCGAGACTGTCTTCCGCCCGGACGCCAATCTGCTCCTTGACACCCAACAACTGGTGACGGCTGGCGCTGAGGGAATCACCCGCAGCCGTTACCGGGTGCGCTATGAGGACGGCATAGAGACCGAGCGCATTTTGCAGGACAAATGGCAAGCCCAGCAGCCAGCTCAGAAAGTGATCGCGTATGGGCAGGGCATCGAGCCTCAAACTTTTACTGCTTCTGATGGCACGGTTCTGACCTACTGGCGTAAGGTGCGCATGTCGGCTTCCAGCTATAGCGCAGGGACGGCTGGCGTCTCGCCCAGTGAGCCGTGGTATGGCAAAACACGCACGGGTGAGCAGATGCGCTTTGGCATTGTGGCGATCGATCCGACGGTTGTGCCTCTGCGCTCCCAGGTCTATGTCCCGGGCTATGGAATCGGCGATGCCCTGGACACGGGTTCGGCTGTCCGCTCCAAGCGCATCGACCTGGGCTACGACGACGGCAATCTGGTGAGTTGGCACAGATGGGTGGATGTCTATTTGCTCTGGCCGCCGCCGCCCACCTATCAGATCACCTGGGTGATTCCCAATTGGCCTGTAGAACCAAAATAGCGACTGGGGATTGGGGATCAGACCACTCGCCACTCGCCACTCGCAACTCATTACAATGACCAACACCGATCGCACATCTTCATTCGTCTATCTTCTTCTCGGCCTGGTACTGCTGGCCGGGTTGACTCTGCGCACCTGGAATGTGCGCTTCGACGAAGGCATGGGCAGCCACCCAGATGAGCGCAGCACCGCCTGTTTCTATGCGGCTTCGATTGCCATGCCGCAGAGTTGGGATGAGTTCAAAGATCCCCAACGCAGCCCTCTCAATCCTCTCTGGGATCGCAACGAGCAGCGGCGGCGCAGCTTCACCTACGGCCATTTTCCTCTCTATTTGGGCGTCGCCACCGGCGAGCTTCTGCACACACTGGCCCCCGTCGCCGAGGCTCTGCCTGTATCGGAGCAGATCGTAACGCAGATGAGGCTGGCGAACAGTGGCTGTGAAGTGTCGGTGGCTGGCCGCCTGCTGATGGCCCTGCTCGATATGCTGACGATCTTTCTGCTCTTTCTCCTGGGCCGTCGTCTCTTTGGCCCGTGGACCGGCCTGCTAACCGCCGCGCTCTATGGCTTCACAGCCCAGGCCATCCAACTCAGCCACTTCTTCGCGATGGACCCGGCCAGCACAACTTTCACGGTTCTGGCCGTCTTCGGTGGGGTGTTGATGGTGCAGGATCGTTCCTGGCGGGGCGCGCTGTTGGCGGGCATCGGTGCAGGGCTGGCTATCTCCTCGAAGTTCAGCGCGCTGCCCATTCTGGCCGCGCCAGTCACAGCCGCGCTGGTCGTCGGCTGGCAAATGTCCAAAGCCGCTTCTACGCAAGCTGAACAGAAAGCGGGCTGGGGTGTTGGGAAGGTTTTTGTCGGCGCAGTTTTGGCCCTGATTCTGTCTGTCGTCGCCTTTGCCGTTACCAGCCCCTACGCCATTCTGGACTGGCAGAATTTTATCCAGGCCACGCTGGTGGAGCAGGGGGCAATGGTGCGGGGGATCGCCGATTTCCCCTTCACACGCCAATACCGCAACACGATTCCCTATCTCTACTTCATCCAACAACAGGTGGTATGGGGAATGGGCCTGCCGTTGGGGGTGGTGGCCCTGGCGGGCAGCCTGTGGGCGCTGGTGCGCCTGGCGATTGGCAAGGCCAGCCCCGGCGAGTGGATCGTCTGGAGTTGGCTGATTCCCTACTTTGGGATAACCGGCGCGTTTCTGGCGAAGTTCAACCGCTATATGAGTCCGGTGTTGCCCTTTGTCGTCCTCTTTGGCGCGGCCCTGACCGTCTGGCTCCTGGGCAGACTGAAACTGCCCAATCACCCAATCTCCCAATCAACTTTTCCCTTCCTCCGCCCTCTCGGCTGGATTTTGGCCGCTGTCGCCCTGCTGGGCAGCCTTTTCTGGTCGCTGGCTTACGTCAACGGTGTCTATAACCACGAACACCCGTGGCTGACGGCCAGCCGCTGGGTCTATGCCAATGCGCCCCGGGATTCGATTATTCTGTGGGAATCCTGGGATGATCCCCTGCCCAAATCGATCCCTGGCGAAGATGGCACGGATATGGGCCGGGCGGGTCTGCGCCATATCGACTGGTCGCCCTATGAAGAGGATACGGCTGAGAAGTATGAGATTCTGAAGGCGAAGCTGCGGGAAGCAGATTTTGTGATCTACAGTTCCAAACGCATTTATGGCAGCGTGGACGAACTACCCGAACGTTACCCCATGACCACCCGCTACTATGACCTGATGTTCGGCGAGCAGTTGGGCTTTGAATACGCCGCCGAAGTCGCTTCCCCGCCCCGGCTCTTTGGCCTTACCTTCCCAGACAGTGGCGCGGACGAAAGTTGGAGTCTTTACGATCATCCCCAGGTTTCGATTTTTCGGAAGACCCGGCAACTGAGCGACGCCGAATTTGACGCTCTCCTCGGCGGCTCCTGGGAGGGGGCGATCCCCTGGTATCGGGGCAAAGATTCCCCCCTCAGCCCCCTGCTCAACCTGATCGGTCTGGGCAACAGCCCGGAGAGCGAAAAGTCCGGGCTGATCAATGCGATTGTGGCAATGATCCGGGGCGAAGAACGCCCCTCTGCCTCACCCCAACTACCACCATTGGAGGAACGGGCCACGCTCGCCCTGGAAGTGCCGTTAAGCCAATTGCCGCTGGTGGACAATTACCGCTGGAATGTGGCGGCCAGCGAAAACCCCTGGCTGGCCGTGGGCTGGTGGTGGCTGGTTATCTCTCTGCTCGGTCTGTTCAGTTGGCCCATCGGCTTTCTCCTCCTGCGCCGTCTGCGTGACCGGGGCTATCTCTTCAGCAAAGCGCTGGGCTGGCTGCTCTCCGGCTGGC
>CAMDQF010000201.1 GCA_945905745.1 Litorilinea aerophila
ACCCCGACTGCCGCCTGATGAATTCTGAGTTTTGTCCCGCATGGGCCATAAAGAAGAAGCGAGAGTCCAATCGGTTGGACTCTCGCTTTTTCTTTCTATGCAATCTACGCACTGCTACAAGCGCGGTGGAAGTTTTCAGCCACGCCTTGCGGTGTGTGTGGTACGTGTACCATCTTACGTACCATCCACCACGCATTACAGGAATCGTGGGTCTGTTTACGCCGCGGTCTACTAGCCGAGAACGAGTACCAGCAGCCCCACCACTGCACAGTAGCCGGCGAAGAGGTAAAGGGAATGGCCTGCCAGATAGGTGATCAACCAGCGGATGGCGATGTAGCCGAAGATGAAAGCGGTAACGAAACCCACCAGCAGGGGCGGAATCAGCGCGGCCATATCGGGCATGCTTGCCAAATCATTCAGGGCCAGCACGCCCGCGCCCAGCATCACCGGCATCGACATCAGAAAGGAGAAGCGAGCCGCCGCGGGTCGGTTCAGATTGCGGGCCATGGCCCCGGCCATTGTGGAGCCGGAGCGGGAGACGCCTGGCAGCAGGGAGACCACCTCGGCCAGCCCAATCCAGAGCGCATCCTGCCAGCCGATTGTCTCAAAGGAACGTCGCCGCTGGCCGATCAGCTCTGCCGCCACCAGAATCGCGGCTGTCACCAGCAGAAAGCCGCCGGTGGCGCGCACGCTGGAAAAGGCGGCGGAGACCGCATCCTTAAAGAGCAGACCGATCAGCACCGCCGGAATCGTCGCCAGAATCAGATACCAGCCCAGCCGTGCGTCCGGGTTGCCAAAAGGTTTGCGGGCCAGCAGCGCCTGCACAAAGCCGGTCACAATGCGCAGAAGATCACTCCAATAGTAGATGACGACAGCCAGCAGCGTGCCCCACTGCACCAGCACATCGAAGACAAATGTCTGCTGCTCGGGGAAACGCCAGCCGAGCAGATGGGGGAGGATGACCAGATGGCCGGAGCTGGAGATGGGCAGGAATTCGGTCAACCCCTGGATAATGCCCATGACAATCGATTGCCAGATGCTCATGCGGTTTGCTCCTGAAAACGCGAGACGTCAGCGCCGGTTGCGCTGACTTCTCTATTCTACAACGATTTGCGCCGAAATGCCTGGTCTGACCAATGTTGACAAACGCCAGGTCACATACTCAGTTTCCCCAGCACTGCGACCTGCCACTTTCGATTTTCAACGGGTAAACCTGCCGCCCAGATAGGGATTTGAAGCCTGTTCCCTCACTCTGTTAGACCAGAAGCAGGGCCAAGAGCGCGTCCTTTTCCGCATTATTCAAACCGGGCAGTACTTCTATCTTTGGCCCAGAATAGGGCAAGGAACGATTGGTGTCGGGTATAGCCATCGATGTCAGCCCGGCCCGTTCGATCCAATTCCAATAGGCGTCGGAGATGGGCGGGGCGGCCCGATAGAATAGATTGATCATCTTCTGATTGGTGAGGCCGGGGTAGGGGCCGACAGCAGCCGGCCCAAGAGTGTCATACCCGATTACATCCTTGAGTGCTACTTTTTCGCCGTCGTTTAGGGATAGCTGGCTGACGATTGGGCCTGCGTAGAGAGCGCCTCGGTCGAGCGCCAACTCCTGCAAACCAGCTCGGATGATCAACTCCCAGCCGTCCAGTCGCAGTTGTTCGGCTGCTCGATAAAAGGCGTCGATCATGTCCTGGTTGGTGAACCCTGGGGGAATCCCGTCCGGTCTCTCGGCCAGGATTTCAGTCGCTGCTACGACGAGTGCATCCTTCTCTGATTGCGCCAGATTCATCTCCTTCAGCAATGGCCCACCATACGCGTAGTTGGCGATGGTCTCGTCGGCAATGTAGCGAAGAGTTGCTCTGTCCAGGAGCGTCGTTACGCTGATTCCCAAAGCTACCGACACCTGCTGAAAGGCAGTGTAGACCTCTTTGTTGGTCAGCCGGGATAGGATGTCCACCGGGTCGGGGTTGCCGCCGATGAAATTTATGAGGTCCTGGACCGATCCATTGAACCAATTTTCGTCAACGTTGCCACCCACGCCGTTCACCCGGCCTGAATCGGAATACTGCCACAGATTCCAACCATTTCCACCCCAATTCCCTGCGGGCATTAGCGGGCCTGGGAGACTGCTGCCATAGTTCGCTACCCAAAGCGGGTAGCGGGTAAAACCGGTGTTGTTGCCCGTAATCTCCTTCCAGCTACTGAAACTGGTATAAATCATTGGCAAGCGCCCGGTCTCCCGTTCGATCCGGTCAAGACAGCGCTGAATCCGGTCGATCCGCCCGGCGACGCTGTAGCGCTGCCATTCAAGCTTGATATAGTCGGGGTAGTATTCGAAATCCAAAATAGGCGGGAAATCGTCCGGGCGCAAGGTATCCCCGATCTGGCCCAGGAATGTGTTGGCCTGGCGGATCGGATCGATCCGGGGCGAAAAGAAATGATACGCCCCTCGAATCAATCCTGCATTTCGGATGCCTGTCCAGTTGTTTTGGAACTGGGGATCAACCAAAAAATCACCCTGGGTTGCTTTGGTAATGGCGAATTTAACATTCGGCTGACTGCTAACCCGGCTCCAGGTTACCCGATTCTGCCATACACTTACGTCAATTCCATAAGTTCGCTGGGAATTAGCCATTTGTAGACTCCTTTGCTTGCTATTGTCATCAATCACGTGTGACCTTCATGAAACTGAAACTCCCATTTCCAGGAGAAGCAGCTTCTCTTCTGCTGTCCAATCACTCTTGGCTTTCAGTAGAGCAAAAATGCTGCTGATCCGAATGCCTTCGTTTGCAATCCAGTCAACCGCATCATAGCCCCACTCCTCCTTCCATAACCGCCCCCCCTTTGCCAGCCAACGACCCTTCTCATCCAACTTGGGCACGCCAGCGTGATGGAGAGCCACCACTTGCCAGGAATCATTGAAGACAGGTGATCCGGAGGATCCTTTCTTTGTGTCGGTCAGATAGTGGGCAAAGTTGTCGAAAATATCGACCAGTTGGTTATTGCGCATGGCAATCTGTTTTGTATCACCGCCAGGGTGTTGGATGATCGAGAGCGATTCTTGCAACAGCGCCTTGCCTGATTGCTCAATCAATTGCAAATGACCGAATTCGGACAACGCTGCTCCAGCGCCATTGACCTGTGTGGGCTTGACCGCAACCAGTGTAAAGTCCAACTCTTTACTCGTGAAAAAGAATTCTTCCGGGGAGAGGCGAAAAGTATGGATCGGCCCCACCGTTGAATTGATATCCTCTTGGTAGTTGAATTCGGCCAGACCCACCTTGGCGTCCGCAAGGGATGGAAGCACGTGATTGTTTGTGATGAGTAAGGTAGGCGATACCATCCAACCAGTTCCACTCCAGGGTTGATGAGTGTCTTGGACGCGCAGGCGGCAGATCGAACGCGAAACGGTAATACCTTTGGTAAGATAATTTACATGAAGTAGATCGTTCTTCTCCAGTACTGCTTCGAGCGTTGAGGCATTGTCTACTTGAAGAAGTTGGCGACGGGTTTCAATGCGATCATCGGTTTCTACGGCTCGAATGCCATTTTGTTTGACAGATCGCATTTGTTGCTTGCGTGTTTCCGTGCGCTGCAGATAGCGTTGCCCGGCCTCTTGTACTGTCGGTTGGATATTCACGGTTCTTCTCCTTTGGAATGAATTGCATCGGTAGTAGATTGCGTAACAGATATGGTTAACTCCCACATTTCGCATGAGACAATTGCTGGATTTTGATATTATCCGGCGCCGAGAAATCCGCACAAAACATGAACACCAATCGTTTTGGACCGAACAATTGTTCAGCGAAAGCCCTCGATTCTGTGAGCCGCAGCCAATTAGTCAATTCAGGTAGTTGAATTCCAGAGCTTACGGCCAGAAACTGCCGTTTTCGTAGGAAAATCTGGTCGTTCATAACCGTTTTGGAGCTACGATTCCGTTTATTCCCGAATTCCGCTTAAAACAGGTGCGGAATGTGGGTTAACTCATTCATTCTTCTCCTTTCTCTATTCCTCGCTTTGCAAGCATAGAGTTAGCGTAGACATTGCCAACCTCTGCATTACCCCCATCGGGCACAAGACCGGCGACAGTTTCTTGTGCCGAGGGATGGGCAAGAAAGTGTGCGCCGTTTTGCCCGGCCAACACCAGGAGTTCATCAAAGCGCGGGTCCCGACGAAAGACATTCAGCGATTCCAAGCCACAGGGGATGACGATCAGATCGACTTGGGCCACCAAACCGAACGCCTCGTCCAGGCCGATGTCTGGCTCCAGCGGGATACCGAAAAGACCCCGAACACGCCGCCCGCTTACCGCCACCAGATAGACCCGCCTGCCTTCCGACCGCAGACGGCTCACCCACGCCACAGCCTGCGTTTCTTCACAGCGCTCTCCCCATAGGACAAATATGACGCCGCGTTTGGCCATGCGTGCTTGCATCCGTTCGCCGATGAACGCCGTGTAATTCCACGTCTACATTTGCGCCACCCCTTTCTTGCACTGGCTATTTCCGGGGCTGGTCCAGTTTAGATCAGCCACTCTCATCCACGTCTATCGACTCTCTGATCCATCTGTATTTCCCCTTCGACTTTTATCACATCTGGACTTATTTTTCGTCCTTGTATCCCTTCACCTTCCTTGCTATAATGAGCGGACATATTTCTTCCCCATAGCACCCATCGGATAAACGGTCAATTGGCAGCCTCAGACACGCGCAAGGACCCACCCCCTCCAATTTTCAACCAGCAGGTACTCCAATGCCTGCGGGATTGGCACGCGGCCAGCCCCGCCGGGCATCCCTGGCAAGGGCTGACCCTCTTTGCGACTGCTGCCTCTCTGCGTACCAGTCTCAACCGCATCCTCCTGATCGGACTGGAAGAATTGGCCCAAAGCGATGTCCAGGCTGCCCAATTGCTGCGCCTGCGTTTTGCCGACGAATTGACCGCGCAGGCGGTGGCAAACCGGCTCAATGTGGTAGAAGGTACCGTCTATAAATGGCAACGGGAAGGGGTAGAGCGTCTGGCTGAGACCGTCTGGCAGATGGAAGCCGATTCGCGCCGGGGCAAACAACAGCGTCTGGAGAACCGCCTGCCTTCGGCTACCTACACCCGGCTTTTTGGTGCGGATCGCCACTTGCAGGCCGTGACCGAACACCTGATCGCCCCTGAACAACCCTGGCTGATGGCCGTTGAATCCTTGGGCGGTATGGGCAAGACCAGCCTGGCCCACGCCCTCTGTCGCAGTCTGATTGCCCATAACCACTTCGAGGAAGTGGGCTGGGTGACCGCGCAGCAGCAGCAGTTGAGTTTGGGGGGTGTGATTCACCAGACTGAACGCCCAGCCCTGACCAGCGCGGAGCTGGTACACGCGCTTGCCCAGCAGCTACTGACCGATGCCCCCGACTACAGCCTCCTCTCATTGCAGCAAAAAGAAGAACGATTGACCCTGCGTTTTCGGGCCATACCCCATCTTGTGGTGATCGACAATCTGGAGACCCTGACCGACGTGGATGCCCTGCTTGCCCATCTGCGCGACTGGATCAATCCGACCAAATTTTTGCTGACCACCCGCCATCGCCTTCTCGATCAGGCAGATATTCATCACTTTGTCCTGCCGGAGCTGGGCCAGGCTGACGCAATCGCTCTGGTGCGCCACGAAGCCCAACTCCGCAATCTTCCTGCTGTGACCAGCGCCAGTGACGAGGAACTTGCCCCCATCTATGCTGTGGTGGGCGGCAATCCCTTGGCCCTGCGTCTGGTGGTGGGCCAGCTACACATCCACCCGCTTCCGACGCTTCTCGGGGATTTGCGTGCTGCCCAGGGCAGCGCCGTGACCGGTCTCTACACCCACATCTATTGGCAAGCCTGGCAGACGTTGAGCGAAGAAGCCCGCCGGGTTCTGCTGGCAATGCCTCTCGTACCACCGGATGGAGGCGATCTCGACCTGCTGGCGACCATCAGCCAGCTATCGCCAGACGCTCTACGCGACGGTCTGGCCCAACTGGTCCGGCGCAATTTGGTGGACGTCCGGGGCGATCTGCGCCAGCATCTCTACAGCATTCACAGCCTCACCCGCACTTTTCTGCACCAGCAGGTACTGCGTTGGGCAGGATGAAGATAGGCGACCTGGTATAGATATGTCTGATTACGTCGAAATTTTCACCACCTACATCGTCAACGGCGCACGGGATGCTTTGTCCAAAGTACAGCAGAGCACAGGCACGGTTTCGGACAAGGATCGGGTACAGGCTTGGCATCTCCTCGGCTATGCCCTGGGGGTGCAGGCTGCCTGGCCCCAGGTTCGTCAATTGCTGCTCGATCTGGCCCCCAAAATGGAGATGGCGGGCTATCGGGATGAATGGCTTGCCTTTTTGCGGGCCGGTGCAGAGCGCAGTGTAGCCCAGCAAGACCTGGCCGTCGAAGCGCGTCTCTCTCTCTCCATTGGCCTGCTCCTGCGTCTGACGAACGACTATTCCGAAGCGGAAAGGTGGTTGAACCGTGGTCTGTTCAGCTTTCAGTCCCTGGGTGACGCCCACGGCATTGCCTCTGTCTACAATCAGATGGGGCGCATCCGCTATCTACAACACCAGGACACAGAAGCAGTGCAGTTCGCCCAAAATGCCCTGGGTCTGTTAGCCGACGACGACCCGGAGCGGGCCGAGAGCTATTTTGTGCTGGGTATGGCTGCCCTCCACCAGCGCCAATGGGAGAGCGCCGAGCAGAGCCATCGCCTCTCCCTGGCGATTCGACAACAGAGCGGCGACCCGCGTACTATTGCCTGGGCCATGCAAAACGTGGGCACAGTCCTGACCCAACAGAGCGAATATGGGGGCGTGGACCGTCTGGTCGAGGCCGCCGAGTGGCTGGAGCAGGCGGCCCTCTTGCTGGAGAGCCTGCCAGACCCCTTTCACTCCGCCGTAGCCCGCAACTCTCTGGCGCTTGTACACTTTCAGCGTGGCGAATTGGAAAAAGCCACCCGTCTGTTTTGTCAGGCAGAAATTGTCTTCCAGACCTCTAACAGCCCCGAATGGCGGGCCCGGGTGCTCAATAATCTGGGATTGATCTATCTGCAAAGTGGACAACTCATAGAAGCCGAAAAGATATTTCGTAGTGCGGTGGCGATCTACGCCCAATTGGGCGACCACGCCGATCGGCTCAATTCCCAACACGGGATTGTGCTGGCGCTTTTGGCTCAGCAGCGCTTTGCCGAAGCTGCGGCCCTGTGCCAACAGGGATTGACTGAGTTAGATGCGCTGAAAGACGCGCCCGCCCAATATGCGGAAAAGGAAAGCTGGTATCGATCTTCTCTGGTCCGGGCCCAGGCCGGCTTGCGAGCATAGCCTTTGGGATTGGACCGAAGACCCGCCAGGCTTCCGAAACCTGGCTGGTCTGGTCTGGATTCTCGCCTTTTGTGGTTAACAACCGCCACTCTGTCCACCGCAGGCGTGGGCCGCGGCTGTCACAGACAGCCCCGTAACCTCTTCCAGCACAACGGGGGTGATGGCAGCGCTGGCGGCCAAGAGCAACGCGGCCAGTAGAACGAACAGATGACGTTTGGCATTTCCAATAGTTTGCGTGTACATTACGGCTTTTCTCCTCTGAAATAGATGGTTCTGGCAGAGCGCAACCCGCCGAGGGGAGGGATCCCGCCGCATTGCTGCGGCCACGTGTGGGTCTCTCGTTGGGTCTTGCTCATCCATTTTCCCAATCCAGCGGAGGGGTCGTCACCCATCAACCGGTGTCCGCCACCCATCAATTTCCGACTTCCTACCCATCAAACACCTATGGCCCAACGCCCGATAGCCCATCCCGAAAGGCTTACTGTGCTGGTCGATCTGCGCCGAGAGGCTGCTATCTCCCAGACGGAGATGGCCCGTCTCTGCGGTTTGACCGGACGCCAGAGCCACCAGACCGCGGGTGCCTGGGAGCGGGGCGAATATGCGCCCAGCCCCCAACGCCGCACGGATTTTGCCCACTATCTGTGGGATCGGCTGGGCCTGCGCCGGGAGCCGATTGCTTTTGATGAGCTATGGGCTGTTCTGTCGGAAGAATGGGGTTGGGAGCGATTGGGGGATGATGAGTGGCGGGCGTTGACCCATCTGTCCCGACCCAGTTGGTCGGAGAAAGAGAATGGACCGGGGCGAATTCCTTTTCAGCCTCCCCTCAAGCCACCCCATTTTGTGGGACGCCAAAGCGCACTGGAGCAGCTTTGCTCCGCACTAAAGGGCAAGGATAGCCCGGTTGTGGCTCTGGTGGGGATGGGCGGTGTGGGCAAGACGACTCTGGCTGTGCGGGTGGCCCACGAGATGCGCGCCCACTTTGACGGCGGCGTCCTGTGGGGCAATCCCTCGATCAGCGGGGAAGATGCGATTTTGGAGAGTTGGGGTCAGGCTTTGGGCTATGACTTTGGCAGCCTGGGGGATGTGGCGAGCAAAGGGGCCGCTCTGCGCGATGGATTGGAGGAGAAAGCGGTTCTGCTGGTCTTGGACAATGTGGAGAACGCCACATCGGCCCAAAAGCTGTTGGTAGGTGGCCCCCGCTGCCGCACACTCCTCACCACACGCAGTCAGGACGTGGCCCACGCCCTACACGGGGAGGTCATCCAGCTTTTGCCTCTGGCCCAGAGCGAAAGCCAGGCCCTGCTGAGCCACATTGCGGGGTCTGCCCGGGTGGGAGCGGAGAGCCGATCTGCCACAGAAATCTGCGAATTGCTGGAACATCTCCCCCTCGCCGTGGAGATTATAGCCCAACGGCTGCGCGCCCGCCCGGAACGCAGCCTGGCCGAAACCGCCGAGCGCTTGCGGTCGGTGCAGACCCTTCTCTCTGAATTGACGATCAGCGACCGGGCCGTGCGGGCCTCCTTTGAGACCAGTTGGGAAGGATTGTCGCCCGGGTTGCAGAGTGCCTTTGTCGCGCTTGCTCTCTTTCATGCCCGTCCTTTTGCGCCAGAAGCCTTCCAATCGGTGGTGGGCGGCGACCCCTACGAAAGCGCCGAGCATCTCTATTCCCTGGCGGCTCTCTCGCTTGTGAGCGGTCTGGGCAACCGGCGCTATCGTCAACACCCGCTGCTGGCTCAGTTTGCCCAGGAAAAGGCAGAAGGGCTGGATGGGATCTCTACCGGACGACAGCGTTTTGCTGCCTATTACCTGGGGTTGGCCCGACGCGGCCAGGACGATCCAGCCATTCTGGAAGGGGAGTGGGAGAATCTGATGGCTGGGATGCAATTCAGCCATACAGACAGAGAGTGGGTGACTGTTTTGGCCTCCGCCGATGCCCTGACTCAACTCTGGCACAGGCAGACCCGCTTCACCCAGGCCCGTCAGGGGCTGACTCTGGCGGTGGATGCAGCGCTGGCGCTCAACGATCCCCTGGCTCTGGCCCGCCAGCGCGCGGCCTGGGGATTCGCCTGTCTGGAGCAGGACGACTACGCAGAAGCGGCCAATCTCTTGCGTCTGGCGATGGACGGATTCGATGCCCAGGGCGACGAGGAGAGCGGAGCGCAAGCCCGGCTGGGGCTGGCTCGTCTCTATATTGAGCGGGGCGAGTATGCGGCTGCCGGGGAGGTCTTGCGCCAGGCGTGGCAGGTCTATGCCCAGGCAGATCATCCCCAGGGGTTGGGTCGCACACTCTACTGGCAGGGGCTGTTGCTCTATCACCGGGGCGAGATGGTGGAAGCTGGGAAACTCTACGGCCAGGCCCGTGTTCTGCAGGAAGCGGCCAACGATCAGGTGGGGCTGATTGCCACTCTGCGCGGGTTGACTGATGTGGCTGTGGAGGAACAAGCGTTGGCCCAGGCCGCGAGTTATTGCGCGCAGGCCCTCTCCCTGGCCCAGATGTTGGATGATCGGGGGGAGCAGGCCGCACTGCTCTATCTACAGGCGGTGATTGCCCGCAGCGAACAGCGCTATGCCGACGCTTTGACCGCCAGTCAGGATGCATTGGCCCTGTTCGAGAAGATGGGGGATCGGGGCTACCAGGCGCTCACCCTCTTTGAGCAGAGTCAAGTCCAGACGAAAATAGGCGCATACCGCGAGGCAGAGACACTGGCCCGGCGCAGTTGCCAAATCGCCGAACGGGTGAGCCAACGCTACACACGAGTTTATTTGCTCTATCATCTGGGCCACGTTCAGGCACTTTCCGGGCAAAAGAAAGAGGCCAGAGCCGCGTGGCACGCGGCCCTGGCCCTGGCAGAAGAGGATGAACATATCCTGTGCGAACGGCTGCGACAGCGGCTGACAGAGCTTTAGCCTCCCAAATGGGGCACGCCCCCGCCCGGCCCTTCGGTATTCCAGCCGTCGAAGAGAAGTACGCGTAGCCACTGGTTGGCAGGAACAAGGACAGGTATACTTTCAGTCCTCCCGTCCAAATCTATCTTCAATGCATCCAACTGGGCCGTCTCCAGATATTCACGGTCCTTGACGAGCTCTTCCCACTGTTTCATTGGAAAGCGCGTGATCTGGTCGGTATCGGGCAATGATTCCAGAGGCAGACGGGTTTCGAATTCTGTGTAGAGTAACTCGGTCCAATCCCCGTCGTCGGGTCTATCGGTAGGCACTGATTCTCCGTGCGACCAGACTCTGCTCCTTCGTTCGGCGCCCCAGTTAGCGCTATTCACATCTAACCAGTTGCATAAGGTATTTGTGATTTCGTTGAGCCGGGTTTGTATCTCCCCCATCCGTGCGGATGCTGGGTCACCTGTTCGGATTGGGCGTGTAGCCCAATCACCCCCCAATCGTTCCGTCAGGACGCTTTCCCAGCGGCCCCGCAAGGCAGTGGCGGCGTTTTCCAGCCCCATGCGTTCGAGTACGCGAATGTAGATGAATGGACGCAGGGCAGGAATCGGGTGTCTGCCGCTTTCGTCCAGAAAGAGACGCCCTGCCTTTTCCAGGGCCATATCCTGAAATGAGAGCGCAATCGCGGCCCCGCCGATAAGACACCCGGCCACATCGGCGAATATCTCCTCGATCCAGCGCAGCACAAAGGGATCAGTATAGGTTAAGCGGGCTTTGTGATGAAACTTCTGGGAATCTGACTTGCCCCTAAGGGGTTTGTCACACCCATTCCAGTAGAGGAAATGTCCCATCTCGTGGGCAATGGCTAGCAGGTCTCTGGCGAGTACGAGCGCAGTAGTGGGGATGCCGATGAGCGCGATGGGCGCGTAAGGCACGACTCGCACATTTGCAACCCGATCGATGTAAGTAAGGACGGTCAAATGCTCCGGTAGATAATCCGCCATCGTCTCACTTGCATTGCGCGCCAGCTGATCGGCTCGACGGATACCTCTTGAGATGGGTGTTTTTTGCTGGACCCTGTGATGGACTGACGCTCGATCCAGTGCGAGAAGATCACTTGCAATCTGGTTGAACGTTGTGCGAAATGCAAAATCGGCCAAATCAAGCTGGTTCGAATCCGCCATTTTGAGACTTTCTACCAGTTCTTTGACAGCATACGAATCTATGTTGCCCAAATGCTCAGGTTCAAGGCGCGCAAACTGCACTCTATCTTGCTCACAAAGACCCGCGAGGAGAAATTCGAACTGCCTGAAGGAAAATGACAAATGGGCCTTGCCGAGCTGGGCGAGACGTGCGCGGCGGAACTCCTTCCACTGATTAAGCGGCGTATTCTCCGCATCTGCCGGCTCCGATGGCTCGACCGCGCTGTCCGCCAGAGAATTTTCTACTTCTTCAAACTTTTTGCGAGTGGCTTTACGAACCAAATCGTCATAATCTCCATCGGTAGGATCGGGTACATCCAGAAGCAAAGCCGTTGCTGCCCCCCAGGGACCAGAAAGCAGGCGCTTCGTCCATACTTCTGCTGACTGGCGGATGGGTTTATTCTGTGTGGTCACTTTTCCTCCTTCGATGCTGCTGCACGATAGAGGCACGATACCATCCCTACTCTCGTTTGCATCTGATCCGACTCTGATCCGACCCTATCCACACTCATCAAACTACGCTTTTTCCCACACCATTCCCTCCCCCACAGCCCGAATCCGCCCAAACCCCTCAATATGTGATGCCAGCACCCGTGCATTTTCTGGTATGGCAGCGCTCAAAAAGGCGGCGCGGCTGACGTTGTGCGCGGTCGCCTCGGCCCAGTGGCAGGCCCATTCGGGGCGGACGACTTCTACTTCGTGATGGTAGAGGTCGCCCACGTGATAAAGAATCTCGCCGTCGGTTTCGATCCGCACAATCTGGTGGCCGGGAGATTCGCCCGGCGCGGGGAGGATACGAATGCCGGGTAGAATCTCCATTTCACTGTCCACCAGTTGCAGCAGCCCGGCCCGGGCCACCGCGCCCAATGTGCGGCTCTGCAAACTCTGGGGGTCGGCCAGTTGGGGCTGGATCATCTCCCAGTCCCCCCGGCCCAGATAGTGGAGCGCGTTGGGATAGATGGGTCGATCCACGCCACCGCTCTCGCGAGTCAGCCCATTGAAGTGATCCCCGTGGGCGTGGGTGATGACCAGGTGGGTGACAGCTTCCGGCGCTACACCCGCGGCCTGCAACTGTTCTTCGAGGGGTGGCGGCGGCGTGTAGTTGGGCAGGGGCGTCGCGCCGG
>CAMDQF010000202.1 GCA_945905745.1 Litorilinea aerophila
GTCAAAAGTCCGCTGATGCCATTGATTGTCCCCAGGGCTGGACACCTGCTCCAGTGCAGTCAGATAGCTGTAGTTTTCGTTGAGCAACAGCACTTGTCGGTAGTCGCCTCCATCGCTGTTCCCGCCAGGCCGTTCCCACCAACTCAGAAGTAGTTGCTCGCCACCCGCCGGCAAACGAACTGTCTGATAGGCCGTGGAATAAGCATTGCCTGTGAATATGACTCCATCGGGCAGACCCAACTGGGCGGCCCGACTGCCCGCGTAGACTGGGCTGGTCACTACCCGCCCCGCATAGGCCCCGCTATAGCGCCAGGCCGGGCTGCTGGTATCCTCAAAGCCACCGTTGACCAGCAGATTGGTACAACCCGTTGGCGGGGGCGTCGGCGTCCGGGTGGGTGTCGCCGTGAATGTCTGGGTGGGCGTCGGGCTGCTCGTCCGTGTCACGCTTGGCGTGGGGGTGGCTGTGGGTGTCACATTCCCGTCCCGAATACCCGCCAATTCGGCAATCGTCGCCAAGGCTGTGCGGGCGATACGCATCGCATAGTTCAGATTGACGCGTGACAAGCGGTCGCCAGTATTGTGATACCAGGGGTGTCGATCCGGTGGAATGCCGTCGGTGAAAAAGTTTTCGATCACCAGAAAGGCCGGATAGTTGTAATCCCAAAAGGCCGAATGGTCCGAGAAGCGGCTGGCGCTGGTTGTCTTGCGTTCGAAGCTTAGCCCCTGGGCGTAACGCTCGTTGGCGCTGATAAAGGCCGTGGCGATGCTGTTGGAATTGACCCCCGTGCCCGGATGCAACTCCACCACCCGATCCCCATTACTGTCCCAGCCAAACATATCCAGATTGATGAAACCCTGCACCTGGACGCCAGCCAGCCGCAAGTCTCTGGCATAGGCCTGTGCGCCCCATTGCCCCTGCTCCTCGCCGGAGAAATGGACAAAACGGATGGTGTCGGCGAATTGATAATTCTTCAGCAGTTCGACGGCGCGCATGACAGAAGCCGTGCCCGTGCCGTTGTCGTCTGCACCGGGGGCAGAAGTGTAGGGAATCTCCGAATTCGTGTCGAAGTGGCCACCCAGCACCCAAATCCGCTCTGGATGTTCCACGCCGGGCAGGTCCACCACCACATTGCGCCCGCTGTAGCTGTAATAGGTCCAATCGGCGTAGACCGGGGACAGGCCGAGATTTGTGTAGTAATTGTAGAGGAAGCGCTCAGCGTCCCGGATCCGGGTAGAGAAGGTGTAGCGGGTTGCCAGCGTTACGGAACCGCCCGGCAGAGTCACCGGTACTTCGCCACTCAGTTGGGCGATGCGGGATGACAGGTCGCTTTCCGTAAGTTGGGGCAGCAGCGCGGCAATTGTGGGGTTTGTGCTTTGGGGGCTGGCCGAGCGGACAGCGATCAGTGGCTCGGCGTCCAGGGCTAGGCGAGCGGGATTGAGCCGGGAGATGGCAATGCCCTGGCGGGGCAGGGTCTCGACCAGTTGGGTTTCGTTTTCAGCCGACAGACCCAAAAGAAGCAAAAAATCGTCTCTATACAGGATTCTACCCAGGGCCGTTGCCTGGTTCTCTGCGCTGGTGGCATCCTTCTGCCTATCCACAAAGTAATAGATCTGCCCAGCCGTGTCGGTATCCAGAATTTCTGCCGCCAACCCGGTGTTTATCAGCCGCGCCGCGCTGTCCGTGGGGCCGCTGACGATCAGCCGGGTCTCGCCTGCGCCGCCAAGCTGTGCATGGATCGATAAATCCGGGTCGGCGGGCAAGGATTGACCAGGGTTCAAACGCACTAACAATAGTTGGGCGTCGAAGCCATAGACCGAGGTTTCCTGGCCGAAGAGAGAAGAGGGGGAACGGATGACAAACGCGGCGAAAAGCCCAACGATGGAGAAAAAGAGTAGGATGGACAGCCTAACCACCCCAGCATTTTGCCTTATGGCGGACATAGACCCTGCCTTTTCAGGACGGAATGCCAACCCGTCCTATAATTGCGCTACAGTTGCTACCTCGCTGCTGGACTGGATGGAAGCGGGCTGCCGATTGCGCGTAGTCGTATTCTGATGACCGATAGCCTTGTTCAGACCTTCCTGGAAACGTTCCTGCCAACCGGAGGGCATATCTTCCCGCCAGTTGGCAGCAGAAGCCCACACAAAACGGGAGAAGAGGTCAGCACTGTGGGGATCAGTCTTCGCTAGTTCTTCGGGATGCCACTGAACGCCCAGCACAAAGGGCAAAGCCGGACATTCCAGCGCTTCGGCCAGACTGTCCGGCGCCGTGGCAACCACCCGCAGCCCATAGCCCAATCGTTTGACCCCCTGGTGGTGCATCGAGTTGATCTCGTGAACATGGCCGAGGGCCTGGGCCAGACGGCTGTCCGGCTCGATGCGCACATTGTGGCTCACCCGAAAGCGCTCGTACTTGGGCGGGTAGAAGTCGTGTTTGTCAAGTTCTGTTGCCTGGCTGTGCAGGTCTTGATAGAGCGTGCCGCCGCAGGCCACGTTGATCATTTGCACCCCCCGACAGACGCCCAGCACAGGCATTCCGTGTTCAATCGCCCAGCGGGTCAGGCTGAGTTCCGTGCGATCCCGCTCTTTGTCCACCGGGCCAAGCTGGTCGTGGCGTTCCTCGCCGTAGTTGCTGGGGTCGATATCCTCGCCGCCGGGGAGAAAGAGGCCGTCCAGCCGCTCAAAGGTGCCGCGCAGGGTGGCTTCGCTCATGTTGAGGGGAATCAGAACTGGCAACGCACCCCGGTTTTCCAATTCCCGTACATAGGTCTGGTTCATAATGTACATGGGGAGGCCGAAGAAACGCTGGGAGCGTTCCCGGCCCATTGGCACACCGATCAGTGGCCGTCTGGCTGTCACTTCTCCTTCTGGGGTCGTGAGCAGCAATTGCTCCCGTTGGGTATCTATCATCAATTTGAGCCTGTCGGTGGATGGATGGGTTCATTACAAAGACCGAGTTTCTCAGACTTTTCAAAATCTGATCCTGTGCTGCATTATAGCCAACCGGCTATCCAGCCGCAAACTGGGGGGGCGTGCGTATCGGTGGCAAACAGGCGCGATGATGTGCGTTGCTGTACCCTTTGCGCGTTCGCCTCCTTCATGCTAGGATTCCCCCTATGAGCAATCCAATCGGCACTCCCATTTTTGGCCTCTTTACCTCGTGCGCCCTGCCTTTGGTTGTGCAACGGCTGATTCTGATTCTGAACGACGCCTCTCTGGCCTGGATGCTCCTGCGCCGTCATCTGCTGGCGCTGGGCCACGAAACCTTAGATGCCGCGGGCGTGGAGTTCGACGGTTGAGCGCTTCTCTCTGGTCCCGGCGCGCCGGAATTGTTCTGCTTCTGGCCGCAGCTCTGCTCTATTGGCTGACTCTGGACAACGGTCTGCGGCCCGGTGAATTGGAAGGGGGCGACCTGATCACCCACCAGTATGCCCAGGTGCAGGCCCGGCCCGGCAACGCGCCGGGCTATCCTCTCTTCACAATGGGTGGCTGGCTCTGGTTTCACGGTCTGCGCACGCTTGCCCAGGCGATCGGTCCGAACCCAACCCCCATTCCCATTCTGAGCAGCTATAGCACCCTCTGGGCACTGGTGAGCCTTTGGCTGCTCTACCATATCCTTCTGAATATCACCCGCAGCCAGGCCCGGCCCAGCGGCGACTGGCCCCTGGCCTGGCTGCTCACAGCCTTTTATGCGGTCACCTATTTTTTTTGGTACTACGCCACTACCTCGGAACAATATACCAGCGCCATCGCCCACACCCTCGCCATCCTCTACGTCTACCTGCGCTGGCGGGATCATTCACAATTCACCATTCATCATTCACCAGTCCCTATTCTCCCCTCCGCATTCCGCATTCCCCACTCCACATTCCTCCTTCTCCTCCTCTCCCTCCTCTCCGGCCTCACTCTGGCCCATATGGTTACAGTCGCGTTGATCGTCCCGCCTCTGCTGGCCGCGGTCCTCTGGCAAGAGCCGAAGCTCGTGCGTCGTCCTGGGCTGATCGCCGGTGCAATCTTGTGTGCCGCCCTGCCACTGGTCAGTTACGTCTATGTCTATATGCGCGGCGCGGCCCATCCCGAATGGTGGGGGGTGGGAACTTGGGCCACGGCCCAGGAGTGGTTTTGGAGCTTTGTGCGGACCTCCCAGGGTCAAGAGGAGATGGGCTGGGGGCTGGCTTCCGGCGCAGCCTTCTTTGCCAATGGTTTTCCGGAGTTGATCTGGCAAGAATTGAGCATTCCTGTAGTTGCGCTTGGGCTGCTGGGGATTGGGGCGCTGGAGAAGCGGCTGCGCTTTGTCTTGTGGGGCACACTGGCCCTCTATACTCTCTTTTGCTGGGTCGATCGTTACGGCAACTGGTTTCAGGTCATTCTGCCCGCCTATCCTCTACTGCTGCTGGGAGTAGCCGGGCTGGTCCATAGATTGGACGGGCGGGTGATTCGTACGGGCAGAGCGGCCAGGGCCAGCGAAGAGACCGACTTTTCTGTGCGCCCCCGCTATCAATACGACATCCGCAACACATCTCTGGCCCTACTGGTATTGCTAATTCTTTGGCGGGGGCTGGCATCCCTGCCTGGAGCCGACAGCCGGGATCGGCCCGATGACACTGGGTTGGCTCGTCCGTCCCTCCTGCTGGATCAGCCTTTGCCCCAGGACGCTGTGCTGTTCGCCGCCAAAGACGATGCCTTCGGTCTTGCCTATCTTATTGAGATTGCCGGGGTTCAGCCGAATCTGCGCATCGTGGACAATCTTGGGGCGAATGATGCCCTGGCGATGGGGGGAGAAGTGCTGGTGACGACGGATGCGACCAGCCTTCTTTTGGGCGAATTGACGGTTGCCTCTCCGCAAGTCCACGGCTGGAGTGGCGATTGGGTGGAACTGCTGCCCCAGGGCATGGCGCAAAGCCGTGAACCAGCCGTGGCTCTGGGCAAAGGGATGGGCGATGGGATTGTGCTGCAGGGCTACACTGTGCGAAACGAGGGCCGATTGACTGTGGATCTGTTCTGGTCTGTGGCATCAGATGCGCGCCCCGGTGACTGGTCCATCAGTGTGCGCAACGAGGATGGATCGGTCCAACAGGATTCCACAGGCCCGGTCTTTGGACTGCGCCCTTTCAGTTCGATTCGGCCCGGTGAGACTGTCGTGGATGCCTATGGGCTGGGATCAGCCGCGTCTGGGGACGAGATTGTGCTGATTCTCTATCGCTCCCTGAATAGGGGATTTGAGAATCTGGCGGAGGAACGGCTGGCAGTGCCCTAGGGCTGGTGGATCAGAGCGAATAGCAGGATAGCGCGAATGCGCTATCTTTGGTTATCTATCGAGGAGTGTTCAGCGTTGCAACTGTGGGTCAACTATGCGAGCCATTCCCCTTTTCGTTGTCATGATTTGTCCAACGAAAAAGGCCGTTCCCAGAGGAACGGCCTTTTGTGCCTTCTTCGGAAGTGCGAACAAAGGTATGCCTATTTTTTTGCGGATTCGAACATCACCGCATCGGCAGCGGCCCGCACCTTGGCGGCCTCTTGGGCAGCGGCTTCCGCGGCCTGACGACTTTCGGCATCGGCCCAGCCTTCGCCTTCCCGTACTACAGCCACTTTGAAGGTAGCGGTCACTTCGTGCATCAGGCGGATGGGCACATTGTAGATACCCAAGTCCCGGATACCCGCGTCCAACTGAATGCGGCGGCGGTCGATCTCGAATTCGAGCATGCCTTCCAACTGTTCGGCCACATCACTGCTGGTGATCGAGCCATACAGCCGTCCGTTATCGCCTGCCCGAACTTCGAACAGCAACTTCTGCTTGTTGATTATCTCGGCCTGAGCCTGAGCATTCGAGCGTTCTTTGGCCCGCTTGCGGACGCCGGCCTGCCGAATCTCTTCTGCCTGCTTGACTGCGCCTTTGCTGGCAGGAACTGCTTCCTTGCGGGGCATCAGATAGTTGCGGGCAAAGCCCGCGGCCACGGTCTGAATTTCACCCGCCAACCCCAAATTGGGGACATCTTCCATCAGTAGAACTTTCATACGCGCCATAATGCGTTTATCCCTTCGGTTTCACGTCTGGTACACAACGAAACAAGTATAGCGGGGAAAGCTGTGAAAGACAAATTTTCCCCCACAGAAAATCTATTTGGATTCGGGATAGAGGGAGTGGGTATGTAGAGTACGCCGCCCTCAGACACACGCGGCCTGCGATACACGCAGCCAAGTCTGTTGTGATGACTTTCTCTCTTCGTGCTATACTCTATCCGAATGTCTTGCCAATCGATTTCAACTCTGCCCATTTGGCCGATGCATCCATTACCACACAACCAGCAATCTGAAATCTCAACAACCGGCGGGCGTCTGCGTCTCTGGTTGATCCCAGGGGCTGTCTGGCTGTTGCTCCTATTGGGCTGTTCTTCGCTCGGTTTGGTGGAGCAGGCAGTTGTCGTCGCTACGCCGATTTCGACCCGTCAACCTGTGCCCACCTTTACACCTACGCCCGATTTCCTGGAGCCGCTGCTCGTGATCACCCCGGGCCGGGATGGTACACCCGGTGTGATTATTCTGCCACCCAATGTGACACCCAATCTGATCTTCCCGCCTGCACCCACCAGCCGTAATACAGATACGCCGATTCCGCCCACGGCCACTGATACTCCCCTCCCTACACAGACGCCGATTCCCACGCCCACATTAACGCCCACACCTTTTGTGATAGTGGACTCCGGCTTTGTGAGCATGCGCGTGGGGCCGGGCGTGAATTATCCGTTTTTTGCCCAATTGGGGCCGAACATCCCTGTGGCGATCACCGGCAAGAATACGTTGGGCGATTGGTATCGGATCTGTTGCGTGAACGACCAGAATGTGTGGGTGGCCGCTTCCCATCTGCGTACAGTCAATGACGTTTCCCAGGTCGAACTGGTTTCGGCAGAGCCTGCGCCAACGCCCACCTTTACTTCGACACCCACGGAGACGCCCACACCCACGCCCTATATTTTCCCGTTTCAACGGGCAGAAGGACCAGTCTTTTTCCCCAGCAACAATCCATTCCTGACGATTTGGGTGCTGCTCTATGCGGGTGATTATTCGACAAGTAATATGAGGAATGATCCTGTGCCGGGGTACTTTCTCGAAGTGCAATATGCGGACAATCTGGCGCCTGACGTATATTTTGATCGGCCCAACACGAATGAGGAGTTGCCCAGTTTTGACTCGCCTTTCCCTGTGCCCTCCGACCCTGAAGGGAAATTTCATTGGACCGCCAGCAAAGGCGCGGGCAACCGCAAACCCTACAATTATAAGTACGAGCATCTACCCTATAACCCGCCCCGACCGGAATATCCCGGCGCGACAGTGACTCCCACGCAATACCAATTGATCGGCACTGGTATTTGGAAAGTTTGGGTAAAGGATGGAGCGGGCAATCGACTTTCCGAACCAGAATTCTTCTCTACAGACCCCAATAATCCCAATCGAGAGGTCTATATTGCATGGCGACGGGGTCCTTGATTGGGGAGCAGATGAATCAGGGAACGAAGAACAGGAGATAGAATGAAGATTACGAACCTATATATTTTTCTTTTTGCGATTGTGTTGGCGCTGGCTGGCTGTGGAGCAGAAGAGCCAACTCCTCTCCCCGCGCCCACCCGCACGCCCCGTCCCACATTTACCCCCACTCCGTTGTCGGCTGCACCGCAGCCCGTAGCTGTGGTGGACACGGCTACGTTCACGCCAGAGCCAACAGCGGTTGCGCCAGTTGCCGAGGCGTCTGCCACCAGCGCACCGGTTCCCGAACCAACGGCTACAGACACACCTGCGCCCCAGCAGGCCAAAGCGGTAATTACCAACGCCCAGGCCAACGTGCGCACTGGGCCGGGAACCAACTACGCGCTGGCCGGTGCATTGGAGCGGGGGGCTGAGTTTGAGATTGTGGGCAAAAATCCGGCGGGGGATTGGTGGCAGCTTTGTTGTCTCAATGGACAAAAGGTCTGGATTGCCGATTTTCTGGTGGACACAAACGGGCCGCTGGATGGGGTAGCCGTAGTTACGGACACCCCCGCGCCGCCACCTGTTGCGGCCCCCGCACCTGCCGCGCCCACAGCCGTACCGGTCCCAGCCCAGCCGACATCTGCCCCGGCGCTAACTTTCACCGTGCGAAAGGACGAAAATGTACCACCCCGCCCCAACAGCAATCCAATCGTCTCCTTTTTTGGAATGCTCTGTAAGACTGTTTGTCCCCAAGGTGGCGCGGCCGGCGGCTATAAGCTGGTTGTAGAGGGGCCGCATGGACGCAGCGAGGGCACCTTTGGCGATACCTTCAGCCACGGCGATCCTGGGCTGCCCAGCCAATTCTTTTACAATGTGAAGATTGAAGTTCCCGGCGCGCCGGCTGGCGGCTATCGCGCCTATGTTACCGACCCTGGCGGCAATCAAGTCTCCGAAGCCTGGGACTATACGGTCTCTGGCGATTTGCGGATTTACCTTCCCCGCTGGGTTGTACCATAAAGAAGGTATGGGGTAATGGAGATTTTGGGCGTGGCGTTGTGTTGTTGAGGCAAACAAATAGTAAACAGTTATCAGTAAACAGTCAGCAGTAAACAGTTATCAGTACGGGATATACCGCCACTGATCACTGTTTACTGGTGACTTCCCCTCTGGATCACCCGTGACGAAATACCCAATACCCAATACCCATTACCACCTCACACTCAGATTGCCCGTTCTACTCTGTGCCATCGGGATTGGCCTCCGTCTGCTGCGCCTGGAATGGCAGCCTCTCTGGTGGGATGAGGGCTATTCGGTCTATTTTGCCACGGAACCCCTGGCTGTGATGGCCCAGCTCACTGCCCAGGACATTCACCCGCCCCTCTACTACGCACTATTGCATCTCTGGCTGACCGCCTTCGGTTCGGCTTCTCCACTGATCCTGCGCGCCTTTTCTGTGCTGATCGGTCTGCTTTCTCTGCCTGCCTTCTGGTGGTTGGCCCGCATATTCTATCCTGGCCGACCCCGTGTGGCGCGCTTGGCGCTACTCCTATTGGTGATTAGCCCAATCCACATCTTCTACAGCCAGGAAGTGCGCATGTATGGGCTGGAGATGCTGCTGGCGATTGTCAGCACTAGCTTCTTTTGGCGAATTGCGAATTGCGAACTGCGAACGACGCGAATCCGCGATTGGCTGGGCTACGTTTTGGCGACGACAGCCCTGCTCTACACGGAATACTACGCGGCTCTGCTGCCTTTGTGCCACGGCCTGTGGGTGATCTGGCATCTGCGCCGCCAACTACGCTCCATTCTCTCCCTCGCCGCCGCCTGGATCGCCATCGCCCTGGCCTATCTGCCCTGGCTGCTCTACGCTGTGCCCCAGCTCATTCCCTACATTAGCCAGAAAATCGTCTCAGACGCGGATCGGCCTTTGGGGTTGGCTGCCTATGCCCTGCGCCACCTGACCGCCTTCACCGCCGGTCACATCCAACCGGAACTGCTCTGGCTTGCCAATGCCCACTGGCTGGCTCTCTTTGCGCTCCTCCTCATCCCAATTCTGCGCCTGTTGACCGTTCCCCAATCCCCAGTTCCCAGTCCCCGTTCCCCAGTCCCCAACCCCCAATCTCTGCTCCTCCTTCTCCTCCTTCCCTTCGCCGCCGGTTTCCTCCTCAATCTGCGTCTGCCCTTTTTCCCGGTCGGCGGCGAGCGGGTTCTGCTCTTTGTGCTGCCCTATCTGCTTCTTCAGTTGGCCCTTTGGATGGATGATCTGATGCAGACCCGCCTGCCTTGGGCACGGGGGGCCGTTGCATTTGCGCTGGCTGGGCTGCTGTTGGGGGCTGGCAGTGGGGTTTGGAGTTTCTACACAGTCCCGCGATATACCGACGATGACTACCGGCCCCTCATTCGACAGACTGTGCAGCAGGGGAGCGACACGGACACGGTGCTGGCTGTCTTCCCCTGGCAGGTGGGCTACTGGCGGGCCTATGCGCCGGTTTGGGGGCTGGGCGAATTGCACGGGCCGTGGCCCTTGCTCACCCCTTCCACCGCCTGGGATGGTTCGGTGCAGGCCGCCATCGACAGCGCACTGAAGCAGGGCAAACTCTGGTTTCCGGCTCATCTTGCCCTGGGCGGCATTTTAGAAGGGGAGATCGAAGACTATCTACATTCGTCAATCCTTCCCTCCCCTGGGGAAGCAACGGTCAATTTCGAAAAGCGTTGGTACAGCACGACGACCCGGCTGAGCGGCTGGGCGCGCACAGATGACCCGACCGGGGCTGAGTTCGCGGCGGACTTTTCTGTCGTCCAATTGCGTTCGGTCGGGCTTGGTGCAGAGAGCGTGCCTTCTGCCAATCAAGTACTGGCTGTGGCGTTGGGTTGGGGTGAAATTCCTGCCAGTCCGCTACGGGTTACCCTGCGCCTGGAAGACAGTGAGAACCGAATCTGGGCGCAGCGGGACTATTCGCCTCCGGGCGACTGGTCGCCGACGGGTGAGACGGCTGGGGTGGATCGGGTCGGCCTGCTGATCCCTCCCGGCGTGCCGCCCGGATTCTATCAATTGATGGTAGGTGTTGGCTCGGCTACGGATGAATGGCTCTATCCGGTCTCTGGCCCTGGGGGATTGTCCGATGTGACACAGGTAGCCAGCCTGCGAATCGATGTACCTGCCGAAGCCCTGCCCACTCTCCGCCTGCCTATGCAGAGGATATTGCCCGAACCTGTCACCCGGGATGGCATCGATTTTCTCGGCGCGTCTGGTTTTGACCCGGCAGTGACAACTCTGGCTGGAGCGCAGATGAATTTGAGTATTTTTGTGCAGGCACAACAGCCATCACCTGTGGACTGGGAGTTTTACGTCAGCCTGCTGGACGGCAACGGCGATGGCGTGGCCGGGTGGGAGGGCTGGCCCTTGTCCGATTATCCTCTGGCAAGCTGGCCCCCAGGAAGCCAAATCCGACTGCCCGTCTCCTTCTATCTGCCTGCCTCCCTGTCGCCAGGGGAATACCGTCTGGTGGCCGGTCTGCGCGACCCCGCATCCGGCGCGAAAAGTGTGCCTGTGGCCCTGGGTGGGCTGCCGATCCGGCGCCGGGCTGTCACCTTTGCCCCGCCCCAGCCCCAGCCCCAGCATCCCTTGGCCCAGCCTGCGCTTTTTGGCTCCCACGCTACACTCCTCGGTTACGATGCAGCAACGGCGACGGATGGGTCTCTGACGTTGACCCTTTACTGGCGGGTGGAGCAGACCCTTTTGCCGCCCCACAATGTATTTGTTCACCTCAACGATGACACGGGGAACCTCCTGGCCCAGGATGACGGCGTGCCAGGGCGCAGGCAGACCGCCGCGCCCAGCAACACCTGGACGCCTGGCGAGATTATTGTCGATCCACATACGCTGAACCATTCACAGTTAATGTCGGGAATGGTGGCTTTGATTGGGTTATATGAACCCGACAGTGGCGTGCGCCTGCCTGTCCAAGTAAGCGGCGGGATCATCGGCGATACCTATCGCATCACGCTGGATGCACCGTAGCCCGCGACAATTTGAGTAAACGTGCGTAGTGCAGATGGAATGCTGTTTTGTACAATAGCCAACCAGAATCCGATGGAGAGAAGACGATGAATGAAGAAGAGAAATCCCCGAAAAGCACCGCTGGCGATGGTTCAGAACCCCAGGCTGAGACCCACAAGGACGATATCGGCGACGAATTGAACCGACTGGCCGAGTCCTTTGGGCAGGCTGTGCAGGCGGCCTGGAACAGTGAGCAGCGCCACCAATTGGAGACAGACCTGAACCGCGGACTGCGCTCGCTGGTAGACAACGTGGAGTCGATTCTCAAGCAGTTCAATGAGAGTGAGCAGGGCCAGGAGTTGAAGGAACAGGCAGGCAAAGTAGTGGAAAAAGTACGCACCAGCCAGGTCACAGCGGAATTGAAAGAAGGATTGGCCAAAGGCTTCCAGACTGTGGCCCATGAGCTACAGGAATTTACCCAGGATTTGGAGAAAAAGCGTGCGGGTCGGCCCAAGCAGGCAGACGCTGCTCAGGACATTCCTGTGGAAAAAGCTGAAGGCGAAGACCCTGTGTAGTTGCGCATAGTCACAAAAAGGCCACAGGGGCATTCTGCTCCTGTGGCCTTTTTGTGTTGACAGAGTATAATTGTTGGCTGGGTTCCTTCCCGACTACAAAAAGAGACTTTCCAATAGGGCATTTGCATGAATCTTCGCATAGAAACCAACCAGCGCTCCGGGCTGACCCGTCAGATTGCACTGCTTGCCGGTCCGCTTGTACTGCAAAATCTTTCACAGACCCTGCTCGGTGTGGTAGACACCTACTTCGTCTCCCGGGTCAGCACTGAAGCCTTGGCCGCGGTGGGGCTGTCCAGTGTCATCTTCTTCGCCGTGGTGATGCTCTTTCGGGGAGGTTAGTGTCACGAAGTATTCGCCACGGGCAGCCGGTGGTGTTTAGCGTGTTCCCGCTGCAGGACGAGGAAGAAAAGGGTCAGGCAACTGTTTTCGTTAGGGAAAGCACCGATTTCATCCGACTTAGTGCGAAATTCCCGAAAGAAG
>CAMDQF010000203.1 GCA_945905745.1 Litorilinea aerophila
AGCCATCCGCTCCCCACCACTCCACACAGGAGACCACTCCCCCATGAGCCAGTCCGACTTCCTCCGCTACCGCCAGATTCACCTGGACTTTTACACCTCCGAGCAGATTGTGGGCATCGGCGCGGAGTTTGACGCCGACGCCTGGGCGCAGATGTTGGCCGACGCCCACGTCAACTCCATCACCTGCTTTGCCCGCTGCCACCACGGGATGATCTACTACGACACGGCTCTCAACCCAGAGCGCCGCCACCCCCACCTGACCCGCAATCTGCTGGCCGAGCAGATCGAAGCGGCCCACGCCCGCAACATCCGTGTCCCCATCTATACCACAATCCAGTGGGACTACTTCACCGCCCAGGAACACCCGGAGTGGGTACAGGTGACGCCGGAAGGGGCGATTGTCGGCCAGAAGCCCTACGAGGCGGGTTTCTATGCGCGGCTCTGCGTCAACACCCCTTACGTAGACTTTCTCAAAGCCCACGTGACCGAAATGTTCGAAACGCTGCCCGCGGTGGACGGCTTCTTCTTCGACATCGTGGGAGACCAGGACTGTTCCTGCGCCCACTGCCGCCGGGAGATGCTGGCCCGGGGCTTCGACCCCTCTAACGGCGAATCCCGCCGGGCCTTTGGCCGTCAGGTGATCAACCGCTTCCAGCGGGAACTGAGCAGCCATGTGCGCAGCTACAGCGCCGAGGCCACAATCTTCTACAACGCCGGCCACATCGGCCCCCGCCACTGGGAGGCCCAGGAAGAGTACAGCCATTGGGAGCTGGAGTCCCTGCCCAGCGGCGGCTGGGGCTATATGCACTTCCCCCTGGCCCAACGCTACGCCCGCACGCTGGGCAACGACTGCCTGGGCATGACCGGCAAGTTCCACACCTCCTGGGGCGACTTCCATTCCTACAAGAACGAAGCGGCCCTGCAATTCGAGTGCTTTCAGATGCTCGCCCTCAACGCCAAATGCTCCATCGGGGATCAGCTTCACCCCACCGGACGGTTGGATCGGGCGACTTACGATCTGGTCGGCGCGGTCTATGGGGAGGTGAAGAAAAAAGAGCCCTGGTGTGTCGGCGCACGGCCCGTCACCGACATCGGCCTCTTCACACCGGAGGAGTTCACCGGGCAACGGCTGACCCCGGAAACGCTGGGCGGGATTCGGATGCTTCAGGAGGGAGGCCATCAGTTCGACATTGTGGACAGCCGGGGGGATTTCAGCGCCTACCGGGTGTTGATTCTGCCCGATATTGCGCCCTTGGACGCCCGGCTGGCAGCCAGAGTGGATGCGTATATCGCTGGGGGTGGGCGGGTGATCGCCTCGTTTGAAGCGGGGCTGAAACCCGACGGCAGCGACTTTGCTCTCTCTGCCTGGGGCGTCGCAAAAATCGGCGACGGGCCGAGCGACGAAAGCGGGCTGCCTGTGGCCGGGCGCAACTTCCCCAAAGGCGACTACGTGGACTATCTGCTGGCCGAGGGCAGCCTGGCACGGGGAATGCGGGAGACTGAATATGTGATGTATATGCGAAGTCTCCCCGTCCGCGCCAGTGAGGAGGCCGAAGTCCTGGCCAGCGTCCTCCCGTCCTATTTCGACCGTACCTGGCGACACTTCTGCTCCCACCGGCAGACGCCATCAACCGGGGAGATGACCGGCCCGGCGGTGACACGCACGGGCAATGTTATCTACTTTGCCCACCCCATTTTCCGCCAGTACAACCAAAACGCGCCGCGCTGGTGCAAGCTGATGCTCCTCAACGCGCTGGACCTGCTCCTGCCCGACCCGCTGCTGCGCCACCAGGGACCGACCAGCCTGCTGACCGCTATCAACGAACAGCCCGACGAAAAGCGCTGGATCGTCCATCTGCTCCACTACATCCCGGAGCGGCGGGGGCTGGATTTCGATGTGATTGAAGATGTGATTCCCCTGCACGATCTGGCCGTATCCCTGAATGTGGATGGGCCAGTCAAGGACATCCGTACTGCGCCAGAAGGGGGAAATTTGCAGTTTGTAATGGTCGGTGGACGAGTGAACTTTCTGCTGCCGAGGCTGAATGGGCATCAGATGGTGGAGGTAATATTGGGGTGAGACGTGAGGCGAGAGACGTGAGAGCGAGCATTGCTCTCGCGTCTCTCGTTTCGTTTTCGTTCGACCAGTTCAGCGATTGGCGGCCAGAAAGTCAAGCGTCGCTGCAATCAATTGGGCTTGCTGATCCTCCCGGCTGATTGTCGCCGTGCCGTCCCCCGGCTGGGTTCCATACCAACCAGACTGGGCGTGGTTGCCGCCGTCGATCACCACCCACTTTGTTGTGGGCGACAGCAGTGGGCGGCTGGCGTCGATTCCATCCAGCCCAAAATCTTCTGTGCCATAGGCAGAGAGGATGGGAAAGTTCGGGCGCTGGCTGAAATCGCTGGGGCTGGCGGGATAGCTGGCCCACAGTACCAGTCCGTCCACAGCATCCGGGTTATTGTGAGCAAAACTGGCCGCCATTGCCCCGCCCAACGAGTGACCGCCCACAAACCAGCGCTTAATAACCGGATTGGCGGCGATCACATCCGCGGCGATGTCCGGCGCAAAGACAGCCAGATTGAGCGGCACAGGCGGAATGACGACCAAATAGCCTGCGGAGGCAATGGCCCGGGCGGCAGGTGCATAGCTCACCGGGTCTACCCGCCCGCCGGGACAGAAGATCAGGCCGACAGTCGGCGTTTTCACTGCGGGGGCAAAGAGCAGCCAGGGTTCGGTCTGCACAGTAATGTCGGCGTCGCTCTCCAACGCGGCCACGGCTTCGGGCATGGGTCCCAGGGGTGTCTCGGCCCACATCACAAATGCGCCACCAGCCAGCACAAGCACCCCCAACAGGATAAGCAGAAGTCTGCGTAGAAGCGTCACTTGGGTTGTCCCTCCACAGCGCGCCGGGTAGCAAAGGCTCGGTAGGCGAAAAGAAATGTCAAGCCCGGTTTGCCAAAAAGCAGACGGCTGAACAGCCCTTTCAGCCCCGGCGCGTAGCGATATTCGATATGCTCGCTGACACGGGTGGTGTTAGCATCGACGGCTACAAAGGAGTGGGTGTGTTTCCAATAGGCCAGCGGCCCGCTCTCCTGGGTGTCGGTGAAGCCGTGGGGACCCACGTCGCTGTGTACAGCCCGCCAACGGATTGGCAACGGCCCCATCCACAGGGTAAACTCGGAGACAGAACCTTCGCCCAGCGGATCGACCCGATGCAACTGGACGAGAATCGGCGGTGGGTTGAGTTTTTTCAGGGTGCGGGTGTCGTCGTGAAAGGCTGCGAGAGCTTCCAACGGCGCATGGACGATGAAAGATGTGTCAAAAGTTGGCATTCGGTTTACCCCTGCGAAACTGCGGAAGAAGACGATCATCCATTGATCACACGAAAATTGTACATCAAAATCACACATTTGTCAATATATTGCACTGGTTCATTTAGTAATTAATCCAAAGAAAACGCTTTGTGTACGAAGAATCCCTGCGTATGCCTTTTGTCATCCGCCATCCTGCGTCCATCGCGCCGGGTACGGTCAACCAGCAGATGATTCTGAATGTAGATTTCGCCTCCGTCTCTTGTGACTATGCGAATGCCGTCATCCCGGATCACTTCCAGGGCAGCAGATTCCGCGCCCTATTGGAAGGCGCGACACCGGACGGCTGGCAGAATTCGATGTACTATTGCTATTGGAGCTTTTTGATCTGGACAGGCACCCCTATGAGTGGATGAACGCCTATCACGACCCAGCCTATGCCGGTGTACGGGCGGAACTGACCGCAGAGTTGTACCGTTGATAGGCTAAAGTGGGGGATGTGCCCTGCGATCATCCGTCATCGCAGGGAATGTAGGACAGTTCTCCCTGCGCTATCGTGCGCCACGGGGGATGAAAATGAGACGGCAAACGGCGGACCGCTATTCGCTATTCGCAATTCGCTATTCGCAATTCGCAATTTTCAGAGCAGAGATTACTTGTGAGTTGGATCAATTCGCCACCGAGTGGCAAAGAGGAGATGTATCGTGCAGAATATCCGGTTGAAACGTTCGGGGTTCTTTCTGGTGCTGGGGTTGACGCTGGCCTTCACGCTTGCCGGCTGTCGTCACCCAACGTTCGGGCGGTGGGACAACCATCCGCCACTCGTCGGTTCCAGTCCGCGGGTAGAGGTTACACTGGCGCCGACCTATACGCCAACCAGTGAGCCAGAACCAACTGCATCGGCGACCGAAACGCCGACGACCGCGCCCATCGCCGCACCCACAGAACTGCCGACGGTGACGGGAACTGCCACGGAGAGCGCGCTTGCCACCACTCAACCAGCAGCCGGAGCCGCCGCGCCAACGGCCACTTCCACTGCTACTGCGACGAAGCTGCCGCCTACCCCACAATCGCGCACACAACCGACGGCCATATCCACGCCCAGACCGACACCGACGGTGGTCATTCCCAGCGGTTTTACGGTTGTGACCGACAGCGCGCGAGGCTACTCCCTGGCCCTGCCCCGAGGCTATACAACAGTCGACCTGCGCAGTGCCCAGTTCCGTAATCTCGCCAATGCCGTGGGAATGGGCGGCCAGATGGCGACCCTCAACGAATTTCTCGATTCCCCAGCGGGTCAGTCCGTGGGCATTCTGGCCGCGTCCGACCTGTCCGGGATGATCTTTGGCGGGCTGCCCACGATTGCCCAGGTGACGGTGGTGAACGCCAAAGGCGCCAGCCAGGATACGGCCCAGGCATCCATCAATAGTCTGCTAACCGGGCAGGGTGGCTTTTTGAGCAATCCGGTGATCGAAACGATGGAGAATGTCACCATCAACAATCTGCCCGGCGTGCGGGCGACGGTGACGGGTTCGCTGGCGGGGGCCAATCGGGCTATGGTCGGGAAAGTCGTCGGGCTGCTGGCGAATGATAAGTTTTTCGTGCTGATTCAGCTGACCGAAGCGTCAAAAAAGGCGACCAAAGAACCGATCTTTGACCAGATCATCGGCACTTTTCGCCCGGAATAGGGCGGATGGAGATTGGCAGACGGGGATAAGAAAAGGGGTTCGGCAGATGCCGAACCCCTTTTCATTTCAATCAACTGGGCAAACGCTCAAGCTGATTGCTCCAGGAAGTTACGCCTTGGAAACGCCAGCCGCCGAAGGACCCTTGGGGCCCTGTTCGACGCTGAACTCGACACGATCGCCCTCGGCGAGGCTGCGGAAGCCCTCGGCGACGATGGCGGAATGGTGGACAAAGACATCCTTGGCCCCGGAATCGGGGGCGATGAAGCCAAAGCCCTTCTGATCATTGAACCACTTGACGGTTCCCAGTTCGCGGTCACTCATTGTTGGAAAACTCCTTTTCCCTGTACTGAAATACTACGACGAACGGTTGACGGTACAAAATGGTGGTTCCCAACAAGCACAGCAAAACCGCCCGGATGGTAAGTCCGAGCGGCAGTAATGCTTACTCGTGTAAGAACTTACAACATCTTGCGAAAACAGTGTAGTATAAAGCGCAACGTATGTCAAGTCGAAAAACCAGGAAATTCGCGGCCCAATTGGAGTGAAGAATGAGTACACATTATACTTATCCACTTACATCAGTCAGATCGTCCGTCACGCCCGGCTCTTTCGTTTTGCAGATTATTCGAATTGGAGCTGCACCTGTCTTCCCGGTCATCCAGATCGTTCAACTACAATCCTCAGCCGCATCAATCTCGGCCCACGAACATACGCGAGCGGGTCTACATTTATGCCAGTCTGACACCCGGTTACCCGGAAGATTTCGCCGAATTGGGCGTGCAACCCGGCGCTCTGCCCACAGGTGTGCTGGTTGGGTCAGTGGAAGTCGTTGACTGCATCGGAGAAGATGGGGACTACGAATGGCTGCTGGCCCGACCGGAACGGCTGCCTGTACCAATCAAACCCGAACGAAAAGCCCAGCCCACCTGGTTTTTCCCATTTCGCGACGATTCCAGCGGACATCTCTAATGAGTGACCAGCCAACGGCAGAGGTCGTAAAATCTCAGTGGATCAGCAACTTCCACATCGTCCTCCCGGACGGGGAGCGGCGACGCGTGCTGCTGTTGGCGGGCGATGGGGGTTGGACGCTGCCCTTTCTGCGCGTCGAAGGCGGCCTTTGGGTTGGCAACAGCCACCCGATCATCCTCGCCCTGCGCCAACAACTCGGGCTGGCGTGTGATTTCACCGTTCTGCGCTATCTGCGTATGGAAATCAACGAGGAAGAACGCTGGGATCGAGTTTTTCTGGTATTGGAGCTACACGAAATTCTGGCCGCGCCACCACTGGGCGGGCGTTGGATGGAGCGGGCAGCGCTGGCGGAAGCGTCCCTGGCCGACGAAGAGATACGCGGGCTGCTTCTGGGCTTTCTCGATGGGGAAGCCGAAGGCCACGTCCCGCCCTTGCGTGCGCCCTGGGCACAGCCCGGCTGGTTTGCCGCAGCCGGTGCGTGGACGGTGGAAACCCTCGGCGCATTGGGCCGCCCACCCACTGGCCCCGTGCAACAGTTCAGAAATCTGGGCATCTCCTGTCTGCTGCGCGTCCCCACCGCAGCCGGGCTGGTCTATTGCAAAGCCACCGCCCGGCTGCCGCTCTTTGTCAACGAGGCCCGCCTGATGAGCTTTCTGGCCCCCACATTCCCCGGCCAGATTCCCACGCCCCTGGCGATTGAGCAGGAAAAACGGTGGATGCTGCTGGCGGATTTTGGCCGGGATCTGCGGGAGGAGAAGGCGTCGGCAGCGGATGTGGAAAATCTGCTGCGTCAATGGGGGGCGACGCAAGCAGGTTCGGCCCGCCTGGTGGAGGAGCTTTTGGGGATAGGCTGCATTGACCGCCGCTTGCCAGTTCTGGCCGCCCAGATTGACACGCTGGCAACCCATCCCCTGACCGCTCGCCACACGCAGCCGCAAAACCTGGCCCAGCTACAGGCGCTTGTCCCGGCCCTGCAAGCGCGTTGTGCGCAACTGGCTCGCTATCACCTGCCCGACACACTGGCCCACGGCGATCTGCATTTGGGCAATGTGGCCCGCAACGGCGACGGCTACCAGATTTTCGACTGGTCCGACGCCTGCGTAGCCCATCCTTTTGTGGATCTGCTCGCCCCCTACTTTTTCTACAACGACCCGCCAATGCAGGAGCAGATGCGGGGTGCCTATCTCTCCCAATGGACGGCCTGGGAACCGCTGGAACGGCTGCGGGAGGCGTGGCGGCTGGCAAAACCCCTGGCCGCGCTGCACCAGGCGGTCAGCTATCTGCACATTCTGATCGGCCAGGAGGAACTGATCCACGCAGAGATGGCGGACGGGCTGCGGGATTTTGTGGGGTTTGTGGTGAAAGCGATGGACACGTAGCCCCTCGCCGCCGGGCAGCTTAGACTCGTGATACTGACCGGTGAAGCGTTTGGTGGTCAGACCGCCAAAGGCCACGCCCCGGTTGCCGCCGAAGGGGAAGAAGTAGTTGGTGTCCTGGATCGCCCCCGCGCTGTTGACGATGCGCCCCTCACCCCCGCCCCTCTCCCAGCCGCCATGCTGGCTGGGCGGGGTCTGTTGCTTGGGCCGGGAGAGGGGAGCGTGTCGATGGTGTTGACGGTGGATTTCAGCACAACGAAGTCGATGAAATGGCCGTTGACGAGAGGCACGCAGCAGCCCTGCTCCCCCGCCTCTCCCAGGGTACACGATGCCACAGACGAACCAACACCGCCCCTGGGAGAGGCGGGGACGACCCGCCAACCGCCGACCTTCCCGTCAATGGGTAGGGGGTGGTGAGGGCCGCCCCGGTTGCCGCCGAAGGGGTAGTAGTTCTTGTGTGTACCTTCTATAGGTCTAGGTATGGTATCTGTTTTAGCAGGTTTTCGTATTCTTTACTTCCTGGTTTTGGCCCATTGAGTACAGCGTTGATAAATTCGTCAGGAGGTTTGTAGTTGTGCTTCAATACATAGTGATAGATCAAATTGGGCGCGGCATAGACTTGCTCTTGATAAAAGACGCGTGTTTCTGCATTTCCCAACCATAACCCATCTTCCTGAGACGCTTCAGATCGTGGATCAGAACAGAACTCACAGACATGGAAGCCGCGCATTTGCATAATCGAATGTGAGCAAAAGAAGCGTAAAAGATCTCTAAACTCAGGAGATACTTCTCCCTGGCTGAATTCGTACTTGGCTGATAACCAACCTATCGCCTTCGTTCCAATCGCCGCATATTCCTCATGGCGATACGGAGTCAAATCTGCCCAGTACATATATCCCTCCTTACTTCAATAGACTTTGTTGATACCATAAATCAGACCCGACCAGGGTGTGCCGTCGCAGGCCGTACAAGCTGCCCAATGCACCGTCCCCATTCCTGCTGTGATCAATTCACTCAGTTTTGTGGGAGCATTGACCGTTATAGGATTGCCCACAATATTAAGCAATGGATTATAGGGTGGCTTCAGAACATAGTTCGGCATCCGAGAACCCGCTTCCCATACTTTGCGATAGGTGTCGTTATAGGCGGGGCTGTCTATTGCACCCGATTCTATAAGGTTACCCAATTTGTCGGTAATCTCTCCACCAATCTTAGAGTATGTCACGACTCGAGTAGGTGTCTCAAACCATCCGTCTCCTTCGTAGAAGCCATGCCCGCTCAAAACGGTGATTCGACTATTGACATTCCGCACACGAGCGAGATCGGCAAGCCCGGCGACGGACTTAACTGATCTGTAGCCGATGGGCAGAACAATGCCCGCACCGGCGACCAGCCGCCAACCCCAGCCGACTTCGTCTTCGTAGCCGGCGCGGCAAGCATAACCACAGCCGGTGGTTGCTACCAGAAAATCATTGGGAGTATCTGCATACGGCAGTGCCTCAAACGCCCGATATGCTTCTTGCTTATTGCTTGCGGACGGGCCAACATAGAAACCATCGCTTCCTTCGTATCGTGACCCCCCACACATGCAGTTTCCGGTAATCCCAATCCCTACGTGCCCACTGGGATCGTTATACTTCAGCGGATTGTTATAGACATACGCATACCGGTTCAAATTTTGCGGATTGCCCGCCCCCGGCACAAGCGAATCGGCGCTGATGAACCTGCCCAACTTGGCATCATACCATCTGGCGTTGTAGTAGTACAACCCCTCCCCGCCAGGGATGCTGGACTCGTGGTACTGGCCGGTGAAGCGTTTGGTGGTCAGACCGCCAAAGGCCACGCCCCGGTTGCCGCCGAAGGGGAAGAAGTAGTTGGTATCCTGGATGGCCCCCGCGCTGTTGACGATGCGCGCTGTGCTGTTCAGGTGGTCACTGAGCAGGTAATAGACCGTGCCCCCGCTGCGCATGGCCACCACACCGCCCGGACCCGTGTAGTAGCTCTTGGCCACCCCGCCGGAATACTCGTACAGCCCGGCGATGTAGACCGTGTTGGTGATGCCCACTGTGCCTTTGACCCGGTTGCCGTCCGCATCATAGACGAATGAGGCCAGCACAGCGGCTCCCTGCTTCACCTGGGTCAGCCGGTTCTCATAGTCGTAGACCAGGCTGTAGGCTGTGCTGCTAATCGTCCGTGTGATCTGGTTGCCGACGGCGTCGTAGACGTAGCTGTTGCCGTAGGCCGCCGTCACCGCGTGAGGTTTGCTCGACCCATAGGTATAGCTGTTGCCCGCATAGCTGGTGATGTTGCCGATGGCGTTGTAGGCGTAGGTCTGGTTGTAGGGCCCTGTGCCCGTGGCGCTGTAGGCCGTGCAGCCGCTGTTGCCCGTGAAGGCCCCAGTCAGCCGGTAGAGATAATCATACTGGAAGCACTGTTTCTGACTGCTGTTCTGCCCATCCACCAGACTGGTCACATTGCCCGCATTGTCATAGCTGTAGGTCAGATTCTGCCGGTTGTCCCATGTGGGGCTGTTTGTCCCCGCTTTTACCACACTCAAGCGTTGGGTGTTGCTTTCGTAAACCCGCTGCCGAGTAATCCCCGGCTGCGCCAGTTGGGTCAACTGGCCGGCCGGGTTGTAGCTGGCGCTGCTGGCGTAGGTGCCGCTGATGCTGCTCACAGCGTTGATCTGCCCCACACTGTTGTAGGTGTAGTTCACCGCTTCGCCCTGCCCCCCGATAGTGTTGCCGGGATAGCGGGTGGAGGTGGGCTGGTCCGCCTCGTTGTAGGTGTAGTCGAAACGGAAGCTGCCCCCGCCTGTGCCCGGTACCACCCAGTTCTGCTGAGTCAGCCGGTTGCGGGCGTCGTAAGCCACATATTGCACTTCGCTGGTGCCCGCGGCGCTGTAACCCCGACTTCTGGAAAGCAGCCCCTTCTCTCCCGTGTCATCAAAGGTGTAATCGGCAATCAGCGTGCCAGTGGAGCTGGTCTGCCGCTTCTCCACCGTCCGGTTCAAATCGTCGTATTTGAAATAGAGGGTCTGACCCCGGGCATCGGTCTGGCTCTGCAAATTGCCCACGCTATCGTAGGCATAGCTCCACGTCCCCATGTCCGGGTCGGTCATGGCCGTCTTCCAGCCCAGCAGATTGTACTGGATGCTGGTGCTGTTGTTCAGGTGGTCTGTCACTCCGGTCAGGTTGCCCTGTTTGTCATAGACATAGCTGGTGTTGTAGGACGCACCCCCACTGTTGAATTCGGTCACCTGCGCGGGTTGACCGAAGCCGTCCACATAAGTGTCGGTACGGTTGCCGTTGGGGTCGTACTGTCTGTGCCACCAGGCGTCGAAAATGGTCACATCCGACCAGAGCGCGCTGCTGCTCGCTTTGGTCTCGTCCAGCCAGACCCGGCCCAGCTCTTCGTAGGCGTATTGGTGATAGTTGGCCACACTGTTCCAGACCGGGGCTGCATAGCCGCTGCTCAGATTGCCCGCAATTTGGTAGGGCGCGCTGTTGTAGGCCACCTGGCCCAGGCTGTTGTACTTCTGGCTGCTCACCACCCGGTAGCCGCTGGTCACCGCCGGCCGCTCGCTTTGCAAAGAGCGGCCAAAGCCGTCCACATAGGCTCGGCTTTCCAGATAGGTGCTGCTCTGCCTGTCTGGGCAGCATACCCAGCAGCAGAGCAACAATCAACACAATACGCGCGCCTATTAAGAACGCTGGACGCGACTCATCGCTCGTTTCTCCTCAATTTGTGGGTGGAAATCATCCCCGCCAGGAGTGTTGGAGGCTGCGGTGTTGGGCGGCGGATAGGCCTGTAATACTACGGAAAGCATACACCCCCACAAGGTGACTGTCAAGAGTGTGAACCAATCAATTTTATGCAAATGAAAGGCAAAATCCAGGGATCGCCTTACGACCTTCGGTGTGATATTCCAATTGAATAGAATTGAATTTGACAATCCCCCTCCTCCGGTGTACTCTCATTGCACTTTCCCGATTTTTTCGGAACAGACCGATGCCAGCCCAATTGTTCGTCGCCAAGAAAAAGAGCAAGAAACAGAAACCCGACTGATTCTGTCTGGGATTTTGTGTTTGCTCGTTGACGATGCAACGCAACCGGCCATCCAGACAGGATGCGCCGGTTTTTTTGCGCCTTTTCTCTGGGGAAAAGCGATTAGAGAGTAGGAGATTGGAGATTGCGAAATGTGCCAATCACCACTTAATAATCTCCAATCTCCCAATCTCTGCCTTCCAGGAGACCCGTATGTCCCTCGACAATTTTGCTATTATCGAATCCACCCTACGCGAAGGGGAACAGTTCGCCAACGCCTTCTTTACCAGCGACCAGAAGGTGGAGATCGCTCGCCTGCTCGACGCCTTTGGGGTGGAATATCTGGAACTGACCTCGCCCGCGGCCAGCCCCCAGAGCCGGGACGACTGCGCCCGCATCGCCGGGCTGGGGTTGAAGGCCAAAATCCTCACCCACACCCGCTGTCACATGGACGACGCCCGCCTGGCGGTGGATACAGGTGTGGACGGCATTGACGTTCTCTTTGGCACGAGCAGCTTTCTGCGCGAGTTCTCCCACGGTAAAGACATTCCCTATATTATTGAACAGGCGATTGAGGTCGTCGAGTTCATCAAAAGCCAGGGGCTGGAAGTCCGCTTCAGCAGCGAGGACTCCTTCCGCAGCGATCTGGTGGATCTGCTGACCATCTACCGAGCCGTGGACAAAATCGGTGTGACCCGCGTCGGCATTGCGGATACGGTGGGCGTTGCCAATCCCCGCCAGGTTTACGATCTGGTGCGCACCCTGCGGGGCGTCGTCTCCTGTGACATCGAATTTCACGGCCACAACGACACGGGCTGCGCCATCGCCAACGCCTTCTGCGCGCTGGAGGCCGGGGCCACCCACATCGACACATCTGTCCTGGGCATCGGCGAGCGCAACGGCATCCCCCCCCTGGGTGGGATGATCGCCCGCATGTATGCCCACAACCCGGAGCAGATTCGCCGCAAGTACAACTTGCCCCTGCTGCGGGAGGTGGAAAATTATGTAGCCGGCTGGTGGAGGTGGATGTGCCTTTCAACAATTACATCACCGGCTACACCGCCTTCACCCACAAGGCAG
>CAMDQF010000204.1 GCA_945905745.1 Litorilinea aerophila
TTGTTGAAGGACTCAATAACAAACTCAAGACCATCAAGCGGCGATGCTACGGCATCATGAAAGTCTCAACCCTGTTTCAACGAATCTGGCTCGATCTACAGGGGCGAACACGATTTTTCATGTCAACCCCCTGAGATCCTAAAGAGCCCGCAAATCGAAGGAATTGCAATGCCCAAACGACCGGCTGCTCATCAATCACGTCCAGGGGGAGAACGGGATGTGGAGTGTCCGCATTGACGGCACGGATGAGCGGGTGCTGCGGCCCCGGGGCGAGGGACACAGCGCGATCTGCCACAACGTCATCACCGAGCGGGGCATCTTCTATGAAGCCAACAACGACGCGAAGGGCCAACGAGAAGTCTGGATTGGCCGCTACGACCTGACCGACGACAGCTTCATCGAAAGCCGATTGCCCGGTGTCGGCTACGTTCACACTGGGCGAGGCAGGGCTGGTCAACTTCTGTGAGAATCAGATGGGCACAGAGGGCCACCAACTGCGGTGGGTCCACAATGCCTTTGACCCGGCGCGCCAGCGGGTGGAGATGTTGCGGGAATTGACGCCGATTGTACGGGGCCAGCGCTACCACGCCCACCCCTTCCTGGGTCCGGAACGCCGCTGGCTCTATTTTGTGGAAGTAGTGGATGTCTCTACTCTCAGGTCTGCGCGCTCAATGTGAGTGATCTCACTAAAAAATAAGGACACGGATGACACGGAAAGGACGAATTTTCACCGATTCAATCGGTGAAATCTGTCTCTTCTGAGGAATCTGGGTCCGCATTTCGTTTTTCAAAACGGCTACAAGGAGGTAGCAATGAATTCTCGAGAACGCGTGTTGGCTGCTCTGCGTCGTGAACAGCCGGATCGGGTTCCATGGGTGGAGGGCGGTATTGATCTGCCCATGCAACGCAAGCTGATGGGGCGGGACGATTTCCTGCCCGAAGAATTGAACGAAGCCTTGGGGCTGGACAATATCAACGCCATTCTGCGTCCGCCGATTTTTGCCGACGTGGAAGTCCACGACGGCATCGAATTCCTGACAACCCCCCAGATTCACAGCCGGGCCGATCTGGAGAGCGTCGTTTTCCCCGATCCCGAAGACCCTGCCTTCTACCGGGAAGCCGAAAAACTGGTGCGCCGGGTGGACGGGAAGTACGCCATTGCCGCCAGTATGCGTCTGGGCCTCTCCCCCACCCTGCTCAGCCTGGGATTAGAGGGCTTCTCCTATCTGCTGGCTGATGATCCGGGGCTTATCGACACGCTGATGGGCCGCTTTGCCGATTGGAGCATTGCAGTGGTGGGCCACCTGCGCGATGTGGGCGTGGACTACGTCTGGACTTTTGACGATATGGCCTACAAATCCGGCCCGATGTTTTCCCCTGCAACCCTGCGCACCCTTTTTATGCCCCACATGCGCCGGGTGGCCCAGGCCATCAAAGGCGAAGGCTTCCCCTGGATTCTGCACTCCGACGGCGATCTGATGCTCGTTCTTGACGATCTCATCACCCTCGGCTTTGACGGTCTGCATCCCATCGAGCCGGGGCCGATGGACATCGAGCGGCTCAAACGGGAGTACGGCGACAGACTCTGTCTCATCGGCAATATCGACCTCCACTACACCCTGACGATGGGCACGCCGGAAGAGGTGGAGGACGAAGTACGCCGACGGATCGAAGTCATCGGCCAGGGCGGCGGCTATATGATCAGCAGTGCCAACTCCCTCACCTCCTATTGTAAAGTGGAGAATGTCTGGGCCATGGCCCGGGCCATCCGCCGTTACGCCCCGTACCCGCCAGCATAGGAGAGAAATCTGCCATGTCCGATGTAGCCAAATCCCAACTCCGTTTGAAATGCTTTGCCTGCGAAGCCCTGGCCCGCATCGCCTATCTCTGCGCGGCCCACTCACCCCATCTGGTCGATCTCTCCCTCTACGAGATCGGGCTGCACAACCGGCCCGGCGAACTGCGCGGCACGCTCCAGGAGGCGATTGATGGGGTTGACCCAGACCGCTACGACGCGGTAGTTCTCATCTACGGTCTGTGCGGCCAGGCCACACGGGGTCTGCAAGCCCGCCACATGCCAGTGGTCATCCCCAAAGCCCACGACTGCATCACACTCTTTTTGGGCGACCGCAAACGCTACAAAATGATCTTCGAGGAGGAGCCGGGAACCTACTGGTATTCCAACGACTATCTGGAACGCAAGGCCAACAGCGGCGTCTCTCTGGGCACAGGGCTGGAGATCGATCTGGCCGCGGTCTACGACGACTATGTGGAAAAGTATGGGCAGGACAACGCCGACTATCTGATGGAGGTGATGGGGACCTGGCGAGAGCATTACAAACGGGCGGTCTACATCGACAACGGCATCGGCGACGGCAGCGCCGTGGAGGCTCAGGCCCGCAGCCAGGCCGCAGGACGGGGCTGGCAATTTGAACAGATTACCGGCGATCTGGTGCTCATTCGCCGCCTGTTGGCGGGGGATTGGGGCGAAGATTTTCTGGTCTTGCAGCCCGGCCAGGAGAGCATCATGACCTACGACGAAGAGATCATCGGTTATCGCACAGTAGAAAGTTGAGGAGAACAGTGAGTTCACAAACGGATTACCCATTCAAGCCGGTCCCTTTCACATCTGTCAATTTTCTTGACACCTTCTGGTCTCCCCGGCTGGCGACCAACCGCCGAATTACCCTGCCCTACAACTTCCGCAAGTGCGAGGAGACCGGGCGCATCGACAACTTTGCCAAAGCCGCGGGCTGGATGGAAGGCCCCCACGAGGGCATCTTTTTCAACGACTCGGACGTTTTCAAAGTGGTGGAGGGCGCTGCCTATAACCTGGCCCTGGCTGCTGATCCAGAACTGGACAGCTACCTGGACGATCTGATTGCCAAATTTGCCGGTGCCCAGGAGGCCGACGGCTATCTCTACACCGCACGCACTATCGACCCCACAGCCGTGCGTGCCGACCGGGAGGGGCTGACCCGCTGGTCCCATCTGCGGGTGAACCACGAACTCTACAATGTGGGCCATCTCTACGAGGCCGCCGTGGCCCATTTCCAGGCCACGGGCAAGCGCAATCTGCTGGATGTGGCCCTGAAGAACGCGGATCTCATCGACAGCGTCTTCGGCCCAGAGAAGCTGCGGGCCGTACCCGGCCATCAGGAGATCGAAATCGGACTGGTCAAACTCTACCGGGTGACGGGTGACGAACGCTATCTGCGCCTGGCCAAATTCTTTCTGGACGAACGGGGCCACGCTAACGGGCGGGAACTCTATACCAATTTTGGCAACCCCGGCTATATGCAGGACCACCTGCCCGTCGTTGAACAGGCCGAAGCCGTGGGCCATTCCGTGCGGGCTGTCTATATGTATACGGGTATGGCGGATGTGGCCGCGCTGACCGGCGACGCAGCTTACATCGCCGCCATCGACCGCCTGTGGGAAAATGTCGTCGGGCGCAAACTCTACCTGACTGGCGGCATCGGGGCCCGGCACACAGGCGAGGCCTTTGGCGACGACTACGAACTACCCAACGCCGAAGCCTACGCCGAGACCTGCGCCGCCATCGCCAACATTCTGTGGAACCAGCGGATGTTTCTGCTCCACGGCGACGCCCGCTACATCGACGTACTGGAACTCAGCCTCTACAACGGCTTCCTCTCTGGCGTCTCCTTCTCTGGCAGCGAATTCTTCTACACCAATCCTCTGGCCTCCGACGGCAAAACCGCGCTCAATCGGGGCAGCTTTGGCCGCCAGCCCTGGTTTGACTGCTCCTGCTGCCCCACAAACGACGTGCGCTTCCTGGCCTCGCTGCCCGGCTATGTCTACGCCACTGATACCAATTCTCTCTACGTCAATCTTTTCGTGGCGGGCGAGGGGCAGGTGGAAGTTGGCGGTCAAGCGGTGGGGTTGCGCCAGGAGACCAACTATCCCTGGGAGGGGCGGGTGCGGCTTCGGATCGACCCGGCGCAACCGACCGAATTTTCATTGCGCATCCGTATTCCGGGCTGGGCGGAGAACCTGCCTGTGCCCAGCGATCTCTACCGCTTTGCGGAGATGGATAGCGCCCGATTCGCCCTGACAGTCAACGGCGAAAGTGTCACGCCGTCCATAGAAAAGGGCTATGCGGTGTTGCCGGCCATCTGGCAGCCGGGAGATCTGGTGGAGTTGACCCTGCCTATGCCTGTGCGCCGGGTACTCTGTCACGAAGCGGTGGAAGCCAACCGGGGCCGGGTAGCGCTGATGCGCGGCCCGCTGGTCTATTGCCTGGAAGGAGTGGATAACGGGGGCAGTGTGGCCGATCTCTCCTTGGCCGACGATGCGCCCCTGGCTGCCGAACACAGCCCGCAACTGCTCAACGGCGTGACAGTCATCCGCAGTGGGGCGATCACCGCCATCCCCTACTACGCCTGGGGACACAGGGGCGCTGGCGAGATGGCTGTCTGGTTGCGCCGGGCGAATTGACCCAAACATTCACCAACCACACGACGAGAGGGAAATTCCTTGCTGCAACAGAACCTACAATCCTGGCTACCGGTGGAGAGATTGGGCGAAGAGACTCCACCCTATCAACCGACCTGGCCCTTTCCCCCGCCTTTTGTGGATCCTACCCAACAGGCGATTGCCCGGCTGCCCCTGCCCGACGGCGCGCTGATTCAGCTAAAGGATCGCCGCTGGTTTGGTCGGGTGATCCCTGGCTGGTTGCGGCAGGCGGACGCGTTGAAGCTCTATGAAATGGCCTTCTTTGCACCGGGCGAAATTCTGGAATTGGGTTCGTTTTACGGACTGAGTACGACGATTCTTGCCCTGGCCTGTCGCAATGCGCCCCAACCCAAAGGGATCATTTCCGTCGATCTCGACCCGGCCTGTACCCAGGCTACCCAGGCCACTTTACGCCGGGGGGGGCTTGCACGCTTCGTCACCACATTGACCAGGGATGGGACCTCTGCCGTCCAGGAGTTTGCGGAGCAGCAAAGACGTTTCGCCTTCGTCTTTGTGGATCACTCCCACGCCTACACACCAGTCTACGAAGTCTGCCAGCGGCTCCATCAGATTCTCCTGCCCGGGGGTTTCTGCCTTTTTCACGACTACAACGACATTCGCAACCAGGATGTGCAGGACGAAGAGTACGGCGTCTTTCAGGCTGTGCAGGATGGACTGGAAAGAGACGCTTTTGAATTCTATGGAATATACGGCTGCACTGGTCTATACAGACGGAGATGAAGAAGGAAATCCCGCTTTGAAAAGGAGCAAGTGATGACGAATCCTCTCTCAACCGACCAGCTGCTTTTCTTCCGCGACAACGGCTATCTTGTCCTGCGTGGCGTGTTGGACCCGGCGCTGATGGCCCAGGCCAGGGATAGCTGGTGGACCGCCGCGCCGGAGACGCTGAAACGGGACGATCCGGAGACGTGGGTGGGCGCTTTTTCCGACAGCCGCTGGACCTGGAAATATCGGGAAACCCAGGACCGGCCCTGGCTGATCGAGCTTCTGGCGGGCAACGCCACCCTGCGCGCCGCCGCGGCCCAGATGCTCGGCCCGGAGCTGGAAGAGGCGGAACGGGTACGGGGCATCTATCTGGTCTTCCCTGAAGGCGATGTGCCCGAACGCCCCGTGTATCTGCACGTGGACCAGCACCCATTCCACCTGGGCGCGGTGGCCTACATCGACGACGTACCCCCCGGCGGCGGCGGTTTCACCGTCTGGCCGGGCAGCCACAAGCGCTTCTATCACTTTTTCCGCACGGCCTATACCTTCAACCCGGTGGACACCAGCCAGGAGGTTCGGGAGCAGGCCGCCTGGCGAGAAGTCAGCCAGCAGGAGCCGGTGGGGACGTTTGGCAGCGCGGGGGATGTGGTGCTCTGGCATCACCGCTTGGGCCACTCCGCCGGCCACAACCGCTCCCGCCGGGTGCGCCAGGCTGTGCTATACGATTTCAAGCGGACTGACCTGGCCGCCGCACAGGACGAACCGACACCCGACGATATGTGGCGGGATTGGCCGGGGATTCGTGAGGCGTAACAGAAGGGGCACGCGACGCGTGCCCCTTCTGTTTCACCCTTTACGATTGTGATTCCCACGTACCTGCTACGTTTCTAACAGACGAAGCCCAGCCAGCAGAGTTTCGCGTTGGGTCTCCCCATCCCCCGCCCGGCCCAGAGGACGCCCCATCCAAAAGGGCGTCGTCAGCAGCCGGGGCACGCGCATCGCTTCCAGCCGCTCCCGGAAGGTATCCGCGGCGATAATGACTGTCACAATCCCCGCCTCTTCCGCCACCCGCGCAACGTGCCCCACGGACACGTGACAGACCGGTCAGACAGGAACCAGGACCGCGCCATCGATCCCCGCCGCTTTCCACATCTCCACCCATTGGGGAGCCGTGCGTTTGGTCAGGGGAGTTTGCGCACAGGCTCCTACAAAAGAATAGGCTGTGGGGTGCAGGCTGCCGATGATCCCCTCTGCCGCCAGCGCCCGCAAGTGATCTGTGGGCAGGGCCACATTGTGATCTGCCAGCACACCGCGCACGTCGTAGCCGCCGTGACGGGCGCGCAGAAGTTCGTGGGGTGTCTCCACAGGAATCTCGGACAGCACAGGCTCCTCTTTGAGAAAGTCGTCGATGCGTCGGGCCGCTTCCTCTTGGCCCATATTTTCGACGCCAAAAGGTTTTGGGTCGTCCCCCTCTACAAAGTGACCGGTGGATGTGATGAGCGCGATCTTCGCGGCGGAGAGAGGTTTGCCCAAAGGCGTGCATGGGCCGTCGTCGTAGACCCAGCGGGTTGGCCCCGCGTAGTTGGTGGCTTGCCCAGCCCGCACCAGTTCGATCACCGGCGACCAGTCGTCGCTGTCGTAGGCGTCGCCCAGTTTCCAGAAAAGCTGTTGAATAAAATCGGCTGACTCTTCGCCGTCCAGCCCTTTGAGAAACTTGAAATTGAGATCGTTGCGGCTGCCGTAGGCAAAGGAGTTCTTGAAATCGACAAAGGATTCGGCTTCTTCGGACATTATGGGTACTCCTGAGTGAGAGATTGCCGAGTTGACATCATTCGTTGTCAGTGGAATGGTCCATCCAGTGCAAAAAAGCAGCGGGCGTGAGGATAGGAATATCGCGAAAGCTGCCTAAATCTAGCAGATGGGCGTCGCCGCTAACGATACGGTCAGCCTTGCCAGCTACCGCGCAGGCCAGAAATTTGTCGTCATCCGGGTCTGCAACGATTATCCGTACTTCCAGCGGACTTTCAATGTACTCCGATGCGTACCGAATCAGATCGACGACTTGCACAATCTGGGCTGGTGTCATCAGATGTCTCTTTTGGATACGTGGACGCAGCAGAATTTTGGCGTACTCATCCAGGATCGGACGCAAAGTCACCAGATCGAATTGTCCAGCCCAAAACATCTCAATGACACGCGCAGGGTTGCTCCGAGGAGAAATATACGCACTTGCAACTACATTCGTGTCAATGACAACGCGCATTTATCGCTCAACTCCAGTAATACTGGTTGGGCGTATGGCACGCATAGCCGAAATTTCTTCAGCAACCAACTGCTCCGCTTCCTCCTCCCCTATATCTGCGTTGCGCTGTGCCTGACGAAGAAGATCAAGTGCTTGCTGCCGTTGCCAATCTTCATAGACGCGCATAGGCACCACAGCCTCCCCGCTACGTTCGAGTACATAGCTGTTCTCCCGATCCGCCACTTCACGCAGTATTTCATCAAACTGCTGGCTGGCTTCGTAAACGGTTGTACGTCTTTCCATCTTCTGCCTCCAATGCGATAATAGCACTACCATTAGGGTAGTGCTATTATTGCATTTTCATTCCATGCCGTCAACGACTACGCCGGTTGCAAACCAGCGGGCACATTCTGCCCCATTTCTGGGGCGACTCCCCCTACGCGGGATTGCTCTGCAAGCGAGCCGGCGACGCTCCGCCCCCTACCAACGCCATCAGAACCAGCACGGCAATCCCCGCGGCCAGAAGCGCGGCGGTGTAGGCCACCAGCGGCGTGTCGCTGTACTTCACTGCGATACCCACAAAAGCCCACACAAAGACCGAGCCGTATGCCACATCCCGCCGGGTGCGCAGGACTACAAAGGCGATAGCCGTGCCTACCACCATCACCAACACAGACCAGAGCGGCCCTGGAATTGGTCCGCCATTGAAACCCAGGTCCTGGAGCAAGACCGTTGTGTTGGCAATCGTCGCCACACTGATCCAGCCCACATAAATGCTAAATGGCACATGAACAACCCAACGCTCCAGGCGGGAGACGGGCTGGAATCCCAGACGCACAAAGAGTGCAAGCAGAGTTCCCAGAATCCCCAGCATAATCACCCAACTGAGGGGGAAGAGCAGATAGTGCCAGGCGACAATCCAGGCGCTGTTGAAAAGATTGGAAGCGATAAAGAGCCAGCCGATTCTCTCCATCCGGGGATTTCCCCGTTGGCTGGGCAGGGAGTGGTAGATGCTGAAAGCCAACAACCCCGTATAGATCACGCCCCAAATGGCGAAGACATAGGCCGCTGGGGTGAAGAAGTTGGGGAACATATCAGAGATGGCCCCGGTGTCCATGCCATTGAGTGGCAGGGATGTGGCCAGACCGTTCATTATGATTGTGAGCACAAAGGTAACAATGACGAGAAATTGACGTATGAGATTGCGGTTCATGGAAAGTCTCCTTGTAGTTTTGTCCATATTTCATTCGAGGTTCGTACATATTTGTCCATATATTGCACAATTTTAGCACAAAATTGTCAAGGTGTCAAGCATGACTCTTTGTGATGCAAAGTGGATTGTTTCTGGTTTTGACGCACGCTGCCAGATCGGCTATACTATTTCTTCGTGTGGGTAGCGGCCTCTGGCCCAGCTACCCCGGTTTTTTGTTTTGTCTTTGGTTTTGTTGAGATGGCTTTGTTTTGTCGTCCATTTGGGGCCAGTGCCCAGTGGCCCGCCCCAGAACCGCCAGACAAAGTTTCGGGGATTCTGCGCACCCGAACGCGGTCAAAAGGAGAAAATTCATGCACGCAGTGATTCGCACAGGTGGAAAGCAGTACCGGGTTAAGTCCGGCGATATTTTTGAAGTCGAGAAGATCGACGGCAATGTCGGCGATGTACTCAGCCTGACCGATGTCTTGCTCGTCTCGGATGGTGACAATGTGAAAATCGGTCAGCCGATTGTAGACGGGGCTACTGTCACAGCCAAGATTACAGGGCAACATCGTGGCGAGAAGATTATGGTCTTCCGTTATCGCCCCAAGAAACGCATTCGTGTCCGCCGGGGCCATCGCCAATACTTGACCCGGCTCGAAATCCAGTCAATCGAAGCATAGCAGACCAGCCTGTACACCAGGTTGGTTTTCCAGGACGAAAGGACCAGCAACAATGGCTCACAAAAAAGGTGGCGGCTCCAGCCAAAACAATCACGATTCCAACGGCCAGCGCTTGGGCATCAAACGCTTCGGTGGCGAAGAAGTCACCGCCGGCAGTATTATTGTCCGCCAGCGTGGCACCCGCATCTTCCCCGGAACGAATGTGGGGCGGGGCAATGACGACACACTCTATGCGACCACCGATGGGTTTGTAACCTTCGAGTGGGAGAAGAAGAACCGGAAGCGCGTCAGCGTATACCCGGAGAAGGTGAACTGAGATGAAAGCCAATATCCATCCGACCTATTATGAAAATGCCCTGGTCACTTGCGCCTGTGGCACTAGCTGGGTTACCGGCAGCACCAAACAGGCCATCCAAGTTACCATTTGCAGCCAATGCCACCCCTTCTACACAGGTGAGCAGCGCATTGTGGACACCGTTGGTCGTGTCGAGCGCTTTGTCAAGCGGCTGGAAGCCCGCCAGAGCGCCAACGCCCGCCAGGAGATCGAGGCGAAGGTACGCAAGGAATCCGAAGAAGCGGCTCGCAAGGCCCGTGCCCGGGGCGACAATCCCGAAAAGGCCGTGGCCGAAGTGGTCGCCAAGTATGCGGCTGGACAGGCTGCCTAGGGTTCGCCCAAGCAGGAATGAGAAGTTTCAGAAGGCAGAGATGAATTTACTTCGTCTCTGCCTTTTTGATTGCAGAGCGGATAGAAGAAAAGAGGGACGCAGATTTTCATGATCTGGAGTGATCCGCGCGGATCAATCCAGATCATGAAAATCTGCGTCCGCTTCTGAAGGGAGCAATGTTATGCAAGACCAACCAGGCGGCGGCCACGTGGAGTTGATCTGCGGTTCGATGTTCAGCGGCAAGACCGAAGAACTTCTGCGCCGCATCCGTCGCGCCGAGATTGCCCGTCGCACCATCCAGATTTTCAAACCCCAACTGGACAACCGCTACGGTCTGGAGCGGGTGGCTTCTCACAGCGGCGTCGCCCGCCAGGATGCGGTTGTGGTGGAAAACGCCACGGACATCTTGGCCCTTGTCCATCCCGACACCCAAGTAGTCGCCATTGACGAAGTGCAATTCTTCGACTGGGCCATTGCCGATGTATGCAGCGAGCTGGCGGATCGGGGCAAACGGGTCATCGCAGCCGGGCTGGACCAGGACTTTCGCGGCGAACCCTTCGGCCCCATGCCTCTGCTGATGGCCCTAGCCGAGCAGGTGGACAAAATTCACGCCATCTGTGTCAAGTGTGGCGCGGAGGCCAGCCGCACCCAGCGGCTGATCGATGGCCGACCTGCCCGCTACGATGACCCGATCATTCAGGTGGGCGGCAGCGAGAGCTACGAGGCCCGCTGTCGGGCCTGTCACGCGGTGCCGGGCCGACACCCCGAGGCTGAAACCGGCCCACGTCAACCAGACCCCAATGGCCCCGGTTGACGGCTGGCTGGCTATCCGTTGGGCCACCCACTCTAAACCCCCAGCCCTGCTGCAGCACATGGCCGGACACGCCGGCGCGGTACGCTGTGTCGCCTTTTTGCCCGATGAGCGGCGGGCGATCTCCGGCGGGGCAGACGGCGCGCTGATTGTTTGGGATGTGGAGTCGGGCACAGCCCAGACCGCGCTCAGCGGCCACACCGCGGGCGTGACCGCTGTGGCTGTTACACCAGACGGCACGACCGCCTTCTCAGCCTCTGTGGACGGCACACTGCGCGGCTGGCATCTGGCCGACGGAAGGTGTACCCAGACCTTCAGCGGCCACACGGCCCCCGTGCGTTCCCTTCATTTGACCCCAACGGGACTGCTGCTCTCGACTTCCGACGACCGAACCCTGCGTCTTTGGGACTCAAATTCTGGTCTGTGTATCGCCCAATTCATCGGCCACACCGACCGGATTCCCGCGGCGGCTATTACACCCGACGGTCAGTGGGCTGTCAGCGCAGGGGATGACCGAACGTTGCGGGTCTGGTCTCTGGCTGACGGCAGCGAAGCACGCTCTGTTCCCTGCGCTGGTGGCTATGTGACCTGCTTGGCCGTGACCCTGGATGGAACGCGTCTGATCACCGGCTCGGATGATCGGCTGCTGCGGCTCTGGGAACTGGCGACGGGGAGATTGCTGGCTGTGTGGGGCGGTGATCCGGGCGGTGATCCGGGCGGTGATCCGGGCGGTCATCCGGCCGGCCACACAGCCGGGGTGCGCAGCCTGGCTTTGACGGCTGACGGCCAATATCTGCTTTCGGCGGATAACAGCGGTCTCGTTTGCCTGCGGCGCTTGTCCGATGGCGCGCTGCAATCCCGGCTGCCTGCCCATTCAGCGCCCATCACCTCCCTCGCTCTCAGCCCCGACGGGGCGCAGATTTTGACCGGCTCTCAGGATCAGACCCTGGCCCTGTGGAGCCGGGAGCGGCTGAGCCTCCCCTTTCGCCCAGGCCACGCCGGGCCAGTCACCGGGCTGGCTTTCACAGCAGATAGCCGTCGTCTGGTCAGTGGTGGGGAAGAGGGTGAACTCCGTCTGTGGGATACAGCCAGCGGCGACCTGCTGGACAGTCTGGTAGGCGAGGCTCCTCTCCTCTCTCTGGCTGCTCTCCCCGACGGCCGGGGTGTTCTGGTGGGTGATGGCGCGGGTGGGCTGCTCCTTTACACTTTGAATGAGACGGGCTTTGTGCGGCCAGGTGTCCGGCTGGGGAAATACCGGGGCGCCCTGCTGTCGGTGGCTGTTTCGCCTGATGGACGACTGGCTGCGGTCGGGCTTGACACCTGGGCGGTGGTGGTCTGGGATCTGCGCATAGGCCAACGCCGTCACGTATTCCCCGGCCATCGGGGAGCGGTGCTGGCGGTGGCTTTTCTGCCCGATAGTGGGGGGCTGCTCTCTGCCGGTGATGATGGGACTGTTCGGCTGTGGGATCTGTCAACGGGTGTGGGCGCACGCTTGGGTGGGGCTTTTGACGAAGCCATCGAGACGCTGACTGTCACGCCCGCTGGAGAGCAGGTGGTGGTCGGTTTGGAAGGTGGGCGGATGGTCTGCCTCGCCCTGCCAGAGGGTAAAACAGTGGCGGAGTGGAGCGGTCACGCCGCTTGGGTAGCGGGCGCAACCGGGGGTGCGCCCGC
>CAMDQF010000205.1 GCA_945905745.1 Litorilinea aerophila
TCGTTGAGCATGGCTTCATACTCGGTTGTCTTGTTGGCTGTCTCAATTCGTTCCTGTTTTTTTGCATCGCCTTTGCCTCGTTTTTTACTTCAATTATGCCGCCAACTTAGCCTTCTAGGCTAGTTTGGCCGAAACGATGACCAAGGCCAGATTGTACATCGAGTTCCTCACTCTCTAGAAATTCTGCGCTCCATGCAGCCGACGCGACCAGACGGGAGGTGATTGCCAGCGCCATCTCCGCCACTGTGGACGCCGCAAATAACTCGGCCAGGGGAATCTCCACGCCGAATTCTTCCTGCACCCGTGCTGCGATGCGCATGGCCTGTAGGGAATTGCCGCCCAATTCCAGGAAGGGGTCGTGGATGCCGATTGCGTCCAGGCCCAGGACAGCGCACCAGATGGCAGAGACAATCTCTTCAAAAGGTGTGACAGGCGAGGTAAGAGGGAAACTCAGTAGAGGCCGTCCATTTCCCGGCGCTGGCAAAGCTTGGCGATCTATCTTACCGGTTGTAGTCAGGGGCAGGGTTGGCATCACTAGAAAGCGGGCAGGGATCATGTACGTGGGAGCCATTTGACCCAATTCTCGTCGGAGATCTGTCGCAGTGAGTTGAGCATCCTGGGATAGCGCCACATACCCCACCAACTGATTGTCCCCATCGACAGTGGAAAAGCTCTTGACAGCGGCCTGGGCCACACCCTTGACCTTCAGAAGCAAACTCTCCGCCTCTGCCAATGCCACCCGGTTCCCGCGCACTTTCACGGTGTCGTCCTTGCGGCCCAGGTGGATCAGGCAACCATCCGGTCGCATGAGTCCAAGATCGGATGTGCGAAAGAAAGGCTCGGTTCTGTCATTTGCGGCATGGACGCCATTCAATCCGCTTGACGAACCCTCCAATTCATCTCCATCCTGAAAGAGACGACGCACAGCAATCTCCCCTGGCTGATTAAAGCCGAGGGGCTGCCCCTCTTCACTGACAATCAAAAGTTCGCGGCCTGGCAAGGCATAGCCGATAGGTAGGGTGTCCCTGTCAAACCGAGTTTCGTGATCTACGAGATAGTGGGCCAGGCAGGAAGTCTCTGACATTGAGAAACGTGAGACGAGAATGGCACCCCTCGAAAAGTAGCGCTGAAACATCTCGGCATCCTGGCGATAGATCGTCTGCCCGGCCACATACACCATCCGGATAGAAGGGAAGTTAGGGCCTTCTGGCAGATTGTGGAGTAATTCTCGAAAGGTTGCTGTGGGCATATAGAGTTGGGTGATAGCCTGCGCATCTATCCACGTTGCCCAACTGCGCATATCATAATTCAGATCTGGGTGAAGATGTATCGATCCCCCTATCAATAGGGCGCTGTACAAGGCGCGCATGGAGGGGCCTGTACTAAATCGGTAAACAGAAGCGTGGCGATCGTCCCGGCTGAAAAGATAGGTGTTGGATCCTTGCCAGACTCCGTATAGATAATTCTTGTGCGTCTTCAAGCTCGGCTTTGGCGCGCCAGTCGAACCCGACGTAAAACCCAAACGAGATGGCTGGAGTGGTGTGATGTGGATATCTGGGTTGTGAATCAAGCTCTCGGTATCCATTTGATCCAGCAGAACCAGACGTCCTCCTTTTGGAGACACCTGCGCGCTGTAGTCTGCGTGAGAACTGGTTGTGAGGATCATTTGGGTCGCAGCCAGATTCAGGATGTCCTGTACACGCTGGGGTGGCAAGTCCGGCTCCAGGACGAGATAATAGCCGCCCGTCTTGAGTACGGCTAACATACTGACGATGACATCAAGACCCGACCCCAGAATGATGGCTGTGGGTACGCCGACAGCCACGCCATGTGCCAGCAGATGATGGGCAAGGCGATTGGCGGCTTGGTTTAACTCATCATAGGTGAGCGATCCCTCCGCAGAGACAACAGCCAGACGCCGAGGAGAGATTGTAACCTGTTGCTCAAAACAAGCGACAAGGGACATACTCAGCATTTCTTCTGTGAATGGCGTCGCCTCTTGCATGATCGGCGCATGGCGTAGATATGCCCACTGCTTTGCAACAATCGCGGAAACTGCCGACGAACCATCCATGTCAGTGCGACCCTTCCAATGTCTGGCGGGCATACTCCACAAAGCGCGGCTCCCAGAACTGCTCGACAGTGACCGGCGCATCGATAGAGTCCCTGGCTGCCGCCCAATCACCGAAATCAATAATGCTCTGGGCATTGATTTCGCCATCTAGCGGGATGTAGGGCAGGCACATCTCGGTCAACAGAACGCGGTCCAGTTCCAATTCCTTTTCCAGAAGCGCCAGTGTCGATTCGGTCATACCCTCAGAAAAATGACGCACGGCTTTGAGGTAGGCTACCATAAAGCGCTCGCCAGCTTGCGGATTGTCCTTCAGAATCGTCGGGCCAAATGCCACGATCGCAAGTTGATTGTCCGGGGCAATTTCGCCACGGGCCAGCCAGACATCCCCAGCCCCAGTAGACCGCGCCTGGGTAATCCACGGTTCAATCATTACGGCTACATCTACTGTGCCCTGCAACATGCCGTCCAGGGTTGCGGCGGCGTTCGGCATATCGGCCAAAGTTATTTCGTCTACCGAGAGACCATATGGCTTTAGCACGGTGTCCAGCATAAAGCCACCCATCGCGGTCAGCGTCACATCGTATTTCAGGTCTTTAAGTAGCTGCGGCGAGATAACGTCTGTACTGGAGATTCCACTGCCGCTACGCGCTACAAGGCCACTATAGACACACGTCTGCTCAACGGCGCGGTCTTTTGATGCCACAATTTTGATGCCACTGTCACGTACGATTGCGTTGAGCAGTGCGCTGCTGATAGGGAAACTAGCAACATCCAGCTGGCCTTGAGCCAGGGAAGCAATGGCATCTGAAGAGCGAGTGACGCGCAGGATTTCAACGTCCAGTCCCTGTTCAGTGAAATATCCTTCGGCCTGAGCAATGTAAAACGGGGCATAGGAGAGATACGGTGCTACCGCTACCTTAAGCGGAATGGGCGTTGTTGCCTCTGGCTGAGCGGGTGGCGTGATTGCTGCTGGCTGAGAGGCAGGCGCACTTTGTACCTGTTGGGGTGGTGGTGGCATTGTGCAGCCTGTAAGGGCAACGAGAATAACTGCCAAGATGACTATACGTTTTGGATAACTGACCATTACTGAATTCTCCTTATTGATTGTTCGCTCTGTCTCTGCCAGGGTTAGCGTATATGTGGCTTGGACCAGCGAATGTACAGTGTGGAACTGCTGGATTTGACCTCGACTTGACATCCCGGTAGATGGTGCTGATATCGGGCTATGGCCGTAGAGGTGTCGAGACGCTTTGCATCAAACTGCCGAGAAAAATAGATATGACACAAATGAGACATTAAGTAGTGAAATCCGATTCTCACCTCCTTTTGGTATGTCACATGGATGCTGGTGACGAGTGCTTCTCGCAAACTCTGTAGAATACGATGAATAGTTTGGCTGCCGGTCTATACCTTTTCTGCGAACTGAGACTGCCAGAATTGGTAGCCAGCAGCGTAATTGTCAAAACAGCTTCTTGGATCGAGGTACATAAGTTGTCTTTACTTTCCGAGCATGCTCGCCACCGGCGACCAAGGCATCACTCGCCGTGCCAGAACTGCCAGTAACCAATTCATTGCCAATCCAATTACAGCAATCACAATCAACACAGCATAAAGGTTCTCCGTGCGCAGGGTCTCCCAGGCCATCCAGATACGCGCACCCAGGCCATTCCTTGATAGCAATAGCTCTGTCGTGATGGCAGTCGTCATGGCTGTATTGACGGCGATGCGCCCACCGCTGAGAATACCGGGCAAGCTGGCAGGAAGAATAATACGCCGAAAGAGGCTGGTGCCACGGGCACCATAGTTGATCGCAGCTTCCAACAAAGCTGGTTCGATGCTGCGTACACTGCTCATCGTGTTGATGAGTAACGGGAAGAAGGTGGCCAGGGCCACCAGGGCCAACCGAGGCTGATCGCCAATCCCCATGAGCACCAAGAACAAAGGAAACAACGCTGACTTCGGGATGGGGTGCAGACCGGCTACAAAAGGTTCTGCAACGGTCCGTACCCGGACAGACCACCCCATCAACATCCCCAGAACGATGCCTGCCGTGCCGCCGATCAGCAGCCCAATGAACATGCGAGAGAGGGTCACCCAGGCGTCCAGCAAAAGAGGTCCCTGCAGAATAAGATGCGCCAGCGTAGCGGCAATCGTCGTAGGTGCCGGGAAAAAAAGAGCAGACGTCTGTCCGCTACGCACGGAGAACTCCCAAAGCAGCAGACCAACCAAAATCAGCAATACGGGCAACATGCGGTAGAACCAGCCCTGCCGCCCATACAACGCATTTACCTGACCGCTGGCCGTAGTTGCTGGCGCACTTCTCGTTCCAATAAGTTCCAAATGTGCCACTTCAATTCTCCTAGTTGTGAATATCCGCGCCCGGTCAAATCCCGAGGACGGTCAAAGGGAGAATGGACCTGCTCTTGGATACGCCCCGGCAGACCACTCATTACCAGCACCCGATCAGCCAGTAGAAGGGCTTCCTCGATGTCATGGGTTACATAGATCACCATTGGCTTCTGCCTGCTCCAAAGAGAAATCAGCTCTTCCTGAATTACCAGCCGCATCTGGGCATCCAAGGCGCGCAGAGGTTCGTCCATGAGCAGAATATCCGGTTCGGTGACAAAGGCCCGGATAATGGCGGCACGCTGGCGCATGCCACCAGAGAGTTCGTGAGGGTAGTATTCGGCAAAGTCTGCAAGACCCATTGTGTCCAGCAAAGAGAATGCGCGCGCACGCCGAAGCTCAACAGATATGCCGTCCATTTCCAGGCCAAAGGCCACATTGTTGATCACTGTCATCCATGGAAAGAGGGCATGATCCTGGAATACAAGGCGACGTTTTGGTGGGCTGGCCCAGCCACGAAAGGCAATTTCGCCATCGTCTGCGCTGAGCAACCCCGCCACAAGACGAAGCAAAGTTGATTTGCCGCAGCCGCTAGGCCCGACAATAGCAACAAATTCACCGCTATCTACACTGAAGCTCACGCCTTGAAGCGCCACCAGTCGCTGCTGGGTACGGGCCATGGTGTAGGAAACGCTAAGTTGTTCGATCTGTAGAGTACTCACAATCGCCGTCATTTCTCTTGCGGGATGCTCATTTGGGCCTCGCTTGCCAATTCCGCCACCACCGCCAGCGCCATCTCCGCCACCGTAGCCGCAGCGAACAACTCGGCCAGGGGAATCTCCACGCCGAATTCTTCCTGCACCCGTGCTGCGATGCGCATAGCTTGCAAGGAATTACCGCCCAACTCCAGGAAAGGGTCGTGGGTGCCGATTTCGTCCAGGCCGAGGATATCGCGCCAGATGGCGACTATTATTAATTCCACAGGTGTTTGGGCTGCCGTGTATGGAATGGCAAGGGGAGGGCGCGCCATATCTGGGGCAGGCAGGGATCGGCGATCAATCTTTCCATTAGGATTCACTGGAAAGCCATCCAAATATATGAAACGCTCAGGAATCATATAAGAGGGCAAGCGCTCTGCCAATGCCTGCCGAAGTTGATAACCATGTTGCATTGGACTGCCCTCGTGCATGGTATACCAGGCACATAGTTGTTGGCTAACCGGAGAAACAGGCCATAGATCAACGATAGCAGCCGTCACGCCCTCCAGACGTAGCAAAGCCCGTTCAATCGCGTGCAATTCTATCTGATTACCCTGAAACTTTACCCGGGAATCTATGCGTCCTTTGTGATAAAGGCCACCATCTGACCCGATGCAGCCCAGATCACCGGTAGAATAGAGAAAGTATCCGGGGTTGCTTGGATCTGGACGAAATTTTTGTCGGGTCAATTCGGGCTGTTCCCAATAGCCAGGTGACAGATAAGGGCTACACACGATGATCTCCCCAATGGAGCCGGGAGGTAATCGGTTACCACTTTCATCGACGATATAAATCGCAGCCTCTCGAATCGGCCATCCAGTACAAACTTCCTCCATGTCCTCCAGCGTTGGCTTGTCATATAAAATATCTGTACAGAGCATCGCTTCGGATGATCCCATGCCTGTGCGTAAAAGGGATGAATCGGGCAAGAGCCGATGAAACGCGTCCAGATTAACGGGCAACGTACGGTCTCCCACAAAACGTAACAACCGTATGGATTTGAAAGATTGTGGGTTGTTGCAAACCTCGGCCAAAGTACGAAACAGCACCGGTGGAAAATCGACAATCGTCGGATTGCGATCTTCTATCCAGCCCGGCAGTCCCAGAATTCCTTGATGGTGGACATTGTAAAGTAGAAGGGTGGAACCAGAAAGCAAAGAAGCGAAAAGAGTTGCCTGCCCGCTTCCAAAGCCGAGGCGTTGCGTCATCAGATTCCGATCATCCGGGGAGACGTGATAGACATTGATATATTCGGCAGCAAAACGAATGGCATTCCTGTGTTTCTCGATGACACCTTTGGGCGTCCCTGTGGAGCTAGAGGTGAAAATTACGTAAAGGTTGGATTCGGGCGTGATCTCCGTCTGAGGGTTAGAATCTGCCTCTTCCGCAAAGGCGTCAAGGAGTAACACCCTTGCCTGATTACCAGCTATTTCTTCAGCCCGCCGCTGGTTGTCTGCATCGGTCAGAATCAGTTTGCTTCGTAGCGCCATAACAGTCTGGCGCTGATAGTCTAATGGCGAGCGGGTATTCAGGGCTGTGTAGAATTTGCCCGATTTTGCAATTCCCAAAATAGCCGCAACCCCATATGCGCTCGGCTCGAAGAAATGGATGACCGGCTGCGCACTGCTGCCCAAAAGATGGATCAAGCCATGGGCTGTACGGTTGGCCAGCCGATTCAGTTCACTGTAGGTGAAACTCCGCTCCCAATCTACAACCGCATCCCGTTCAGCAAAGCGGGCTGCCACAGCTTCAAATCGAATCGGTATACTGTCACCATAGCTACTCTCTGGAAATGCTTCCCACCCACCTCTTGGGTGATGGCACTTATCAATGATTGCCTGCTGCCAAGCGGGAACTTGCCTTTGGGTGTTCACTGGTTTACCTTTCTGGGTCATCTATCACCTATACCTGCGATTGCAGCCTCATCCACCAACCCAGCCACCACCGCCAGCGCCATCTCCGCCACCGTAGCCGCAGCGAACAACTCGGCCAGGGGAATCTCCACGCCGAACTCGTCCTGCACCCGTGCTGCGATGCGCATGGCTTTCAGCGAGTCACCGCCCAGCTCCAGGAATGGGTCATAGATGCCAATTTCATCTAGACCGAGGATGTCTGCCCAAAGGGTACAGGTGATTTGCTCTATGGGGGTTCGCTGGTTGGCAAAGGGTACATCCAATGGAGGACGGTGGGTAGAAGGGGGTGGCAGCGCTTTGCGGTCAATCTTTCCGCTTGCTGTTTGCGGCAACTCATCCAAAAAGACGAAAACCGAGGGGAGCATATGGCCTGGCAATTTAGGCAACAGAGAACGCCGCAGGGCAGTGACAGATGGCGGCGGTGATTGGTGGGAGACAATGTAGGCGACCAGACGCAGTGTGCCTGCGTGGTCGGGTAAAGCCACAACAGCCGCTGCTTGCACCCTCTCCAATTGCTGCAAAACATCTTCCACTTCGGTCATATTCACCGAAAGACCTCGAATTTTCACCTGAAAATCGGTGCGATTCAGGTGAATCAGGCAGCCATCCGGTTGCAACAGACCCATATCCCCGGTGAGATATGTCCGGCAATTTTTACCTGGCAGACCGGGCAGAAATCTGGCTGCGGTCAGGTCAGGTTGCCCCCAATAACCCTGTGCCAGATAAGGGCTGGAAAGCGCAATCTCGCCACCCTGACCGGGTTCAACAGAGCGGTATTCTTTGTCCAGGATTGAAATCTCTATATCCTGCATGGGATAGCCACTAGGCGTGGGGCCATCTTGGACTGCATTCTCCCGATCCACAAGATACATAGTGGCGCTAACCAACTCTGTCAGGCCATACCCCAGGCTGAGCAGACAGGTGGCAGGCAATCGCTCTCTGTAATTCATAATATCGGCCTGAGTAATCGACTCGCCACCCAAAATAATCAAGCGTAAATCCGGCAGTAGCAGATCGGGAGGAAGCGCATCCATGAACTGCCGATAGAGGGTTGGAACAAAGACGGTTGTCGTAATCCGTTGCGCAACCAACCAGTGGGCAATTTTCTGGACGCCTTGCCGTTGGGTGTCATAGAGGATGGCCGCGCCACCGTTAAGGAGGGCATAGGCAACATCGGTAAATGATGTGAGTGTTCCAAATGTTCTTAGAATGCCACGCCTATCCTGCGGGCAGAAGTGGAACAAATTTGTCAATCGCATTGCCACATGCAAAAGGGTACGGTGGGTGTGACATACCCCTTTGGGTTGCCCTGTCGATCCGGATGTATAGGCGATTACAGCGAACTGATCGGGGGAAACCGGAAGATGGAAATTGTCTGGAGAAAGAGTTTGCTCAATTCGACCAATGTCAATACAGCGCTGGGATGTGCCAGCCAGGTCAGATGCCAACGTACTATGCTCTCCATCAGTCACGATCAGACCCGCTTGGGAAGTGTCCCACAGATAGTCAAGACGCTCCTTTGGAAGTGCCGGGTTTAGAATGACAAAAGGTCTTCCCGTCTTGAGAATGCCCAAAATGGCAGCATAACCCAGGGGATTCTTCTCCAGAAGCAACCCAATCGGCGATCGATCCATCGCATCCATAGCCAGGATCGTGCGGCCAATCTGGTTTGCCCGGCCATTCAATTCAGCATAGGAAAATGCGGATGTATCCGATTGGATAGCCAGACGATCTGGATAGAGAGCCACCATTTTTTCAAAACGTTGGCCTATGGGCTGCTCGATATCCGCGTGGGGGAACTCCTCCCACGCGCCCGTGGGGTGGTAGCATCTGTCTATCATGACCTGCTGCCATTCTGGAACCTGTCGTTGTGTGGTCATCGTTCGCCTTTTGGGTTTAACTGTCACTGACCCTAGTTGATGCCAAGTTCGCTTGCCAACGCCGCCGTTATCGCCAGCGCCATCTCCGCCACAGTAGACGCCGCGAACAACTCGGCCAGGGGAATCTCCACGCCGAATTCTTCGGCTACCCGTGCCGCGATGCGCATGGCTTGCAGGGAATTGCCGCCCAGATCCAGAAAGGGGTCGTGGATGCCGATTGCGTCCAGGCTGAGGATATCAGCCCAGATGGCGACGATGATCCGCTCGAAGGGGGTGAGCGGCGGTGCGAAGGCAATATCCAACACCGAACGGCTGGGCGCAGGTACGGGCAGATTTTTTCGGTCAATTTTGCCGTTGGTGTTGAGAGGGAATTGGGCCATAGAGATAAATTGAGATGGAATCATATAAGCAGGCAGTCGTTCCGCCAGATGACGTCGCAGTTGCGAACTGCTCAAACCCTGCGCCGGATCCGCCCAGACCAGCCAGGCCAGCAAGCGCTCTTTCGCAACAGTATCACCGCGCAAAGCAACAACCGCCTCGCTCACATTGTCCAATGACAACAGGGCGCGCTCAATCTCACCCAATTCCACCCTCTGACCCTGGATTTTTACCTGGGAATCTTTGCGTCCCAGATGGTAAACTTGCCCATCTTCGTCAATACGTCCCAAATCGCCAGAATAGTAGTAGAACAGCCCCTCGGTATGGTGGTCTGGTCGGAATTTATTAGCGGTCAAGGTTGGCCCTTTCCAATAGCCGGGCGAAACAAAACGGGAATGAATGACCATCTCACCTATCTTCCCAGACGGTAGCAGCCGCCCTTCTTCATCAACAATCAGCAGTTCAATGTCCGCAGATGGCCAACCAACTGATGGGATTTCCCCCTTTTCGAGAGTGGCCTTGTCGCAAAATAACTTTGCGCTGCCCTTAGCTTCCGTCGCGCCCAGACCGTTCCGCAAGATCGTTGTATCGGGAAAAAGCTTTCGATAAATGCGTATATCCTCTGGCAGAATAGCATCGCCGCCCAAAGCAATGAGTCGAACCGTAGAAAATAGATTTGAATCACCGACAAATTCTGGCAGGGCGCGGAAGACCGAAGGCGCTGAATCAAATACCGTTAGCTTGTGTTGACCTACCCAGGTTGGCAAACCGGCAATGCCCTTCCGATAAATGTCATAGATGAAGAGGCTGGAGCCGGAGAGCAGCGTGCCCCACATAGGCATCTTGCTACCGCTAAAACTCAACCGCGGGAGTAGAGGGCTGCGGTCTGCGGGGCAGATGTGAGGGCTGTTGATATACAGCCCGGCATAGCGCAGGACATTGCGATGCACATCGATCACACCCTTTGGTGCATCTGTTGAGCCAGAGGTAAAGATGATATAAAAATAGGTGTCTGGCCCGATCAGAACCACTGGGTTCTTGGCGGAACAGCCGTCCCATTGAGCAAGCGTAGCGACCGCAGCCGGGTTGCCCGTGACAGATATGGCAAGGGATTGGTTCGGTGCATCGGTCAGCAGCAACCTGCAATCCAGCACAGCATAGGCCTGATGCAGACGTTCTACAGGCCAGCGTATATCCAACGGCACATAAAATTTGCCCGCCTTGATAATACCCAATAATGCGATCACGGCCTCCGCACTGTGCTCGTACAAATGGGCAATCGGTTCTGAATCAGTGCCCAGCCGTTCCAGCAAGCCGTGGGCCACTCGGTTGGCCGCTGCGTTGAGTTGGGCGTAAGTCAGGCGCTGTTCGCCGTCCACGACTGCGATTCGGTCAGAAAAACGCGCCACAATTTTCTCGAAACGCGCCGGGATGGAAGTTTCGTACTCGCTCTCCGGGAACTCTTCCCAGATGCCCGTTGGGTGATAACACTTGTCGATGATGGCCTGCTGCCATTCAGGGATGCGTCGTTGTGTGTTCATTGCATAGCTCCTGTTTCGTTTTGCTCAAACGAGTTGACGTCTGCCTCGCTTGCCAACGCAGCCGTCACTGCCAGGGCCATCTCCGCCACCGTGGACGCCGCAAATAACTCGGCCAGGGGAATCTCCACGCCGAACTCGTCCTGCACGCGGGCCGCGATACGCATGGCCTGTAGCGAATTGCCACCCAATTCCAGAAAAGGGTCGTGGACGCCGATTGCACCCAGGCCGAGGATATCAGCCCAGATGGCGGCGATTGTATGCTCGAAGGGAGTAGTCGGCAGTGTATAGAGAGTATCAAGCCAGGGGCGGATTCGGTGAGGGTCGGGTAGAGATCGTCGATCGATTTTTCCGTTGGGCAATTGGGGCAGGGCGTCCACAATCTCAAAAAACGCAGGAATCATATGTGTAGGCAGCACTTCGCCTAATTGCCTATGGATGAGCGTGACCGACGGTTCGGGCTGTTTGACTGGGACGAGCCAAGCGACAAGACGCATCTCGCCACTGCCGTCATCCCAGCCTGCCACGACAACTTCTTTCCACTGGCCGGTTGCCAACAACGCCTGCTCGACTTCGATCGGTTCAATAGTATAGCCCCGGATTTTGAGACGGGAATCCCTGCGTCCCAAATGGACTAGGGACCCGTCGGCTAATTTGTAGCCCAAATCACCCGTGCGGTAAGAAACGCGGTACGGGCCGTGTGGATGCACCTGGAACTTCTGCGCCGATAGTTCTGGGTTGCGCCAGTAACCGCTGGCAAAGTGATCAGCGCTAACAACGATCTCACCCGGCTGCCCAAGCGGGCAGGCAACGCTCCGCTCGTCCAAAACATCTACACTTATTCCCGGCACGGTAAAACCAGACGAGAGATGTTCACTCGCTATTTGGGTCTGGTGATCGACCAAATAGTAGTTGTAATTCAGAATTTCCTGGCAACCGAGCATTATCGACAGAGTAGTGTTTGGGTCAAAAAAATGTTGAAATAACTCTATATCTTTAGGAAAGGTCGGTTCGCCTGTCAAATTCACCAAACGCAGATCAGGAAGGCTCACACCTTCTGGCAAGGCATCCATCAAGTGACGAAATACTGTTGGCATCGTGCGTATAGCTGTGATATGAGCGGTTGCCAATAGATATCTCAATTCACTCATACTCTGTCTATGAAGGTCAAAAAGAATCATCGCAGCGCCCGCGGCAAGCGAAGCAAAAAATTCAGACCCCAAGAGAAAGATCACGAAGCGATCATCTGGGCCGATATGATAGAGTATAGTTGACCCCGTTGTCAAGACCACGAGAGGCTCGAAATAAGAGAGAGCCTGGTGTGTATGTCGAGGGGTGATGAAACCCTGCTCCCGTCGTCCGTCGCCATCGCAGGCAAGAGTAGAGCGCTGGCTTGCCGCTTTGTCAAGGGCC
>CAMDQF010000206.1 GCA_945905745.1 Litorilinea aerophila
GAAACTCAGGAGAGAAATCCACTCTTCTCCGAGTTCATCCGCGTTTATCTGTAGCCCAAAAGGCTTTTTGCATTCGACTCATACAAGCGATTTTCAGGGCAAGGCGCACAGGGGCGACAGATCTTCCGGGAAACCACCCCGGCATACGGCTCCGGCGTCACCCCTTTCAACAGTGACACGGAGCGTCTGGAATGGCGGGTATTGGATCGGGTGAATCATTTGATCCGACGTTATCGGCAGGAAAAAACTGCCCTCCACTGATCACCTGTCATCCCACTCGTCCATGCCGTCCGGGTCGTAGTCGCCCCACTTGCCGCTGAAGGACGAAGCGAACATCTGCGCGCTGGTGCGGTCAGCATCGTTGACGGCTTTTTTCAACACTTCGGCACGCCGGGCCTCCGCATCGCCTGGGGCGTTGACAATGGCCGCTGTGACACCCACAATCCGTATCTGGCGGATGTCGCCCATCAGATACGGGATCAGTGCGCCCACAAATTTCCCCCGCACAGCCTTGCCCAGCGGCGCGTCCGCGCTGAGCAGACCCCGACCCATATCGGCGTGGCGGGCCGCGACCAGGTCAAAAGCCATGCGTTCGGCGTGGCCCGCTTCGTCGATCAGGTCGATCTCCACGTGGCTGCCCAGGCCGATTTGTCGGGGAGATTCATCTGCGTTCATTAGACTCTCCGTATCCTATGGGAAGAAGGCTGGGTCGAGAATCTCCTCCAGCGCGTAGGGACATTCCAGGGGAAAGGCAGTTGCAGCCAGACCGGTCTCGTCCTCGGCCAGCAGGCCGGCGCGGGTGTATGCGCGTTCGATGTACTGTTCCAATTCTGCCCGCAGGCTGGGGCTGTCTTCCAGGAGGTCGGTCAGTTCACCCCGCTGCACGGTCAAGGTGTTGCGCCAGCTACGCGAGCGCTGGGCCGGCTGGAATTCCCACTTGAGCAAATGGGCTAGAAGAACAGTCAGTCGGCTGATCAACTCCCGGCGCTCCCGTTTGCTCATAGCTTCCAACTCCTCGGCGATATGTTCGGTGTCAATGTCGCTCAGTTGCCCCCAGCGGATCGCCTCTGCATTGGCTGTCAGCCAGCGGTGATAATCCTCTGTGTACATTTCGGCCAGCGTGTTTTGCATACTATCCTCTCTTTCTTCATGCGGCTCTACAGGTCTGCCATTCTACCCATTTCCCACATGAACGATCAACTCGGCCCCCCGCCAGATTTCCTCGCCCGCGGGCGCGTCATCCCAGAGCCGGAAGTGGGGGAACATCACCTCTTGCCAACCAGGTGGGGTGTTGGTGGTGGTGAGCTTGCCCGTGCGGGGCGGCGATTCTACCACTTGCGGATATTCCTGGTAGAAGAAGAGAAAATTTTCGTGCATAGTAATCAGGCAATACTTGTCAAAGTTGCCTGGCTTCTCCTCCTGCAACTGGTAGTGGTAGAAGATGTAGCTGCTCACCATCTCCGGCTGCAAGTGGGTGATGCGGGCGCTCACCTGCTCCGGCGGGGTGGTGCGCCGCCAGTAGTCCTCGCTGCGCGGTTCGCCGCAATGGTAGATGTCCATCATCGGCACAAAACGCCGCCCCACTGCACCGCCGGGCCAGATTTCCAGCAGATCGTCCATCTCCCCGGCCAGGGCATCGGGCGTCAACGATGGGTTCACTGTCTCGTAGTAGAGGAAGAAGTGGGTGCGCCAGGCAAAGACGCTGGCAGTCAGAACGTGTCTGCCCACTTGCCGGGTGCGCAGAGATTCCTCCCTGGCGCGCCACGCGGCGGTGGTTGCCTCCTCCTGGCCGGGGCGGCACTGGGCGCGGTAGACAAAGCGGTGGATGGGTTGGGTCATTGGGTTGTCTCCTGTATGTATTGGGCGAGCAATGCTTGGGGGATGGCGTTGGCTTTGGCGATAGCGGCGTAGACCCCGGCGCTGGGACGGGGTGCGCGTTCCTGGGTGGCGGGGTTCAGTGCGAAGAGGCCAAAACGCAGCCCCCAGCCCTCGGCCCATTCAAAATTGTCCACCAGTGTCCAATGGAAGTAACCGCGCACATCACAGCCGCTGGCGATGGCTCGCTGCAACGCGGCCAGATGGGCTACCAGCCAACGGGGACGCTGGTCGTCGTTGCGATCCGGCAGCCCGTTTTCGGTGATATAAATGGGCAGATCGGGCCGAAAACGGCGCACCTCCTGACAGACCTGGTAGAGTCCTTCCGGGTCAAACTGGCTGAAGGGTCCTTCCCGTCCGGAATCGGAATGTTCTGCGTCGGGCAGATATTCCGGCTGGCCGAAAAGCTGGGTTGGATTGGGCGTGAAGCGGATGTGATCCCGGGTATAGTAGTTGATGCCGACATAATCGATTGTTTTGACCAGACGGGCATCCCGGCGAGTGAGGGAGAGGGGCGGACGCAGCCAACCGTCGTCGGTGGCGGCCACCCACAAATGCTCGAAGAGCCAGCGGCGCAGACCCGCCGCGTAGCGGTCCAACCGGTTGCCCCGGCGCAAAGGGGTAAAGAGGCGTACATGCACAGCATAGCCCACCCGCGCCTGGGGCTGGTGGGCATGGATGGCGTGATAGGCTTCGGCGTGGGCAAAGAGTAGATGGCGCATCACCCGCATTGCCAGGGGAAAGTTGCTTTTCTGCGGCGGCCAGTTGCCCAGAAACCAGCCCTGCGCGAGAAAAACCAGCGGCTCGTTGATGGTGGCCCAAAAATCGCACAGATCCGCCAGGGCGCGGGTGGCGAAATCCACGTAACGGCGGAAAAAGGCGACGCTGGCCCCGTTCTCCCAACCGCCCATGCGGGTAAACCAGAGGGGTTCGCTGAAATGGTGCAAGGTGACCAGGGGCGTGATCCCCCGGCGGCGCAGACCGTCCAGCATCTCCCGGTAGCGCTCGATGGCTGCGGAATCAAAGCGGCCCGGTTCTGGCTCGATGCGGCTCCACTCCAGGCTGAGCCGGTGGGCGTTGAGTCCCAGACCGGCCATGCGCTCGAAGTCGCCTTCGGCGTCGCGCCACCAGTCGCAGGCCAGCCCGCTCCTATCGCGGTGCCAGATGGCCCCCGGCTGCTGCTCGAAGGCCCACCACTGGTTGTTCGTATTGTTGCCCTCCACCTGGTGGGAAGCGGAGGCTGTGCCCCAGAGGAAGCCGGGGGGGAAGGGAAGGTGAGTAGGCATTGGCGGGTGAAATGGGTGGGGTATTGGGGTATTGGGTAGTGGCGCTGTGCCGACGAAATTTCCAATAACCCAATATCCCAATACCTGCTTTACGGTTGGTAAACGGTATCGCCGGGTCGTTGGCGGGGCAGATGATCGAATTGGATCCCCGCCGCCGCCTGCTGGCCGCGGCGGAAAGCGGGATCGGCGCTGGCTTGCTCGATGGTACGGACCTCCATAGGTATCTATCGTCTCAAGAGCGGCAACCAAATATCATTGCGGACTGCGGATACGTGGATTGATGCTGACGCCTGACTGTTTGATATGCCAGCGATACTGATGTTGGCCGTATTGGTGAAAGTCGTGCCTGCCAACGCCTTGCTTGCGCTGAGTACCCCCGTCAGCGTGATGACGCCGCCCGCGTTCACAGCCAACTCGCCGACTGACCAGGCAAAGTCGATGCCTGTGCCTGGCGCGCCGCTGGTTTGGGTGATGGTGATACTGTTGCTGCCAAAGGTGCTGCTGGTGACGCCAGTGACAGTCACGCTGACCGGAACCGAATCGCTGATCACCACACCGGTGACGAGACCAGAACCGGTATTGGTGAAATGGAGGGTGTAAGTAATGGCCTCGCCAGGCATGGGGTTGACGGGTGCTGCTGTCTTGACCAACTGCAAGCTTTCTGCACAACTGTCGTTGCGGTACAGCCGCGAGTTGAGGAGACGGGAGCTATCGCTGCCGGTCAATAGAAGGTCTGGATCCCCATCACTGTCATAATCTGCCCATGTGACACTGCCTCCTCGCACATTAACGAACGGATAGTCAGCACCCATAAGGGGAGAAAAATCGGTGGCCGAACCACCATTGTTTTGATAAAGAATCGAAAGCCGTTCGAAGTTGTCAACGCTGCTGACACCGCCCCTGGTGCCTGTAATAAAGAAATCGAGATCACCATCGCCGTCGTAGTCAGCCCAACTCACGTCTCCGTCTCCCAAATCGGTGATAGCTGAGGACTCTTGCGTGAATGTTCCGTTGTCGTTGCGATAGAGTACCGTCTCCGTGAGATAGGTGATCTGGTTCGTCGTCGGCGAGAAAGAATTGAAGCGAACGCCCATAAGGATGAGATCTAGGTCCCCATCCCCATCATAGTCAGCCCAGGCCGCGCTGCCGGCTTCAAGGTTGGTCAGGGCGATTTCACTATCGACGAGAGCGCCATTATCGTTGCGATAGAGACGTGTCGTCCCTGCCGAATCATAGCCCTGCCCCAATCCAGAGACATACTGCCCCATCAGCAGCAGATCCGGATCGCCATCCCCATCATAGTCGGCCCAGGCCACGCTGCTGAAATCCACACCGATCAGATCGACACCGCTATCAACGAACGTGCCGTTATCGTTGCGATAGAGAATCGACGATTTTGAACCGCCGTCTGTAGAGCCGGTGATCACCACATCCAGATCGCCATCCCCATCGTAATCTGCCCAGGCCACGGCGCCATTGCTGACCTTCACAAAAGGGGTTTCAACATCGACAAAGGCACCATTGTCGTTCCGATATAGTTTTGACTGAGGCTTAAAGCTGCTGTCCTGGCCAGTGAGGAGGAGATCTGGATCGCCATCCCCGTCAAAGTCTGCCCAGGCTGCGCTGGTGGACAGCAAGTTCATCAAGCCGGCATTGATCTCTGTAAAGCTGCCGCTATCGTTGCGGTAAAGACGGGTCACAGGCGCGTCCGAAGAGTTAATACCCGCGATGAGGAGATCCAGATCCCCATCCCCATCATAATCGGCCCAGGCCACACTGCCTGACACGTCAACGAATGGATCGTTAACTTCGGTGAAACACCGTTGGGTAGCAGCCCCAACAGAGGCGGTCCGCTGAGAGGCAGCGGCCATCCTGGCTGCGGACGACGCGCCCATTTGCCCGAGCAGCAGGAGCAAGGCGCTAAGCAGTAGGGCCATGGATATGGAAAACAGTGGGCTAGATAATCGTTTTTGTGTTGGATCGTACATGGAAATTCCTGGTTGGGTTTGGATGAAAGGTCAGAAATAGCCTGATTTGCGCTGAAATGTAGTGGCTTACTTGCGCGTCCAGGGTAAGTGGATCTTGTACTCGCTCGTGACCATAGATTCGTAGGCGCCGATGTCCGAGCCATTCCCTTGAGGCCGGGCTGTCCCATCCAGATCGTGGGCGACGGCGTCCACGCCTGCGTCAATGGCTGCACTGCTCTGGCCAAGACGGTAATTGTCTGCGCTGGGATCGACAAAGGCCGGATCGCCGTTCAGGCTGTGATCCCCTTCTGTTACCCCGCCTTCCACGCGGCTGCCCACGTTGTGATACAGGTTGAAGTCTTCTGTGATTGTGCCCTGTTTCCGTTTGATCCCTGTGGCAAATGTGGACGCAATAGTGTTGACAACCGAACCGGCACCACTTTCAAGATAGACTGCCACACCATCGGTTGAGGTTGGGCCAACGAACGTATCGTGAAGAATGTCCACCGATTCGTAGTCGTACATGTGGAATAGGGGCGAGGCCGTGTTTGAGGCTGCACCGACAAAGAGGGAATTGACAAAGCGGGCGCTGTACCCGCTGGCGAAAGCTTCCAGCGAAACAGCACTGCCTCGCTGACCAATGTTCCTGATAAAGCTGGTGCGGTCGGCCACAACGTGGCTCTCCTTGGCGTAGACCCCACCGCCAAAGCCAAAGGCCAGACTCTCTGGGTTGGCCGTATTTTCCACAAAGCGCGTATTGTCGATGGTCAACGCGCCGTTCTCTATCCACAAACCGCCGCCGTTGTATCCGGAATAGTTGTGTTGAAAGAGGCTATTTTCCACAGTCAAGGGAGCCGATGTCTCGATACCGCCCCCGTGTACTTGGGTGCTGTTGCTGATGAACTCTGTGGCAGAGATATGTGCATCTGAGCGAATATAGAGTCCTCCCCCACCCCCTTCATCATAAGATTGGCTCTCATTTTGCTGGAAGAGACTGCCCGTCACTGTGATGGGACCCACCGAGCGGACGCCTCCCCCTTTTTCCCATGCGGTATTGCTGATGAACGTAGAATTTTCAATGAGAACCGGCCCGAACCTGGGATTGTGTACTGCGCCTCCCGAGCTTTCAAGCGATCTGTTGCCAACAAACTGTGCGTTGATGATGGTCAGCAGTTGCTCTCCCTCGTTGCTGTAGAGCGCGCCGCCCAGGCTTTTGGATGTGTTGTTGGTGAAGAGGGTGCCGCTGATGAAGGTGGAACCACCGACGAAGAGAGCGCCGCCACACAGCCCGGAGTGGTTGTCCCTGAATTCGCCGCCATACACAACGGCTTCCCCTACAGCCGCGCCGCCGCCGGACTGTGCAGCGGTGGTGTTGCTGATGAAAACAGCATCATAGAGCCAGACCTTGGTACCCATAAGACCACCAGCACCGCGTGCGCTGTTGCTGATGAAACGGGTCTCGGTAAAGATCGCATTTCCTCTCACCCGCGCCCCGCCCCCCAAACAGAGGGCAGCGTCGAGCGGGCTATCAGCGCAGCCGTTTTGTTGGATGGCGCCCCGTACTGCCCACAGATCGCCCTCGACATAGATGCCGCCGCCGCCGCCAGTGCTATGTATCCCATCCTGGCTGGTCACGTTGCGCAGCAGCGAAACATCGGTCAGCGTCACAGTATCCTCAGCGTAAATGCCGCCGCCTCGCCCCTTCACCATCCCATCGGCAATGGTCAAGCCGTTCAGCATGAAGGATGTCTGGGCGAAAATCACCCGATCCTGCTTGCCACCGCTGAGGGTTGTGCGTGCCTCGCCTGCGCCCGCCAGGGTCAGCGGTCTGTCCACGTGGATCGTCCCTGTGTAGACACCTTCGGCCAGATGGATGGTATCGTTGTCCGCGGCTTGGGTGATGGCATAGGGAATAGAGGCGCAGGGACTGAGTAGTGTGGAGCAGTCACCGGTATCGACGCCAGCGGTGGCCACATAGCGGGGAGCCGGCGTGTTTTGCACCTGCAGCAGGGCGAGCGCGCTGTTGGTGGCTGGGAAGGGATCTGTCTGGGTCGCCGCCGCCTGGATGGCATTGCCGATCACCTGCGCCTGACCCGGTGCACTGATGTCAACCTCCAGGGTGATCTGCGCACCCACAGCCATATCCCCGACAGAGCAGGCCAGAACCCCCAACGCCTGGTTACAACTGCCCTGGGAGATGCGACTGCCCTGATAAAGACTGTTTGCCGGCAAAGTGTCGGTCAGCATAACGCTTGTCGCCGCTGCGGGACCGGCATTGGTCACTGTGACGACGAAGGTGGCTGGTGCGCCGGTCGCAACGTGGCGGGGCGCTGTCTGAGCCACTTGCAGATCGACAGCGGGATCGTAGAAAGCACGGACCTGCACATTATCGATTAACCAGTTCGTACCGGTTCCTGTCCAGCCAAAACGGATGCGCGTCTGGGCATTCGGGGTGAGTAAGGGCAATTGGAGCGACCGGTGACCGCCAACGTTATAGTAGGTGGGAATGGTGTCCACCCTGTGCCATGCGCCCTGGTCATACACATCCACCCAGGCATCCCCGGCTCCGCCAAGAGAAACCCGAAACTGGTCGTACTCCAGCACAAGAAAGGTGGCGCCGCTGGCGTCAAAGGCAGGCGACTCCAAAAAGATGCTGTCGTTGCCGGGGAACCAGAGAGTCACATTGGCCGCAATCGCCACCGGCGCGCTCAGGGGCAGCACCGAGTCAATCTCGACAGAAGTGCAGTCTCGAATGGGGCCGAAACACCAGTCGCCCGCGGGGTCCTCGCCCCCTGTCGTTACCTTCCAACCCGACGGCGGCGTGAACTTTTCCGAGATGCTGCTGAAATCCTCCGCCAGCAGCACTTGCGAGCCACTGCGCGGGGAACTGGTCTGGGCAGGCGACAGCGGCCCGGCCAGGGCCGTAGACGTGTGCATGAAGACCGTCAATGCCAGCACCAACCCCAGGCCGATGGCTACGGCCAGGCTGGAACGTCCCCACTGTTGAATTTTTCGATAATCGCCTGATTGTCGATTCAGGGCGACCGCGACCCTTTTTCGCAATAGTATTCGTCTGGGTTGTAATAAACCTCCTTGCCCGCCCAATAGTGGTCGAGGGAGGCCCAGAATAGCCAGCGTGGCCATTCCTGCTCTGGCAATCCCCACCAGCAGTTTGGGCAGACGGTTGGGGAGCCGGAAAATGGATTTCAAGGAGGAATTCATTGCTGGAACCTTTCTTGAACGTATTGCAGTGAGCGCAGATTGAGTAGCTGAAAGGCTTGAACTCGCCGTTCTGATTTATGGACGATAGACGGTATCACCCGGGCGCTGGCGGGGCAGGTGTTGCAGTTCCACGCCTGCCTCGGCCAGAAAGAGTCGGCTGTTTTCGTCGGGGTAGTTGCCGGCGTAGACCACCCGGCAAATGCCCGCGTTGATGATCATTTTGGCACAGGTGAGGCAGGGCTGGTGGGTGACGTAGATCGTCGAGTCTGCGCTGTTCACGCCGTGCAGCGCGGCCTGGATGATGGCGTTCTGCTCGGCGTGCAGGGTGCGCACACAGTGGCTGTCAATGATCAGATGGCCCACCTCGTCGCAATGGGGCAGGCCAGCGGGCGCGCCGTTGTAGCCGGTGGTCAAAATGCGCCGATCGCGCACAACCACCGCGCCCACATGCGCCCGGTCACAGGTGCTGCGCTCGGCTACGCCAAAGGCAATATTGATGAAATAGTCATCCCAGGAGGGGCGCTGGTTTTGGGGAGTAGTATCTGACAAGGGGGAGGTTCCTCTTTTGGTGGTAGTTATCAGTGAACAGTGATCAGCTATCAGCCGTCGTGATTTGCCGACCACTGGTTACTGTTCACTGATAACCGCTTACAGGTTACCCGGCCAACTTCTGCCAAATATCCTGGGGATGTTTTTTGGCGTGACCGTTCAGTGAGCGTTTGCTGGCTGCTTCGGCTGCGAAGCGGTCGTAGAGCAGATCAGCCAGCACAGTGAGCGCATCGTCCCGTTCGGGAAAAGCGAGATACGTCGTTTTGGGCACGTCTCTTTCTGGCTGGAACCAGTTGCGCCGGGGAATGCGCACTGTATGACTCACGGCAAGGCCGGGCAGCGACTCTGCGCCGTAGCGAATATGGCCCCAACGGATCTCCAGCACAGCTTCCGGCTTGAAAAAAGAGTACCACATCCCGTTCAGATGCTCTGCTGACCGGCCTACCCCCAGGAAAGATGTGGGCTGGTTCAGACAGATGACCGCGTGTTCCCGACTGGGAAAGGTACGAAAGAAGCCCTGAAGCCAGGCAAAGTGCTGGTGTTTATTCTCTACGCCAAAGTAGCCGCTGGCCCAGACCGACACTTTGGCCGAGGAGGGCAGGGTGGCAGGCGTGACCAGGGGCATTTCTGCGGGGAGAAAGGCCACGAAGTCCTTGGCCTGCCAGTAGCGATAGCCCACCACCAGGCCAACCAGCAGGACAAACGCCGCCCCTGCTGTCAGCCAACCACCGGGTAGCCAACTGAGCAGAGCAGCCCCGCCTATCAGAAAGAGATCGATCTGTAACCAGCGTAAAAAATACTGTCCGGCGACTTTATGCCGGGCCAATTGATAGAAGAGTTTGCCCACGTTCTCTCTCCACAGAAATTTCAAGCAAAAGAGCCTCACCGGGTCCGGCAAGGCTCTTGAGATATGCGGTATTCGGTATTGGATATTTCTCGTTCGGTCTTATCCTCACATTACACTAAAATGGAATGTAGCAGGTTGGGGGTCCGTTCAAAGATCGCCATCTGCTGTCTGCCAAATATCCACTATCCAATATCTACTCAGGCTGGCGCTGGCAGGGTGCCTCCCAGGTCGATGCCCTTATCCCGACCCTCGCCTTCCCGCTTGCGCTCCTCGTCGCCCACGCCTGTCTGGCTGCGTTCGGCGCGGTTCTTGGCGGGGGGATTGCTCAACGGCTGCTCCACAATCTGTTCGCCCCGCATAATCGCCTCAAATTCGGGTCTGTGGAGCGTCTCCACCTCCAACAAGCGCAGAGAGACCGCATCCAGTTTGCCCCGGTGCTCATCCAGAATCTGGTGGGTGAGTCGATAGGCTTCGTCCACCAACCCCCGCACCTCTTCGTCGATCTCCTGGGCCACTTTGTCGCTGTAGTTGCGGCTTTCGCCCAGGCTGCGACCCAGGAAGATCATCTCATCCCGTTCGCCATACTGGATTGGCCCCAGCTTTTCGCTCATCCCCCACTGGGTGACCATTGCACGGGCCATATCCGACACCCGTTCCAAATCGTTGCTGGCCCCGGTGGTGATGTCGCCAAAGCGCACCTCCTCGGCCACCCGCCCACCCAACAGCGCGGCCAACTGGGCCTTGAACTTGTCCCGGCTGGTCAGGCGCGTCTCCTCTTCGGGGATAGGCATAGTATAGCCGCCGGCCATGCCCCGGGGCACAATTGTCACTTTATGCACAGGGTCGTGGTGCGGGAGAATGTACATTACCACCGCGTGGCCTGCCTCGTGATAGGCGACGATCTCTTTCTCTTTGGGTGTGATCAACCGACTGCGCCGCTCTGGACCCGCTATCACCCGTTCGATGGCCTCCTGAAATTCGGCCATACCGATGGAGCGGCGGTTGCGCCGGGCAGCCAGAATCGCCGCCTCAGTGACCAGATTTTCGATGTCGGCTCCCACAAAACCGGGGGTCTGCTTGGCGACCACATCCAGATTTACATCGGTCGCCAGGGGCTTGCCTTTGATATGCACATCCAGAATCGCCCGTCGCCCCTTCACATCCGGGGCGTCCATCGTCACCCGGCGGTCGAAGCGGCCTGGGCGCAGGAGGGCCGGGTCCAGTATATCAGGCCGATTGGTGGCCGCGATCAAAATGATATTTACATCCGTGTCGAAGCCGTCCATCTCCACCAGAATCTGGTTGAGAGTCTGCTCCCGTTCATCGTGGGAGCCACCCAGCCCCGCGCCCCGGTGTCGGCCTACCGCGTCGATTTCGTCGATGAAGATAATGCAGGGCGAATTCTTCTTGGCCTGTTCAAAGAGGTCCCGCACCCGGCTGGCCCCTACACCCACAAACATCTCCACAAATTCCGAGCCGGAGATGCTGAAGAAGGGGACGCCTGCCTCGCCAGAGACCGCCTTGGCCATCAGGGTTTTGCCAGTGCCGGGCGGCCCGACCAGCAGCACGCCTTTGGGAATGCGAGCGCCCAAAGCGGCAAACTTTTGGGGTTCTTTGAGGAACTCGACGATCTCTTGCAACTCCTGCTTGGCCTCGTCGCTGCCTGCTACGTCGGCAAAGCTCACTGTCGGTTTGTCGCCGGTGAACATGCGCGCTCTGCTCTTGCCAAAGCTGAATGCCTGATTGCCCGCGCCCTGGGCCTGGCGCATGATAAAGATGAAAAAGATGGCGATAAGAATGATGGGCAGAAAGGCGAAAATGATACCGCTGTACTCTTCCCACCCGCTGGGGGGCTTCACGCTCAGGTCGACCGCTGCGATCTGCTCGTTTGTGACGTCCAGATTGTGGAGCAGCTCTACCAGACTGACGCCGGTCTCTTTGCGCGACTGGAATTGGCTGGACGATTTCTGAGTGACAAAAACCTCGTCGTTGTCCACTTCGATCGACGCCACTTGACCGTTGCGTACCATTTCGGCCACTTCGGCTATGGGGATCGGTTGGGATACGGTGGAACTGCGGTTGCCAAAAACAGTGTACAAGAACGCGCCCAGGGCAACGATCAATAGAAAGTAGATCAGCCCGTTGCGAAATCGTTTTGAATCCATGGGTGTACTCGTGTCTCAACTATGCGAGAGTTCGCGCGCAAAAGAAATGGCAGATAGATGCGCTCATTAGCAGTGTAGCACAGGGCAGTAGGTACGTCAAACAAAAGCAAATTTACTGCTCTGTACATTCAGTTCCGCCAGTCTACCCGATTGCTCATCCCGCGGCAGTAGTGTGGCTTCCAGGGGGAGGGGTAATCGGTAAGGATTGGCGATTAAATAACTTGATGATCTTCAGGTGATTGTGGGACGGCAGTATAGTTCCATTTAGGGAAGAGATCGTCAAAGACGATGGTCATAGAGTCTTTGAAGTCGGAAGCCACTTTGCGTCCAGTTTCATAGACCCGGTCGAG
>CAMDQF010000207.1 GCA_945905745.1 Litorilinea aerophila
CAGTTTGTTCCGCAGCGGGCACGAGGTGTGGCGGAAGCAAATGTAGCCGTCGCATGAGCCTCATCCCCGCCACACCTCATGCCCCTACCGTCTGCTCCCAAGACTTATTCGCGCTAACAAAACCTTTCAACCCACCACCCCACTCGCCACCCCACTCGCCACCCGCATCCCCCCCAGCGCCACCGCAGCGGTGGACTGGCCGGGAAAGATGCTGTCCCCCACCATCCAAACTCCATCCATCAAACGCGGCGGCCAGGCCCGGAAAAGGCTGGTCTGGGGAAAGCCACCCACCCAGCCCCAGCGCCGTCGGGTAAAGCGCTGGAATGTGACAGGGGTTCCCGGTTTGCACAGATGAATGGCATCCTGCAAGCCCGGAAGTGCCCGTTGTGCGACGGCCACCATTTGGCGGGCCATCTCTTCTTTGCGCGCCTCATAGGCCGGACGATCCCGCTGGAAGAGTTCCCACCAACTGGCCAATTCCGTATGGGTGCTCATCGTCAACGCCCGCATTCCCTCTGGCGCCCGGCCAGCATCCCAGTCCGGGCTGATGGAGACAAAGACCGAATTGCCCTCGCCCAGGGGCCGTCCGGCCAGAATTTGGTGATGCAGCGGTAGATCTGCGGGGATCACAGCGCTGTTTACACCCAAATAGACAGTAAATGCGCCCCAGCCATCCAGCGGTTGGGGCGGCAGTCTCTTCAGCCGGGCTGGCGCTTCCTCCCCCAGCAGCCCGGCGATATTCCAGGGCGGTAAATTGACAATTACCCGATTCGCGTCGATCTCCAACCCCTTTTTGGTCTGCACAGCCACAGGCCGCCCATCTTCTACGCGGATGCGCGTCGCCTCTTGGCGAAAGAGTATTTCGCCCCCGTTGCGTGCGAGAGCAGCCGCCAGCGTCTCCCCAAGCGCACCAATGCCCCCTTTCAGATGGACCACTCCCCGCCTGGGCAGGTCCAGCGCAGAGGCTCCGTAGAGAGCATTGGCATGCGCGCTGGTGGTCTGAGCAGCAATCAGTAGTTGCCCATCCACAAAGAGACGCAGCCGATCCGACGCGCCGGCCAAATGGCGACTGACCGGTGTAAAGGCATCCAGCGCCAGACCCGGCAGGCGCAGACCAGCGCCTGTGCGCAGACGATCCCCCAGCCAGCCCCCACCCGCAACCAAAAGCCCCGCGCCTTCCGCCACCGATTGCGGGGGCCAGGCAGGCCCGCGCAGGGCCAAATCCCACAGGGCATCTGCCGTCTGCTCCTGCCAGCGAAAGAAGGCTTCGGATTGGCTACCAAAAAAGCGGCGTTGTTCTTCCCAGCGCCGCTCGTCGCCATAGCGTGTCACCTGGCTGCCGTCGGGCAGGTGGACGCGCATCACTTCGCTAGATGGATGGGCAGGCCAGCCTTCGATGCCAGCGGCCTGGGCGACCAAATCCATCGGGCCGCCTGGATAGAAGCCGCCAGCCAGGGTTGCGCCGGCCTCAAAGCGGTAGCCCTGATGGTAGAAAGTGCCCGCACAGCCACCGGGGTAGACATGCGCCTCGACGACGGTCACCGCATAGCCCTGCCGGGCAAGTATAGCGCCGGTAGTTAATCCGCCTATCCCTGCGCCAATAATTACGATTTTTGGGTTCATGGCTCTGGTCACAATGGCTCCTGGTTCAAGTTATGTACAAGTACAATGCCAAAAGAGGACAAAAGTGTCAACAATACGCACAACTCCATTGCAAAACATAGATAATTAACAGCAGATTTGGACGAGCTACAATCAGAATAAGTATTTTTGCACGTTCACAATCTGGACAAAACATATACAACCGTGCTACAGTGATGCTACACGCATTGCTATTCAGTTTTCGACGGAGTTGCCAAATGGATTCAACCACGCCCGCTTTCAACCTAAAAGCTGTTGTGCAGGAGACAGGCATCAAGCCAGATACCCTGCGCGCCTGGGAGCGGCGTTATGGATTGCCCGAACCAGACAGGACCGGCGGCGGTCATCGGCTCTACTCCCAGCGCAATATTGATACCCTGCGCTGGTTAATAGCGCGCCAAGAAGAAGGACTAAGCATCAGCCGGGCAGTAGACATGTGGCGGCACTTGGAAGGCGAAGGTCAAGACCCGCTATCGACGGGGGACTATGGCCTGGTAGAGCCGGAGGCCGGTTCGCCCCTGCTGGTGGGAGAAGAGGTCACGGCCTTTCGAAATCAATGGGTCGAAGCTTGTATGGGTTTTAATGAGCGGAGTGCCGACCAGATTCTGGCCCAGGGCTTTGCACTGTTTCCTGCTGAAGTCGTCTGCCTGGAGGTGCTGCAACGGGGTATCCGGGAGATTGGTCAAGGCTGGTATGAGGGCAGGATCTCTGTCCAGCAGGAACACTTCGCATCCGCTCTGGTCATTCGCAAATTGGAGTCCCTCCTCAGTGCTACCCCTCCGCCCATACGTTCCGGAAGAATTCTGGTGGCAGGCACAGCCGACGAGGAGCATGTGATCGGCCAGCTTATTTTCCAGCTTTTGCTACGGCGCAAAGGCTGGGAAACAGTCTATCTGGGCGCGAGTGTGCCAATCCAGCGCTTGCAAGAGAGCCTGGATGTGGTACGCCCGCAACTCGTCGTTCTGACTGCCCAGCAACTACACACGGCAGCCACATTGCAGACGATGACAGCCATCCTGGGGGCCAAAAGCATACCGGTTGCCTATGCCGGGCGTATCTTCAGCATTTCTCCTGGCTTGCGCACCCGCATCGCCGGTCACTATTTGGGCGACACTTTGCAACAGGCTGTTGATCGGGTCGAAAGCCTGATGCACGCCCCTGGTATTCTTCCGGAACCCCTGCCAGTTTCGCCAGAATACCAGGCCAGCCGCATCCATTTCCAGACCAAATCTACGCCGATTCAGGCCCGCATGATGATTGCGATGGATCCGGGGGATATGCAGCCCAGCCATCTGGAAGTAGCCGGGTTGAATCTGACCCGTTCGATCCACGCCGCGCTCCAATTGGGCGATATGAGGCTGATGGGTGTAGAGATGGAGTGGATTCAGGGTTTGTTGCACAACTTCTCTATCTCCGAAGAAATTCTCAACCGCTTCATGCTGGCCTACCGGGACGCAGCCCACGCTCTGTTGGGCCCAGAAGGTCAGCCGATTCTCGCCTGGCTGGATGAGATATGTGCTACGATTGTAACCCACGCGGAGGTGGTCGAATGAGCCATTTCAACTCCTGGAAACCAGCCCAGTCCAGACGATTCTGGCTGGCACTGTTGGCCGCTCTCTCCCTTGTCTTGCCGGCAGCCACGGCTCTCGCTCACCAGCCTTTTTTTGAAGATGGCGATCTGACGCCGGCCACACCTCTGCGGGTGGCGGACCCGCTAGTCTCCACCGCGCTCTACGCAACCCTGGATCGCCCCGGCGATGTGGATTATTTCGTCTTTGACGGACAGGCAGGTCAGCGGGTGGAAGTAGGTGTGACGATTCCCCAAATTGAAGGCCAGGAAGATTTTGCGCCGACGGTTGGGTTGATTGGGCCTGGGTTGCCGGAGCTGGCAGGAGTCGCTCTGCCGGACAAGGAAACCCGGCAACTGGCAAAGACGGGAGACGGGCTATTGGTTTTAGGCCCGGTTCCGGCTACTACCTTCTTTGAACCCTTCAGCCGCACCTCCTACTGGCGGCGTCAACGGGAGAAGGTCACCCTGCCAGCAGACGGCCAGTATACGCTGGTGGTCTGGTCGCCGGACAACACAGTCGGACGCTATGTGCTTGTGGTGGGCGATCGGGAGGTTCCCGGCGGCGATCTGATGTTCCCGATGAAATTGCCGGTCTATTGGACGCCAGTCACAAGCGGGGAAAGTGCCAGCGACGGCGCGAAACCCCCGATCCAGCAGCCCACTCCGACGCCCTGCACATGGCTGGAACGTCTGCTCGATCGCTTCTCTGGCTCTTCCAGAAGCAGATGCGCATTCTGATTCTCTGGGCAATGATTCTGAAAACAGGGTTGTATAGACGGATAAAAGGGGAATAGGGGTTCAATTCGTGAGAATCTCTGCCATCTCTGGATGATCTTCGTCGTTACCGGTGTCGGACGGTCGTATGGTTCATCCAGAAATTGCTTCTTCCCTCTTTTTTCTGTATACTCGTCACGGGCATACAGTGACATTTTTCACCTGGTCACCCGGTCACCTTGTCAAGTACAAAACAGCCCTGTGTGCATTCCTCAGCACAGCAGAGTCAGCCCATCGACTCGCCGCCAGACAGCGCCTGCCTCTTCACCGGCAGCGCGCATCGACAAATCGCCCATGCAAAGCCGCAGCGGGCAATCACACTCCTTGTAAAGGCATAGGCATGGCAGCAGCGGAATTCATCCCGACGCTTGGCGATCTCCAGGAACCCTACACCAACTACAGGTTGGACGAACGGTTTATGGACGAAATGTTTGACGAGAATGGCTCACCCCGGCCAGCGTATCTCCCCCTCTTTCGTCGCCTGGCCGAGCTGCCCAAAGAAGAGCTGGGCCGCAGGCAGAGCGCAGCCGATCAGGCCTTCCTGAACCAGGGCATCACCTTCACAGTCTATGGCAACGACGCCGGGACGGAACGCATTTTCCCCTATGACCTGCTGCCCCGCATTATCACAGCGCCTGAATGGGCTACGATTGAGCGGGGGCTGAAGCAGCGCATTTACGCCATCAATCTCTTTCTGAAAGACATCTATCACGAGGGCAGAATTCTGGACGCGGGCGTTGTACCCCACGACCTAATCTACTCTTGCCAACACTTCCGCCGGGAGATGCGGGGGCTGCGGGTGCCCAAAGACATCTATACCTGTGTGGTGGGGTCGGACCTGGTGCGTCTGCCCGACGGTAGCTTTGCGGTGCTGGAAGACAATCTGCGGGTTCCCAGCGGCGTCTCCTATATGCTGGCCAACCGCCAGGTGATGAAACGGGTCTTCCCCGGTCTCTTTGGCGGCTACGGCGTCCAATCTATCGACCACTACGGCCAGGCCCTGCTCGCCACCCTGCGCAAACTGGCCCCCCACGGCAACCCGGAGCCGACTGTCGCTCTCCTCACACCCGGCGTCTACAACTCAGCCTACTTTGAGCATACTTTTCTGGCCCGCCAGATGGGGATCGAACTGGTGGAGGGCCGGGACCTGGCTGTGCAAGACGGGGTGGTCTATATGCGCACCACCGGCGGTCTGCGGCGGGTGGATGTGATCTACCGGCGCATCGACGACGATTTTATCGATCCCCTCACCTTTCGCCCAGACTCGGCCCTGGGTGTGCCGGGCATCTTCAACGCCTATCGCATGGGCAATGTAGCCCTGGCCAATGCGCTGGGCACAGGCGTGGCCGACGACAAAGCCATCTACGCCTACGTCCCCGCCATCATCCGCTACTATCTGGGCGAAGAGCCGATTTTGGACAACGTGGAAACGTATCTATGCGAAGACAATCAACAAATGGGCTATGTCCTCGACAATCTGGACAAGTTGGTGGTCAAAGCCGTGGGTGAATCCGGCGGCTATGGAATGCTGGTAGGTCCCCACAGCACAGCCGAGCAGCGGGAGCAATTCCGTGCCCAAATTCTGGACAAACCCCGCAACTACATCGCCCAACCCACGCTGGGCCTCTCCCGCGCCCCCTGCTTTATCGAAAATCATGTGGAACCACGCCACGTAGATCTGCGCCCTTATGTGCTCTATGGGGGGTCCCCGGACGAGACGACGATTGTGCCCGGTGGGTTGACCCGGGTCGCCCTGCGCCGGGGTTCGCTGGTGGTCAATTCTTCCCAGGGCGGCGGCAGCAAAGACACCTGGGTTTTGGAGGAATAATCAAATGCTTTCACGGGCCGCGGACAGCCTCTATTGGATGAGCCGATATATGGAGCGAGCCGAGCATTCCGCCCGGCTGATCAATGTACACCTGAACACAATGGTGGGTCAGTCGCCCAGTGCGGCCGAGCGCCACTGGCAGCGTTTTTTCGACAGCTTGCGTATACCCGCCCCATTGGACGAAAATGGGCAGATTTATGTGCCAGAACCCTACGATGTGATTCGCAGCCTGACCTTTGATCGGGCCAATCCCGATTCCCTGGTTGCCAACATCTCGGCGGCAAGGGAAAACGCCCGTCAGATTCGGGAGCAACTCAGCTCGGAGATGTGGGAGCAGATCAACCGCACCTATCTGAACCTGAACCAGCGCAACTTTGATCAGGTCTGGAACGATCAGCCCCACGCCTTCTTCCGGGAGATCGAAAACAACACAAACCTCTTCCAGGGGCTGACCGGATCCACAATGATGCACGACGAGGGCTGGCGCTTTATCCAGATGGGCGGATATCTGGAGCGGGCCATCTCCACCGCCTCGCTGGTGGATGCCCACTTTGGCATTTTCGAGGACAACGGATTGGAACCTCTGCGCACGGACGAGTATTTGCAATGGGTCGGCCTGCTCAAATCCTGTTCCGCCTTCGAGGCCTATTGCCGAATCTATACGCCCACACTTCACACAGGCCACATCGCCGAATTTCTGGTACTTAGCCCGGTATTGCCCCGCTCCCTGCATTTTTGTGCCGACCGGATGCACCAGGCCGTGCAGCAGATCGCCAGCATCACCGGCGGCGGGCGATCTCAGCGGCTCACTCGGCTGACCGGACGCTTGCAGGCCATCGTCCGCTACGGCCAGATCGACGAGATTCTGGCCAACGGTCTGCACAACTTTCTGAACGATTTTATAGACCAGTGCCAGCAGATTCACATGGCGATCTATCGGGCGTATGTGGATTATCAGGTCGAACAAGAGGCGAAGGGATGACAACCTACGCCATTCACCACCAGACACGCTACCGCTACAGTGCATACGTCAGTGAGAGCGTGATGGAAGCCCGCATGCAGCCCCGCAACGATGCCGGGCAGACCTGCCATTCGTTCCGCTTGACGGTCAGCCCCCGTGCCCTGATCCATTCCTACACAGATCATATGGGCAATAGTGTGCATTGGTTTAACGTGCCAAGCAAACAGGGGCAATTGGTCATGCGGGCCGACTCTCTGGTCGAGGTGCAGAGTTGGGACCCGGGCCTGTTGATCCCAGACGAGGCGGACTGGCTGGCACTGGACCATTTGAGGAAAGACCCGCTCTATTGGGATTGGCTGGCTCCCAGCCATTTCGCTGTCCAGAGTGAAAAGCTGCGCCACTTTGCGCAGAGCGAAGGCATCCAGCGCGAGAAAGACCCACTGCGGATACTTTACGCCATCAATCAGCGTATCTACGATAGCTTTGACTACGTGCCCGCCAGCACCGCTGTGGATTCGCCGATTGATGTGGCCCTGGCCACCCGCCGGGGCGTCTGCCAGGACTACACCCACATTTTCATCGGGCTGGCCCGTAGCCTGGGCATCCCCTGTCGCTATGTCAGCGGCTACCTCTTTCACGAGGACGATCGCCAGGATCGCTCGGCGCAAGATGCGACCCACGCCTGGGCCGAAGCCTTTCTGCCCAACCACGGCTGGATCGGCTTTGATCCCACCAACAATCTGGTGGCCCAGGGCCGCCACATCCAGGTGGCGATTGGCCGGGACTATGCAGATGTACCGCCCACGAAAGGGGTCTATCGGGGCGATGCCAGCAGCGATCTGGAGGTGGGCGTGCAGGTCACATTGGCTGAGCGGCCTGAACCTGAAGAGGAGTTGATTCCGACAACAGGGTGGATTCCGCCAGAAGATACCCAGAGCGAGCAGCAGCGACAGCAGCAACGGCAGCAGCAGCAATAAAAAGAGCCGTCGCAGAGATTCCTTCTGCGACGGCTCTTTTTATTGCTCAGATTTGAACGCAACTCCCCGGCACTTTATAGTTTGCCCGCGTGGGCAACCAGCGACAGGGCTTGAAGTCACTATCCCCGCGAATTGAACTGGGCCTCCACCACGGCCATCGTCGCCACATTCACAATGTCGATGACCTCGGCGCCGGTCTCCAACACCTGAATCGGCCTTCCCATGCCCACCAGAATCGGGCCGATGGTCTCGGCCCCACCCAAGCGGTTGAGCAGCTTATAGGCCGTGTTGGCCGAAGCCAAATCCGGGAAGACGAGGACGTTGGCGTCGCTCACCGCGCTGAAGGGATAGTGCTGGGCCATGCGCTGGGGCACAACCGCCACGTCCGCCTGCATCTCCCCATCCACCGCCAGATCGGGCCGCCGGGATTTGACGATCTCCGTGGCCTCGCGCACTTTGTCGGAGAAGGGGTGGCGGGTGCTGCCAAAGTTGGAGAAGCTGAGCATAGCAATGCGCGGCTCTACATCGAACTGCACGGCCACATCCGCGGCGTTGATAGCAATCGTTGCCAGGGTTTCTGCATCCGGGTCGATGTTGACGGTGGCATCGGAGAAGAAGTAGGGCTTGCCCTGGACCAGCATCAAATAGACGCCGCTGACCACTCCCCGGTCTGCCTGGGAGCCGACCACTTGCAAGGCGGGCCGCAGCACTTCCGGGTAGTTGTAGGTCAGGCCGGAGACGAAAGCGTCGGCGTCCCCCTGCTCCACCATCATCGGGCCAAAGTAGTTCGGCTGACGCAGCAGGTCTTTGGCTAGGCTGGGAGTGATGCCCTTGCGTTGGCGGCTCTGGTGGAAGCTCTTGGCATAGGCGGAGCGCTTGTCATTCTCGTTGGGGTCAATGACAGTGGGCGAGAAGTTGAGGGCCAGCTCGACGCACTGCTTCTGCACCACCCCAGGCCGCCCCAGCAGAATCGGGATGGCGATGCCCTGCCTGGCCAATGCGTGGGCTGCCCGAATGACTTTGGGCTGCTCGCCTTCGGCAAAGACCACCCGCTTGGGGTCGGCCTTGGCTTTGGCCTGCATGGACCGCATAATCTGATAGCCAGCACCGATGCGGGCAGCCAGTTCGTCCTCGTAGACGTTCAGGTCGATCTGTTTGCGGGCCACACCGCTCTCCATGGCGGCTTTGGCAACCGCCGGGGCCACCCACATCAGCACCCGGCTGTCCACGGGCTTGGGGATAATATAATCCGGGCCAAAGCGCAATTGGTCCAGGCCGTAGGCTTTCATCACACTGTCGGGTACATCTTCCCGGGCCAGGGCGGCGAGGGCGTTGGCCGCGGCCAGCTTCATCTCCCTATTGATGTCGGTGGCCCGCACATCCAGCGCGCCCCGGAAGATGAAGGGGAAGCCGAGTACATTGTTCACCTGGTTGGGGTAGTCGCTGCGGCCTGTGCCCATAATCACCGTGTCGCTGCGGGCCGACATGGCCAGATCGTAGGTGATCTCCGGGTCCGGGTTGGCCATGGCAAAAATGATGGGATTGGCCGCCATCGAACGGATCATATCCTGGGTGAAGCTGTTGGCGGCGGAAAGGCCGATCAGCACATCACAGCCGACAACCGCCTCCTCCAGGGTGCGGGCATCTGTGTCGGCCACATGGCGCTCTTTCCACTCGTTCATCCCCACCGTGCGCCCCCGATAGATGACGCCTTTGGTGTCGCACATAATGATATTGGCCGGGTTTGCGCCCAGAGCTACGTAAAACTCGGAACAGGCGATGGCAGAAGCGCCTGCGCCGTTGATGACAATGCGCACGTCGGCGAAGGATTTGCCGATAACTTCCAAGGCGTTGATCAGCCCCGCGCCGGAGATGATGGCCGTGCCGTGCTGGTCGTCGTGAAAAACGGGAATGTCCACCCTCTTCTGGAGTTCCTGCTCAATTTTGAAGCATTCGGGTGCTTTGATGTCCTCCAGATTGATGCCGCCAAAGGTAGGCGCAATCATCTCGCAGAAGCGGATGATCTCGTCCGGGTCTGTGGAGTTGACCTCAATGTCAAAGACATCCACATCGGCAAAGCGTTTGAAGAGAACGGCTTTGCCCTCCATTACCGGTTTAGAAGCCAGCGCGCCCAGATTGCCCAGGCCGAGAATAGCCGTGCCATTGCTGATCACCGCTACCAGATTGCCCTTGGCCGTATATTCAAAGGCATCGTCTGGCCGGTCAGCAATGGCGAGGACGGGATGGGCCACCCCGGGCGAATAGGCCAGGGAGAGGTCACGCTGGGTGTTCATGGGTTTGGTGGGAACAATTTTGAGCTTGCCCGGACGCCCCTGGGAATGGTAGTCCAGGGCGTCCTGTCTGGTGAGTTCTGACATCTTTGTCGCTCCTGTAGCGTGATTCAAAAGTGGAACTGCCGGGGAAATGTTCGCCACCGGCGATCATGGATGAGGGGAAACAGGGGCAACAGCGCCCACCCCCTATTGTACTCCTCAAAGCGGAGTGAGGCAAACGGATGGGTCAGGAAAACGAGGAAGGAAGATTGGCGGGCGGGTGTTTGTCAGACATTGGCAGATGGCCGTAGGCCGAATTCGTCCATCAACATATCCAGAGTAGTCCTACGTAACGCTGCCAATTTGATCAGTGCTTCAATCCGCTGCGCATTGGCAATTTCTATGCGGTCAGTGATACGAATAAGTTCGGCGTGTTCATCGATTTGCAGTGTTTCGTCCTCAAGTTTTTCTCGTAACTGATAGTATCGTCTCCAATCCTGCGCAGACAAGCCCAAGTTAATCTGCGCGAGCAGGTTCGCTTCCAACTCCGAAACAATCAATGCTTGTTTGTGTAAATGACGCTCCAGTACCTTCGCGACATAGACATCGGGTCCGATTCCGTCGCGTTTGGCGGCATCGCGTACTTTTGTCTCCAATTCAGGAACCAATTGAAGTGTCATGCTCATAACAATTTCCTTCCGTCGAGTTACCCGAAATAGCTAAGCCCAAAAACAGAGTCGTATGAGAATAGTGTACCGCTCAATCCGCGGCAGAGCAAACCGTTTCGGATGTGGGGTGTATTTCAGTTTTAGGGCGAGAATAGAGTAGGATAAAGGGAAAGGTGGCAGTAAATTGACAGGCGAAACAAAAGGAATGGAAAGCAGATGAATAGAGAAGAGATGAAGAAAGAGTTGATGGCGCAGGCAGAGGCAAGCATAGACAGACTGTTAGAGTGGGAGAGAGGGCATGCGAGGCCAACACTGAGTGCGATCGAGACGATAGTGCTGGAGGTAGGCAAGGAATTGGAAAAGAAGATGGCCTATGCGGTGATAGAAAGGCAGGAGGAGGCAAGACCGGTACCTGGGCCAACCTGCTCGGAATGTGGCAAGGAGATGAGAAAGAAAGATAGCCAACCAAGGCAAGTAATGACATTGGTAGGCGAGTTACGAATCGAACGAAGCTATTATCATTGTGCCCGGTGCAAGACCAGGATTTTTCCCCCTGGACAGGCAACTGGCGGTGTGGGACAAGCACTGGTCGGAGGAGATAGCCAGACAAGTGGTCTGGTTGAGCGGGATGACGAGCAGTTATGAGGATGCGGCGCAAGTGATGGAACGGATCGGGAAGATAGGTATCTCGGATAGTACGATTTGGCGACGGGTAAAGCGCTGGGGGGGACGTTTCGAGGCGCTGGAGAAGAAGAAGGAGGAGAAAGCCAACGAATTACCCCAAAGGGGAGTCGCACCTGCCCAGGCAGTCGTGAGTGGAGCAGTGATGGGGGCGGCGATGGATGGGGCGATGGTGCATATACGCAAAGAAGGGTGGAAGGAACTGAAGGTGGGGTGTCTCTTTGCGATTGAGCCAGAAGCCGTAAGGGATGAAAAGAGCGGAGAGATTGTGGAACAGGCATCTGCCCGTCACCAGAGCTATGTCACCCATTTAGGCGAACCAGCCCCCTTTGGTCGTAAGATGTGGGCAGAGGCCCAGGAACGCCAATGGTCAGCCGCAGCCAAAACCCAGGTGCTGGGGGATGGGGCTGTCTGGATATGGAATGTAGCTGACGAACATCTTCTACCCAAATTCATGACGACCGACTGGTATCACGCCGCCGAGCACTTACATGCCGCCGCTCAATCCTATTACCCCGATAAATCCCCGGCGGCTGTTCGCTGGTACAATGCCGCCGAAACCCTTCTCTATCAGGGCCACGCCGAACAAATTGCCTCGATGCTTACCCAACGGGCTGACCAACTCCCCGCTCAAGCCGATTCTCTTCGTTCCCATGCCACCTACTTCGAGAATAACAAGCGCCGCATGAACTATATGCAAAATCGGGAAGACGGCCTTCTCATCGGCTCCGGTGCCGTCGAATCCGAAGCCAAACAGTTCAAAGCTCGCTTTTGTGGCCCTGGTATGCGCTGGAGTCGT
>CAMDQF010000208.1 GCA_945905745.1 Litorilinea aerophila
AGTTTGTCACTCACGAAAGTCATATCCTTTCGCAACAATAACCGTATATCAGTAATTACAATGTAATAACGAGCATAGCACAGGATGGCACAAAGTGAAATTCTCCAAAAGTTTTCCCAAAAAAGAAAAATAGATTTAGGGCACCTACAACGCCTGCTTCCAAGAACTTCGCATCCGCAATCGCAAAGTTGTAGGCCACCCTCTCACGTTTTCAGGCTGGGGGGCGTGCGTATGGCATAAATCTACCCTAACGGCGTTTTGTCTCGCTGGGCTGCCTATTCTAGCGGAAGAAAACAGGCAAACAGGGCATTGTAGGAAAGACACCCGGCCAGTTGCGCCGGGTGTTTTTGCGTCTGTGGGTTGGCTGATGGCTCGGTCAGCAATGGCCAGGGTGTTTTGTATTGGGGGAAGTGGGCTATACACCCAGTAGACTGAGGAGGCGCGGCCTCTCCGCTTCCCACCGTATCACTGTATCGGAAGACGTGGACAGGGAATGGAGAACTTGGGTTTCTTCCCATATATTCTCCCATCGCGCCCCCCTGTCATCGACAACAACCGTGTAGTTTCCCTGGACATGGGCGGCGCGCATATCCAGCCATTGATACCCGATTTTTGTTGCTTGGCTTCGGGCACTAGAAGCCGTGTTCGCTGTAACCGGTTCAAGCATGATATTGCGGTTGCTGTTGATGTAATACGGTATCGTGTGCTTATCCCCCTTCCCCTGAACAAAATAGTTGGGTGAATAGTTGACGCGATTCTCAAGCAGAAATTTCTCTACTTGATCGCCAAACGTAGGACGCTGCACATGGCTGCGTTTGTAAATCAAGTATGTTACAGCTTGCACGGCATTCAGAAGCCGCTGGAATGCACCACCAGCGCTGGTGTCTGCCGCCTCAACGGATAGCGTAGAATTTGCGAAGTGTACACCGTGGGCGGTGGCAATATTGGCGATTTCCGATTGCATATCTTTCGTGATTGTCAGACCACTGACAAAGAGGTTCCCAATAGTGTCGCCACCGTCTGTAACCAGGATGCCATTATTTTTTGGCTCGATATACAGCTCAATATGGTCAAAGTCTGGCCGTAAAAAAGGCGTGACGATTACGCACCCCCCGTCTACGGGATGCGCCTCGAAACCATTTCCAATATGGCTGACAACTTGTTCTGCGACTGCGGTGCAAGAAATCATTATGCTTACCCTACTGTTATCGGCAGAATCGACTCGTATCCACCCTCTAACTCGATATTGCACTCTCTACAAAACGCTAGAAACTTCTCGTTTATGTCGTCGTCTGGGTCGATGTCTTCGGGAATGTAAGCGTGCCGGTCTCTCTGCTCTGCGTCCCAGGTATGTTTGTGCGGTTCATCGACAAAAGTTCCATCCGGTTGTCTATGACGGAAATGTTTACTGTACCTCCGAATAGGATAATTTTTGTAGAGCAAGGCAAAGCCATGACTATTCTTTCCAATATTCCCCCGCAAACTTAAAATTTCTTGCTTCTCTGGGGCGTAGATTGTGACCTCAAGTTTCTGCATACCCTCTTTTGTTTGCCAATGAATCATAGCCGTTACAATCTTCGGTGTTTTAACCAACTCGTCTGCTTCTGCTCGACTGGGGATAGCCATTTTACACTCAAATTAGGCGGCAGCGGATAAGGCACAAAGGGATACCGCCATTGTACACCCACTAACACAATAACTCAATAGCCACTGTACCCCCCGCAGGGCTACCGCGTACTTCGTGATAGTATCAAGTTTCGAGACAGTTTCGACGTAAAATGGCTATCAATGGTTCAATTCTGAATCAGAAATGGTCGATTCTGAGTCGAAATGATGGCCGGGTCTCTTTGCGTCTGCGGGTTGTGCTTGGTTCTTACAGCTTCTCCATAAAAACCCGATAACTTTCCAGACCGGAACGGTCATAGCGGGCGGTAGTGGCCGGGTCACTGTGACCGGCAATGTCAGCGACCAGTACCGGATTGCCGGAAGCGGTCAGGGCGTTCGTGATGAACGTCCTACGGAAGTCGTGGGCGGCTATGTCACTGTCCAGACCAGCGGCGGCAACGTGGGCGCTCACAACGTTGTAGACGGCCTGGCTGGTTAGGCCCTGGCCGGTGATGTGTCCACCGCGACGGATGGAAGAAAAGAGCGGGCCGGGTTCATTGCCACGCACGGCTACCCAGGCATTCAGACGAGCGGCAAGGCGGGCGTTCACCGGGATGGGCACGGGCCGGGTTTTGTTGCCCTTGCCCACAACGTCAACCAACAGGCGGGCGGGCCGGTTGTACTGGCTCACGCTCAGGCTTGCCACTTCCGAGCGGCGTAGACCGGCGTAGAACATCACAGACAGCATGGCAGCGTCACGCATACCCAGCGGGGAACCGTCGCACGTACCCAGCAGCATAGCGAATTCCTCACCCGTGACCAGGCGGCCTGTGTCGTACTTTGACCGGCTCACTGTCTTTGACTTCGTTTCCCCGTGAAATAGCTGGTACGTTTCGTGGCTGATGTACCCCATCTTCCAACAAACATCCATCACAGAACGCAGGGCGGCAATATGGCGGTTCACAGTAGAGCGGCTGTAGCGTTCTGTCAGTGCTTGCCGAATCATCCCCACGTGGGCGGGCTGAAGACTCTCCCAGCGTAGGGCGGCGTCTTCACGGCCAGTCAGCAGGGCGGTGATTGTGCGGAGGGATTCGCTGTACTTGCGGCGTGACTCCACACCCTTGCTACCCAGCATAGCCACCACCGGGTTACTGTCAGCGGAGGGGTAGGGGCTAACGGTCAACGTCTGGCCGGTGATGGCGTTTTGGCTGGTGACTGTGAGGGCGTTCATTGGGTTTCCTTTTTGGCGATAACTTTTGGGAAGACTTATTCCCATAATCTATTTTACATCCGTTATTGCACATTGTCAAGCGTTTTATGTGCGAGTTATTGACAAGTTTTCAAAACTAATGTACACTGCCTGTAATGAGTTTTGACAGCCCAGACGGGGAGAGGAATAGCACAGATGAGCGATAAGGTTAGAATTGTGTTGCACATTGACGCGGACGCGGCGGGGATTCTTGACGAAACTGTGACGCCACGTCAGAAGGGCGTGTATATCTCGCAACTGATACGGGATGCAAAGGGGCAAGGGGAGAAAGAGGATAGCGGCATTCTGGAACGGATAGAGCGGAAGATTGACCGGCTGATAGAACGGAGTTGACTCATCAGCCAGATAGCTATAGGATTGTGACAACATTTGTAGTGATCAGCATGAGCGTGGAATCAAGAAAACCTCATTTTGTGCGCGACGCCAGAGGTAGCGTTACAAAATAGCGGTTTTTTATATTTCACCATCACGCTGATCAATACAGATTGTGACAACATTGCTGCAACTTTCAGCAAGGGGAACAACGGACTTCGGTGTTTTTGTTGCCAGGGCAACAGGTAAAAAGAAGGAAGGTAGAGAATGCGATGGATTCTCTTAGCCCTTATGGTTACTTTTATGGGAGCATGTGGAAGGGCAACTCAATTATCCGCAACTCCGATGGTCACAGATAACCTCAACACAAGTGTAGTCACACTGTCCACCCCAGATACATTTGTCGCTTCGATTGACCTACGTTGCCCGGCCCAGGAGCGAGAGAAATTCATTCAGGATGCAATTGAAATACTAAGGAAATTCACAGACACTTATGCTCTGGCGTCTAGTACTTCACGTATCGCCTTATCTCCAATCGTCGGGGAAATGCAGGCATTGAAACGCGAGATGGATGCTCTTGAACCTACAGACTGCGGCAAACTGACAAAGTTGCATCTTGTAGATGCTATGAACACTATTATTGATGGATTCTTGGCGTTTATGCAAGAGAAAGAAAGCAATGCCCAACGTCTGCTATCACAAGGAGCGGATACACTTGAAAAAGGAGGGGCGGAACTGATTCTAATGCGGGAAGACCCTGGCTATGGGCTAAGACCTACAGCAACACCTACGGCTACGCCAACACCTACTCCTACGCCAACACCTACTCCTACCCCCCTCCCCCCACCGGGGTCTGATGGAGTTTGCCATCGTCCTTCGGACGTGAAATCGCTAGTAGGGCAGGATACCTGCGTTTGTGGGAAAGTAACACAGAGCATAGGCGTGTGGTTCCAGATGGAAAACGAGGAGCGCTTACAGCTTTATGTAGGCGAAACTGAATACTTGCCTCAATGGGGTGAAAGTGTGATGGCTTGTGGATTGTTTACTGTCAACGACACGGTTTCTCCTATACAATACCGACTTCAAATTCAGGACCAGCGCTATCTCCGGCTCTGGAAATAGTGGAGTAGCGGCACACCGGGCCAAACAGCCAACAGCGGCGCTCACAGTGGCTTGTAGCGTGTGTGGGGAAACCTTCGAGGTGGGGGGGCTGGTGCGCTCTATTGCTCTCCGAGTTGCAAGGGTAAAGCCTACAGGCGGCGTTTATGCAGAGTGGAAAAAGCGGGCCATGATGAAAAGTCGGCCTGGCTGAAACGGAGTTTGCACTTAACCCAGGGCTGGGGTATGCTGGCCTCACAATTGAAAAAAACGAACCGGGCAAGCTCGCGAAAGCTCACCCGGCTCTGAGTCAAACCGATGTAGGAGCATCGGCAGACCTGCGGTAGATTCTACCAAACTTCTGCTAAGAATGCACCCCATCGGTTATCCGGTGGGGTTTTTGTTTGCCCCGCAAATGAACAACTGTGCAGGCCATTTTTACACAACAGGAAAAAACCAACAACCACTATATGCAGTAGTCCCCGCAACAAAACACCACCACATACAGCATAGCGCCCCCGGGGGGAATTGAACCTCCGACCAAAGGTTTAGGAAACCTCTGCTCTATCCTCTGAGCTACGGGGGCAGAAGATCGGGTACACGATAGCACAAAGGCCCCAGAGCGTCAAGAAAATTGCTGCACCCCCAAGCAGCAGTTCCAAATATAGAACGCGGATAACGCGGATCGAGCGGATTTTGCGGATTTGACTTCACAGATTTTGCTTTCATCCGCCTTGATCCGCCAAATCTGTGTCATCCGCGTTCTATTTCTGTCAAATTTGGAATCGCTGCCCCCAAGGGGGATAAGTTGAGAATGTGTCCGCCATCGGGTACAATCAACGAGTTCACTTTTCTTTTTCCCCACCGACTACCTTCGAGAGCCAATGCTATGCAGAAGATTCAAGAGTTCGCCCGGGCCATCACCCACAATGTCGGCAAAGTGATCGTCGGCAAGCAGGATGTGATCGAAAATCTGATCATCGCCCTCCTGTGCGAAGGCCATGTATTGTTGGAGGATGTGCCCGGCGTGGGCAAGACGATGTTGGCCCGTTCCCTGGCGATCAGCTTGGGCGTGGACTTTCGCCGCCTGCAATGTACCCCCGATCTGCTGCCCAGCGATATCACCGGCGTGAGCATCTTCAACCAGGAGACCCGCCACTTCCAATTTATCGAAGGGCCAGCCTTCACCCACATTCTCCTGGCCGACGAGATCAACCGGGCCACACCCCGGGCCCAGGCCGCGCTGCTGGAATGTATGGGCGAGCGCCAGATCACCGCCGACGGCGTGACCCGTGCCCTGCCCCGCCCCTTTCTGGTCCTGGCTACCCAGAACCCAGTGGAGTACGAGGGCACCTTCCCCCTGCCCGAAGCCCAGTTGGACCGTTTCTTCTTCAAAATGAGCCTGGGCTACCTCTCCCCCGCCGAGGAGAGCGCCATGCTGGTGAATCTGGGCAACCGCCACCCGGTGGAGACACTTGGGCCGGTGGTGGACGGTCTGGTGAGCGCGCAACTGGCCGAAACCATCTGGCAGGTGCAGGTGGCCGACAGCGTGCGCGAATATATCGTCGCGCTGGTGCAGGCCACCCGCAGCCACGGCCAATTGGCCATGGGAGCCAGTCCCCGGGGTGCCTTGGCCCTCTATCGGGGCGCACAAGCCCGGGCAGCCCTGCGCGGTAGAGAGTACGCCCTGCCCGACGACGTGCAAGCCCTGGCTCCCCTGGCCCTGCCCCACCGCTGCATTTTGAAGCCGGACGCGGCCCTGCGCGGGCGCACAGCCGAACAGATCATCACAGAATTATTGGACAGCGTGCCCCTAAACCTGGGCGAAATGAAATAGGGGTTGCCGTGTTTGATTTTTTCGCGCTTTTGCTTGTGCTCTTCCTGATGGCGGTCTTTTTGCGCCTGGATTGGATATACTATCTCATCTACGTCGTAGGGGGCATCTGGGCTTTCAGCCATTGGCAGACCCGGCGCAGTCTCAACAGCCTGATGGTGCGGCGGCGCTTGCCTACCCGCGCTTTCACAGGCGAAACTGTCGACGCCGAGGTCGTTCTGCACAACACCAGTCTGCTGCCGATTCCCTGGCTGCGTATCCAGGAAAGCGTACCCCTCAATCTGCAAACCGGCGAGAGCTACCGGCTGGTTGCCAGCGTGGGCGGGCGTTCCAAAGCTACCCGTACCTTTCGGCTCTTCTGCCACCGTCGGGGCTACTACGCGCTTGGCCCCCTGCGGCTGAACGCCGGCGATCTCTTTGGCTTTGCCCAAAGCGCCTGGGAAGAACAGGAAAAGCCCCACCTGACCGTCTATCCCAAAGTGTTGACGCTGGAACAGCTTGGGCTGCCCAGCCGCCTGCCCTTTGGTATACTGCGCTCCCGCCAGCGCATCTTTATGGACCCGACCCGTATGGCCGGGGTGCGCCCCTATGCCAGCGGTGACAGCATGCGCCACATCCACTGGCGGGCCAGCGCCCACGACGACACCCTGCTGGTCAAGAAATTCCAGCCGTCGATGGCCCTGACCACAATGATTGTGCTGGACCTGGATCAGTTCTCCTATCCGCCCCGAGAGCGGCTGGGGGGCAGCGAATGGGCAGTCGTGGTGGCCGCGTCCCTAGCCAGCCACATCATCGGCCAGCGCCAGGAAACTGGTCTGATCACCAATGGGCTGGACCCCTTCAGCGACGGCGACGCCAACCAGGGCGACGCCAATCAGGGCGATGCCCACCCCATCCCTGGCATGAACGGCCAGGGCCATCTGATGGGGATTCTGGAGCTGCTGGCCCGCATCGAATTGCGCCGGGACCCGGACGCCGAAGACCCGATGGAAGAGGGTCTGCTCTCCCCCTCCCGCTTTGCCCTGCACAATTGGCTGCCCAGCCATGTCAACGGGCTGGGCTGGGGCACAACCCTTATCCTCGTCACCCCTCACATCAGCGACCCATTGCTCTGGAGCCTGCACGCGCTCAACCGGCGTGGGCTGAATGTCCAGGTGGTGGCTGTGGTCCGCCAGCCCGGTTTCGAGAAGGTGAGCAACCAGGCCGAGGCCATGGGCATCCACGTTCACCAGGCGCTGTGGGAATCGGATCTGGCCCAATTGGGGCAACAAGGCGGCTTCCATGGGATATAATTTCGACTTTACCCCCGAAGAAAAGATTATCGCTGACCAGACGGCCCCCACAGATCAGGCGGATCAGCCGCTAAAAACTGACACAGCCTGGAACAGTTCTCTGCTGCGCCCTGTGCTGATTACCGCGCTGGTGGGCTGTATTGCCGTGGCCGCGGTGGGTCTGCTGCGCCACATCGCGCCCAGCCTGATGGGCTACTATGTGCAGATTACACTGGTCACCGCCCTGGCCGCCACCTTTATCGGCAGCTATACCACCACCCTGCTGGTCGATCCGGAGCAGCGCCAGCGACGCACGTTGGCTTTCCGCGCCGCCGAAGTAGGGCTGATTCTTTTTCTGTTGCGCATGGCGGTCTGGCTGTTGGTGGAGGGGCTGCCCAGTCTGCAAACCACTCTCTACAGCCCGCTCACTACGCTTTTTTCCTTGCCATTTGTAATCTCCGCTCTGCTGGTCTACGGCACCTGGATTCTCTCTGTGGTGGTCACCGATGATTTTCTGCAGATGGGCCTGCAGCCGAATGAGTTAATCGTGCGCACGGGCTGGGGCGAAAGCCGCTGGTCGCCGGATGTAGGCGTGCGCAGCGACCGTCAGGCATTGCTGGCCCGTTTCACCCAGCGCTGGATAGGCGGCGGTCTTTTGATGCTGCTGCTCACCGCGGGCAGCCAGATCGGCGCGGGGAGCAACGGCTTCTTCGCCATCGCCCGCCAGTCCATCGATCCGCTGGTGATCGGGGCCAGCATCATCTACTTTCTGATCGGGCTGATTCTGATTGCCGTGGGCCGTCTGGCTGTGCTGCGCGCCCAATGGCAGATCGAACGCATCCCTGCCGAAAGCTCCATCACCCGCAACTGGCCCATCTACACCGGTGGTCTGCTGCTGATCGCCGGGCTGATTGCGGCTGTGCTACCCCTGGGGGGGACCTTCCGCCTGGCCCAGATTCTCAATTGGATCATCCAAACCCTCTATATGATCGTCTTCGGTATCCTTGGCCTGATTCTGGCCTTTTTCGGCCAGTTTATGCCCGAGGGCGAGCCACAGGCAGTGCCGGAAGCTGTCGGCCCCATCTCCCCGCCCCAGTTCGTGCCCGACCCGGAGCGGGCGTCTGTGCCCCCCTGGATCGGCGGCACAATTTTCTGGATCATTCTGGCCGTGTTGCTGGGCTATGCGGCCTATCTCTATTTGCAGGAGCGGGGGGTCAACTTTGCCTGGCTGCGTCAGTTTTGGGAGCGTTTGTTGCTGGCCTGGCGGGGGCTGTGGAATGAATTTGACGAGTGGCGGACGTCGGCGGTGAAGGCCAATCCTGGCGAAGAAGAACAACCCCAGAATCGCCGGGGACCTCGCTGGTGGCAGCGGCTTCAGTTGGGGCGCATGTCCCCTTCCGAGCGTATCCGCTACTTCTATCTGACCACATTGGACCAGGCCCAGGAGCATGGGGTGGCGCGCAAGCCCGGCGAAACACCCCTGCGTTTTGCTCCCCGGCTGGAGGAACGGATGCCAGAGGTGGGCGATAAACCTTTTTCGCAACTGACCGACGAATTTATCGAGATTCAGTATGCAGGCCGCACAGTGGACGACGAATCCGCTTCCTACGCCCAGCGTCTTTGGCAGCGGATTCAGCAGGCCCTGGAGACTTTGCGCGGCGATTCAGAAGCAAATCGGGACGAAAAAGATTCTCCGACGCCGTAATTTGACATTTTTTACCGTCTTGACTCTACTCTGAGAGCCTGTTATAATTCGTTTACAATCGATATTTGGTGGGCAATTCGTAGGAAAACACTGTAAAACCTACGCTCATTGTCTTCTATCTCGTAGAGAAGTGACAGCGATAGCACAGTGTCGGAGCCTCTGAGCCGATGTGGTCGTACTCTCCTCTACACCAACGCAATTCGGGAATGGGATATGGCGGCTTCATCTATAGCGGATAACGATCGGTATTCGGAGACATTCAATGACTTTGACGGCGGATCGGTAGAGGGAGCAGATTACGCTCTCTTCGAACAATACCTGGCCGGGGATGATGATCTGAACATACCCGAACGGGGTGATCTGCGCGAAGGTATGATCGTCGAAGTTCGTTCCAGCGAGATCCTTGTCAACATCGGGGCTAAGCGCGATGGTGTGGTGCCACAGGCTGATATTGCCCGGCTGGACAAGGAATACGCCGCCACACTTGTGGTCGGCGAGATGGTGCCTGTGGTGGTGAGCAAGCAGACCACCGACGAGGGCCTCGTCCTCAGCATTGCCGATGCCCTGCAGAAGCGGGACTGGCTGATCGCAGAGAAGATGCTGGAAAGCAACGAGATTTCTGTGCGCACAGTGGTGGGGCACAACAAAGGCGGTTTGCTGGTCGAATTTGGACATCTGCGCGGCTTTATCCCTGCCTCCCACATTGTGGGGTTGCCCCGCAACTTGAGCGATGACGAACGCATTCAGCGCTTCGACGAGATGATCGGTCAAGCGTTGCCGGTGGAAGTGATCGAAGTCGAGCGGCGGCGGCGGCGGCTGGTGCTTTCTCACCGCTTGGCCGAGCGCAGATACCGGGAAGAGCGCAAAACCCATCTCTTTGAAGAAATGAAGGTGGGCGATGTGGTCGAAGGGGAAGTGCGCAGCCTGCGTCCCTTTGGTGCTTTTGTGGACATCGGTGGGGCCGACGGTCTGCTCCACGTGAGCGAAATCGGTTGGACGCCTGTCAGCCATCCCAAAGATGTGCTGCAAGTGGGCGATATAATCCAGGTGGAGGTTCTACGTCTGGATTCGGATCGCAGCCGCATCGCCCTTAGCCGCAAGAAGCTGCTGCCCAACCCCTGGATGAGCATCGCAGAACGCTACCATCAGGGCGACACGGTTATGGTCACGATTACGCGGGTCGTGGATTTTGGCGCATTTGCCCAGTTGGAGCCAGGTGTGGAAGGGCTGATCCATGTGAGCGAACTGGCCGAAATCGAAGTGGCTGAGCCGCTGAAAAGCATTGCCACTGGCGACCGCGTAGCCGCGAAGATTCTGCGGGTGGATCCGGAACGCCAGCGCATCGGACTCAGCTGTCGTCAGGCCAGTGACATGACCGCCCAGACTTTGCTGGAGACCGAAGAGGGCCAGCGCGCAGGACAGGCCGAAGTAAGCGCATGATCAAGAGCCGCTACGAGGAATACACAGCCCAGCGCAAGTAAGCCAATAGACACTGGCCTGGTGCGTAGTTCGTGTACCAGTTCACCACCACGCACCAGGAAAACCACTGACCGATTTACGCCGCAGTGTAATAGTAGCCCGGGCTGGTGAATTGATCGTTCGATAACGGCGCGGCGGCTCTCTTTTTTGTTGGTTGTTCCAATTCTGGCGTATAATGGAAATCCTGTCAGCGACAAAGGCCCTTATGGGTTTCCTGTTAGTTGCTGGCAGGATTGTTTGTGTCAATTTATCGGCGTTTTTTGCCCTTGCCAGCCGATTTATTCTACTTGAGAGGAGGTGAAACAAATGAGCGTAGATTTACGACCGGGAGAGTCCCAGGAAAGTCTTCTAAAGCGTTTTCGCAAAGCTGTGGCCGAGGCCCGGATATTGCCGATTGTGCGTCAGAAGCGCTGGTTCACCTCCAAGAGCGAAGTCCGTCGTATTAAGAAGCAGAAGGCAATCCGCAAAGCGCGGCGAACCCCCACACGGTTCGTGTAGGAAACAGTTGTTTTGATTGGAGATATATGGCTGAAGAGACACTAACCCTCGAAGGTAAAATCACCGAAACCCTGCCCAATGCGAATTTTCGCGTCGAGTTGGAGAACGGTCACAATGTGCTTGCCTATCTTTCTGGAAAGATGCGCAAGTATTACATTCGTGTTCTTCTGGGCGATAAGGTGAAGGTGGAAATGAGTCCCTATGATCTGACCCGCGGGCGGATCACATACCGTTTCAAATGAGATGACGTAGATCGCGACCGCCCGGCTTGGCTGCGGTTGGTTGCTGTCTGCCTAAGAACAGCCAAATCATCGATCACAAAGACCCGGGACACTTACGTCCCGGGTCTTTTGGGGGTGAACTTCTTTTCTTTTCGAGTCTACCCCATCAGCGCCCGATAGCGTTCTACGGCTTTCTGCACCACCCGTTGCTCCGCGGCAAAGGTGAGGCGGCTGGCGGCCTCGTCCAGTCCCACCCAGAGTGGACGGAATTGTTGGACGTCGTTGGCGGGGCGCTGGCTCTGACGCGGCGAGCGCAGGGTCATCAGAAAGTAGTGTTCGTCCCGAATGTAATGGTTCTCATTGTAGTCGAACTCGACCTGGCTGCTGCCCAGATCGGCCAGCGCCACCAGATCAGCAAACCCGGCCTCTTCCGCGGTCTCGCGCAGGGCTGTTTCCTCTGGATTCTCGCCGGGGTCGATGTGTCCTTTGGGCAAGCGCACTTCGTTCCGGTCTGGCCTGTCCAACAGCAATAGATAGGCGAGCGTCGCATCCAGCCCTGGAATCACTCCCCGCTGGATCACAACCCCGCCGGCTGCCTGGTATTGTCGAGTACCCATTTGTCTTCACTTTCCCTTGTGCGGTTGGTCTTGCTTCAAGCTATAGTTTTTCAGATACTCATTGGTATGGGCGCTGCTTGCTGCGCCCGGCACACCAGAGATGG
>CAMDQF010000209.1 GCA_945905745.1 Litorilinea aerophila
CCCCAGGCCACGCTGCTGAGGGCGACGCCGGTGAGGGCGTCGTCTGCTGTGCCGCTGTCGGCAAAGAGGCCGTCGTCGTTGCGGTAGAGGCGGACCACCGGGTTGGAGCCGCTGTCCTGTCCGGTGAGGAGGATGTCCAAATCGCCGTCGTTGTCGTAATCGCCCCAGGCCAGGCTGCCGGCAAAGACGCCGGTGAGGGCGTCGTCGGCTGTGCCGCTGTCGGCAAAGACACCGCCGTCGTTGCGGTAGAGGCGGGCCACCAGGCTGGAGCCGCTGTCGCGTCCCGCGAGGAGGATGTCGAGGTCGCCGTCGTTGTCGTAATCCCCCCAGGCCACGCTGCTGCGATCGACGGCGGCGAGGGCGTCGTCGGCTGTGCCGCTGTCGCTGAAGCGGAGGAAGCAGCGGTCGGTCAGCGGCCCCGCGGTGAAGCCCCACTGGGCGGGGGTCAGCGCCGCGCCGCCTGTGCTGCTGATGGCCGCGCTGCCCACCACCTGCACCTGCTCGCCCGTAAAGAAGTCCCCACTGGGGCCTAGAGTCAGGCCGCTGCCGTTGACTGTGGCCGTGTCGGTGAAAAGCCCACGCAAGCTGCTGCGCACAGTGAAGGTGTGGCTGGTGACGGTGGCCGCATTCAACTCCGCGTCAAAGCTGGCGGTGATGTTCTGGCTCACGTCCACGCCGATGGCGTTAGCAAGGGGGATGTGGGCGGTCAGTGTAAAGGCAGAGAGGCCGTTCAGGAACGGGCGGGGCGCGCTGGTTTCCGGCAGGGCTGGGTTGTCAGCCGCCTGCGCAATGCTTGGGCGTAGGGCCAGCAGTCCGAGCAGGCAAAGCCAGGCGGCAACGGCAAGCGACAGGCACAGATGGAAAGGTCTGCGTTTCATGGGTGATTCCTTGACTCCAATGAAAAAAAGGTCTTTTCGCCACGGACGAACGCAGATGGACACGGCGGTGTCCCTTCGATAAAGTCAGGACATCGTCTGAGCCTGTCGAAGGGATAAACGCGGATATCTCTCCTGAATTCTCAGCGTCTCCGCGGTGAAATTTTCCTTTTGCCGTAGACTCACTATAGCGACTGGACAGCTTTTATGCAAGTCACAATTAGCCCCGCTCCGAGTCAAATAGACAAAAAAAGAGACGGCTGCTAAAATGGGAGGCAAGCGACGGCCAAAAAGAAGTTCGACTTTTTCTGAAAAGTCGAACTTCTGATTCGATTAAAGGAGTGGGGCAATGGATGACCAATACGCGGTGTTGAGCGGGCCACCGCCCACGCTGGCACAGCAGAAACCGCTCGATCTCACCGACCTGATCACCGAGGACGACGAACCAGTGGACAACTTCCTCTCTGCCAAACAGCAACGCTTCCTAGTGGAACCGCTCTACAGTTCAGCGAAAATCGAACGTCCCTTTCTCGCCGACAGCAATGTCGCCATCTACGGCGTCCCGCGCAGTCAGCCGATTGTCCCGGATATGTTCCTGAGCCTGGGCGTGCAGGTGGCCGATGAGTGGTGGGAGAAGGAGAACCGTTCCTATCTGCTATGGGAGTTTGGCAAAGCGCCCGAAGTTGTGCTGGAGATCGTCTCCAACGAAAAGGGCAACGAAGACGGCAGCAAACTGAGCGATTACGCAGCCCTTTCAATCCTCTATTATGTAATCTACGATCCACAACAGCTCCTCTCCAACGAGATTGTGCGCGTATACCAGCTCGTGGCTGGCGAGTATCTGCTGCGCCCAGACTATCGGCTGCCTGTTGTGGATTTGGCGCTGATCTTCTGGTATGGTGCATTTGAGGACAAGACATCTCTGTGGCTGCGCTGGGCTGAACCCGCAGGGAATATCATCTTCACCGGCGCCGAACGCGCCGAACAGGAGCGCCAGCGCGCCGAACAGGAGCGCCAGCGCGCCGAACAGGAAAGTCAGCGCGCCGAGCAGGAGCGCCAGCGCGCCGAGCAGGAGCGCCAGCGCGCCGAACAGGAAAGCCAGCGCGCCGAACAGGAAAGCCAGCGCGCCGAACAGGAGCGCCAGCGCGCCGAACAGGAAAGTCAGCGTGCCGAACAGGAAAGTCAGCGCGCCGAACAGGCGCAACGCCGCGCCGACCGTCTGGCTGCGCAGTTGCGCGGCCTGGGCATTGAGCCAGAAGGCAACGGTGATCAATGAGCGTAACATCCATCAATTTTGGTTTCAACGACGCGGACCGCACCGACAATTATTCCGAAATGACCTATATTGCGGCCATCAGCGACGCCCTGCAAGTGGAGATGCGCCGCGACCCAAATGTCTTCATTATGGGTGAGGATGTGGCAGGCAGCTTTGGCGGGGCTTTCAAAGTGACCAAAGGCTTCGAGGAGGAGTTCGGCCACCTGCGCGTGATGAATACACCGATGGCCGAGAATGGCTTTGTGGGGATGGCGACGGGCATGGCGCTGATGGGTCTGCGCCCGGTGATCGAAATGCAGTTCGCCGATTTTATCACCTCGGCCTTCGACAGTATCGTCCAGTACGCGGCCACCAACCACTACCGCTGGAACGCGGCTGTGCCCTGGGTCATTCGCGCCCCCAGCGACGGGGGCATCCGCTCCGGCCCTTTCCACAGCCAGAACCCGGAAGCCTGGTTCACCCACACCCCCGGTCTGAAGGTCGTGGCCCCGGCCACGCCCGCCGACGCCAAAGGGCTGCTCATCGCCGCCATTCGGGACAACAACCCGGTCATCTATTTCGAGAGCAAGCCCCTCTACCGTTCGCTCAAAGGGCCGGTGCCGCCCGGCGAATACGTCGTGCCCATCGGTGTCGCCAATCTGGCCCGCCCCGGCAAAGACCTCTCTATCATCACCTACGGCGCGCAGGTGCAGGAGGCGCTGAAGGCCGCCGTCACCCTAACCGCCGAGGGCATTGACGCCGAAGTCCTCGACCTGCGCACGCTCAAACCTCTGGACAGCGAAGCGATCCTGACCACTGCGCGCAAGACGGGCAAAGTGCTCATCGTCCATTCGGCCACAGGCAACAGCGGTCTGGGCGGGGAGATCGCGGCCCAGATCAGCCAGGAAGCCTTCGAATGGCTGGACGCGCCCATCCAACGGCTCACCGGGCTGGACATCCCCATCCCCTTCAGCCCGCCCCTGGAAGATGCCTACCGGCCCAGCGCGGCGAAGATTGTGGAGCGGGCCCGGGCACTGGCCGCCTTTTAGAAAAAAGTGACCAGTAAACAGTTATCAGTCGGATCATCGGATCGCCCACTGATAACTGTTCACTGTTTACTGCTCACTTTCCACCTGCCACCTGCCACCTTCCCCTCATGAAACTCGCCACCCTCTGCTATGTGCAAAAACCCGGCCACACACTGATGTTGCATCGTGTGAAGAAGAAGAACGACATGCACCAGGGCAAGTGGAACGGGCTGGGGGGCAAGCTGGAGCCGGGAGAATCGCCGGAGGAGTGCGCCATCCGCGAAGTGTGGGAGGAGAGCGGTCTAGCCTGCCGCAATCCCCGGCTGCGGGGATTTATCACCTTCCCCGCCTTTGATGAGATCGACGACTGGTATACATTTTTGTATACATTCGACGATTTTGAGGGGGAATTGATCGACTCGCCCGAAGGCAACCTGGCCTGGGTTGCCAACGACCGCCTGCTAGAGTTGAATCTCTGGCCGGGAGACAGGATTTTTCTGCCCTGGATTTTTCAGGATCGCCTCTTTTCGGCCAAATTTGTCTACGACAAAGGGGAGTTCATCCGCCATGAGGTCACATTCTACGCGGCGGGCGGGGAGATGAGCCACGAGGCGGCAGAGTATCAAAAAGCCCCGTCAGATTTTGAAAAACCCAGCGGGCCTATTCCAACTGCCACATTTCAACCGGTCTACACGCCGAAAGATGACACCTATTGCTGGGTGTGCGACGGCCCGGTGACGAAACGCCACTGCAAAATCATCTGCGAGCAGTGCGGCTTCGTGCGCGATTGTAGCGATCCGTAGGTACTGGCGGATGAAATTCGTCTGACTTGCGCGGGAGATCGAGGAATTCTTTGTAAACACGGATAATATTGAATCCGTGTTCCTTTTTATCCGTGTTTACAAACTCCAGAAAGGAAACGCAGCCTTGGCACGACTTCTCTCCCACGTCGTTGGCCTGCTTGGCATCGGCTGGTTCTGGCTTTTGGGCTTGTGTGGTGCGGCGGTGCTGCATTTTGGCACGGCGATTCTGCGTCTGGACAGCTTCTTCCCCTCCCCCCAGGCCCTGGACTTTTCGTCCTACTACGGGGCGGCCTGGGCACTGCGTCTCGGTCAGTCTCCCTACGCCTGGTCGAGTGAACTGCTCGCCTTTCTCGCCGAGAGACAACAACTGGCCTGGACCCCGCCGGTCCACAACAGCCCGCCGCTCTGGCCCTTTCTGCTGCAACCCGTTACCCTCTTCCCATTTCCCACTTCGGCTACTCTCTGGCTGCTGGCTCTGTTGCTGATTGTCCTCTATTCTCACTATCTGTTGATGGGTATGGCTGGCTATCGCGGCTGGAAGGCCTATGCGCTCTCCCTGCCCTTTACTATCACCTTTGGCCCGCTTTTTCTGAATCTTACCCTGGGCCAGAATGGGGTCTTTCTGCTATTGGGTGCGCTGCTGCTGGGAGAAGCAGTCAAGCGTGTGAAACCGTCGCGCTATTCTGATCTGTTGGCTGTGGGCCTGTGGGTGGTCGCGGTCGGCGCCAAGATTTTCCCCCTGCTCTGGGTGGGGGCCTTCCTACTGTTGAAGCGCTGGCAACTATTCGCCAGCGCAATGGTTGTGGGGGTGGCCCTGTTTGGGTTCACGATTCTCGCTGCGCCCTCCCTGGCAGCCGACTATTGGCTGGGCTTTCTACCCAACCAGTCTGGAAATTTCTCGGCCCAGATCGGCATTGATGACCAATCCCTGGGCGGATTTTTAAGCCGGGTTGGGAGGAGCACACAGTCGACTTTTCTCGGGTTGAGCCTCTCCGACAGCCATATGGTTTCTTGGGAGTTTCCCTGGAACTTTTCTGCCCAGGCCATCCACTCCTTTTCCCTGGTTTTGCTCTTTCTTCTTGGCGTCTGGCTTGCCTTTGCCTGGCTAAGGAGCCGGCGCGCAGAGCCGGAGGCGGTCGTCTATGGACTGGTTCTCTTCACTCTGCTGCCTTTCCCCCACATGGAACGCTACAATCACATTCTGGCTTTGCCTGCTTTGGCTTGGCTGTGGGGGCGCGGAGGGGGCTACCGTCATCTGGCAGTTGTGGGATATGGGTTGTTTGGCCTTTCCCGGCTCAACCACTTCTGGGCCGCATTTCTGCCCTCTCCGCTGGGGCCGATTGCTACGGGATTTGGGCTTTTTGGGGTGCTGCTTTTGCTGGTGGGGCTTTCTCTGGCGATACACAGAAAAGTTTTGCCACTTACAGAGCCTGACTCCACTCCCCACTCTCCTCAATGGGCCGCAGACCGGCCAGGGGGGTGATGGGCTCCTGGCCCGGCGGGGTTGTCTTGACCGCTTCCATACGCTCGATCAGCCGTTCCCGCTGCAACTGGGCCAGCTCTTCCAGCACCACCTGCCAGAGGAAACCGTGGCTGAAGCGGTAGAGATGGCGCGCTGGTGTACGTTCCGCGACTCTATCTGACAGACCATCCGCCGTCCCGTTACGGGTCCCACTGCTGGCCCCAGTTTGCGTCTGTAATTCGACGACCAGCCCCCGGTTCATCCAATTGCTCAGACAGATTTCCACCCACTCGTCCGGCTCGGCAGAGACCCGGGATAGCAACGACAGCTCGAACTCGCGTCCCAGCACCGCCGCCACCTGGAGCAGCCGCCGGGCACGGGGATTGAGCCGGGCCAGCCGGTTCTCCATCACCGCGGCCACGCCGAAGGGGACTGGCACGCGGCTCTCCATCAGTTCGCTCAAGCGTGGGCTATCCAGTCGCCACCCGTCCTCTGCTTCGTTCAAAATCTGCCGGTTGCCCAGATCCAGCAGCAGTTCCTCCAGCACATAGGGGTTGCCCTCGCAGCGGTCGATGGTATAGCGCCCCAACTGGCCCAACTCCGGCCCGGTCAGTCCCTGATAGCGGCGCAGGATGTGCAGCAGGCTTTCGTTGCTCAGGGGGTTCAGGTGACGAGCGGCCAGATGGCCTTCCCGGATCAGCACATTGCGCCAGAGAACAAGCGGGTGGTTGGGTGTGGTCTCTTCCCGGCGGTAGGCGCAGACAAACCAGATGGGCTTGAATTGCAGCCGGTGGAAGAGATAGCGCAGCAGGTCCAGGGTGGCCTGATCCGCGTCGTGGAGATCGTCCAGAAAGAGGACCATCTGCCGTTCCTGGGCGATGGCTGCTTCTAAAAAGTGGGCTACAGCTTCAAAGAGGCGATGACGGGCAGTGGTGTCTTCGTCCAAAGCGGGCAAGACGGCTTTGCGTTGGAGCTGCACTTCCGGCCACAGCCGGGAAAGCTCCACCAGCCAGCTTTCGGCCAGAGCAATTTGCCCGGTCATCTGCCCCATCACCCCCTCTTTGGGATGAAAAAGGGGACGCATAGCCTCCACCAGGGGTTCATAGACCAGCCCTGTCCGATAATTGTAGCAGCGGCTGCGCAAGGCCCGCGCGCCCAACCCGCCCGTGTAAGCCAAGACATCTTCCATCAGTGCGCTCTTGCCCACCCCTGCCGATCCTTCCAGCAGGGTGAGTTTGCCCGCGCCCCGCCGGGCTGCTTCCCACTGCTGCACAAGCCAGGTGTGGTCTTCCCCCCGTTCCAGCAAGGGCAGCCGGGGCGGGACAGGCCGCACGGAACTGGTCAGCGCATCGTTGAGTTCTTCGATCTGCTGGCGCAGGGCTTCGGTCTCCGGGCTGGGCTGGACGCCCAACTGCTCGGCCAGCACCCGCCGGCTGCGTTCGTAGTGGGCCAGGGCCGCGCTGCGTTGGCCGCTCAGGTGGAGAAGGAGCATCTTCTGCCGGTGGGCCTCTTCCTGCCAGGGCTCCAGGGCCAGTAGGCGGTTGACATGGCGCAGAGACGACTCGTATTCGCCCCGGGCCGTGTGGTGTTCGATGAGGGTATGATAGATTTGGCTGACCCGCCGCCGCCACTCCTCCCGCTCGGTAGTCAGCCAGACGTCAAAATCCGGGCAGTCGTCCAGCCCCAAATCTTCCAGAAAGTCGCCCCGAAAAAGCTCTGTGGCCGCAGCCAGGGAATGGAGTTGGTCCGAACGGGCCAGCCGTTCCATCTGGACAGTATCCATCCAGAGCCGTTCGTGGCCCCGAAAGTGGACTGTGCGTCTGTCTGCTTGCAGGCTATTGGGGAGGTGCTGGCTGATGTTATGCAGCACCCGGCTCAGGTTGCCTCGACCTCGGCTCTCGGCTTTGTCTCCCCAAAAGAGCGCGACCAGCTCCTGGCGGGCCACGGGTTTGCCTTGGCGGCACAGATAACAGAGCAGGCCCAAGGCTTTGCGCGATTCAAGATTGCCAATCGGCTGGCCGTTGCGCTCGATCTGAATGGGGCCGAGCAGGCGGATGTGGATGTGGTCGAGTTCGGACATTGGAGTCTTGGCAGCCTATGAAACCAGGGGTGGGTGAACGCGCGCCCGTACCAGCACCCCGCGCAGATTGACAAGGCCGGGACGGTTTAGCTGCAAGGCTTGAATCGTTGCCCGGCCAATGGCAGTCAAGCCAATCATCTGCGTGAAGTCACTGCCCCACGTAAAGTGTGTCTGCCATGTGTGGAGGCGGGGATGAAAAAGAGGAACTTCCTGCCCACTGTCAGGATCGATTCCCGTCGTGCGAATGCCTTTCTTTCGATTGCATCCGCCGCATACGTGGGCCAAGTTTGACAGCGAAGTAGTACCGCCGCGGGCAACCGGAACGATGTGATCGCTTTCAAACGACTGAAGACTATAGCGAACTGGGGTGCGACAATACTCACACAGCCCTTCTGCTCTTTCCTCGATAGCTCTACGTTGCGCGGCAGTTGGCGTGTTGCTATTCATAGGTAAAAGGAGCAATTTCCAGGACAGACATCAATTTGTCCAGCGTTATCTGGCGCAATTCAGCGAGATCAACCAGATAGCCTACCCGCTGGGCGTTTCTGATCTCGATTTCGTCAACAATGTTGGATAGTTCTGCTTCCTCCTCTTCCCGCAGAAGACCAGCACGCTGCTTGCTTGTCAACTCGGCGCAGCGACGGCGTAGGTCAAGCGGGATGACACCTTCGCTGATTTTGGAGAGCAGAGGAGCTTCGGCGTCAGGAATATGCGCGGTTTTTCTCTGTGCGCGTAGCCGGATCACCTGATTTGCCAGCAAATCCAATTCATCCAAACCCAACTGGGGCAGACTGTCCAAGAGAACGTTAAAGGGGACTTCGGTCTGAATTTGAAGTGTAGTCATATTTCTATTCTACCATCTGTGATCTACTTTTGCCATAGGTGATTGGGAGATTGGGAGATTCGGTGCCGCAGCAGTCATTCAATCTCTTAATCCCCCAATCTCTGGTTTTCTCACGAAAACTGTGGCACCAGCGGTCGGCCCGCCACCAGATCGCCTGAGTCGTCAATACGCTGCCAGGGGTAGTAGACCCAATCGTCGGTGATCGCGGCGTAATAGTCCGGCTCGTCGTCTTTGAAGAGGCTGCGGTTCTGCTTCCAGTGTAGCACAGCCGTCTCCGGGTAGCCCCCCGCGGCTTTGATGCGGCTGGCCACAGTGACAATCGTCCGCCCCCGATCCCACATATTGTCTACCACCAGAATCTTCTTGCCCTTGATCAGCCCATCCGTCGGGAACTGCTGGAAACGGGGCCAGCTCATCTCGGCGCGCACCGCCGAGTCTTGCCCAAAGATGACCGACGCGGTGAGGATATCCTTCATCTTCAACGCCTCGGCAATCATACCGCCGGGGATAATGCCACCCCGGGTGATGAGCAGCAGGCTGTCGTAGGGGGTGTTGAGCTGCATCACCACTTTGCTGGTCAACTCTTCCAAATCTTGCCAACTCAAATAGATATTCGCCATAGATCGATCTCCACAACTGAACGAAACTACCCATTCATTTTAATTAGTCGTTTGACAAACCCAGGACGCCACCGACTACCGCGGCCAGTAGGCCCACATCCGCCACCCGTTGGGACACCCGGGGACGGAAGTATAATCCGCTCCCCGCGGACAGGTCAAAGAAGGGGTCGCTAGGAGTGCCGCTGTTTTCAACTGTTGTTCCCGCCGGCGGGGTGTAGCGCAACCCGTAGCGCCCCGGCACGATCCCAAACAGGCGGAACTGGCCCAGGGCATCGCTGACTGCCTGGGCGACCGCGCTGCCGTCTTCGCCCACCAGTTCCACGCCCACCCCGGCCATCAGCAGATCACCGCCCACCCAGCCTGCGCCCTCGGGCCGTAGGGTCAAGACCAGCGGGTCGTGGTCCGAGGCGCGATAGACTGTCGTCGGGTCCATCTCTGCGTACACCGGGAAATCGGCGCTGATGCGCAGGGGATCGATGCCCGCAAAGGCCGTCTGCATTCCCCGGCTGTAGAGGATGTGGTCCAGGGCCTGGCTGCCCCCGTTGAAAATGTAAGTGTAGCGGTCGGCGGGTGAAAGATTGTCAAACGCGTGCAAGAGAGGAGGGGATGTCTGCTCCTGCAAAATCCGCACCGGCGCGCTTGTGTAATAGTCGTTGAGATCACCCAGAACAACGACGTGGGCTTCCGGGTCTGCGTCCAGACGGGCCTGGACGAGCGCGGCCACGCGCTGGGCCTGGAAGATACGCCGCACCAGATTGTTACTCTCGTCGCCCCCTTTGCTTTTCCAGTGGTTGACGATGACGGTCAGCGGGTAGGGGTCGCCCCACGGCCCCGCCACCGCCACGTCTACGACCAGCGGCGGGCGGTCAAAGAAGGGGAATTGAGCGGACGGGCAGAGACCCGGCTGGGAGCGCACACCAAAGCTGAGGCGGGAGCAGCCCTGCACCGACTCGGCGGCCACAACCGTCACCCGATCCGTGCGCGCCAGCAGACTGTTGGTGAGGGGAAAGTCGGGGTCACTGCTGTTTGGCCCTGCGATAGCGACCGCGCTGTAAGGCAAACCGAACTCATCACTGAGTAGCTGGGCCAGATTTTCCGCGTCCTCCGGCGTGCCTGTCTCCTGCAGGCCGATGATTGGACAGCCATTCAGCCCCTCGGCAATGGCAACCGCCCGCTTGTAGAGTTGTTGCGCGTAGTCGTCTGCGTCGGGGTGTTGCTCCCGCCCCCGGCCCAAGCCAAGCAGATTGAATGCGCAGACGGTAAAGGCGTCCTCCGGTGTAGGGGGCAGGTTGTCCACCACCGCGCTCACCGGCTCAACCGTCACCGGCGCACCGGGCAGGAGCATTAGCTGATATTTGCCAAAGTTGTAGTCCAGCACAGCCAGCACCGGCCCGCCGTCAGCGCCAACCGTCACCCGATCCCCCCAGGCCGCATCGGGCAATTCCGCGCCCAATGCCCCGCTCAGGAAGATCAGCCCGTCCATATCCCCGGCCCGGCTCTGGTAGACCCGGCCCCCTGGCAGATAGGGAGAAACTCCATCCACCACCAGCGCCATCTCCACATCGCCGCTGTCGAAGCGTTTGGTCGGCCCCTGCACAGTGCCGGTCAGACTTTGCAGGGAGACGAGCATCCCTTCCAGCGGCTCGAAAATTGCCGTCGGCGAGATGTGGCGTTGGGGCAGGAGCGCGGGGCTGGCTGTCGGCCCAGGTGTGGGGCAGCCCTCCACTTGACTGATGCCACCCGCTTCTTTTAGTTCGGTCTTTTCGTAAAATTCACTCACCGCGGCGTGGCGCACCAGCACACAGTCACCCGCGGCCAGCGCAGGTTTGCGCCCCAGATAGACGTAAATGCCGTCACTGCTGGCCGGGTTGTCGTCGCCGGTGGGGTCCTGCAGGTAGAAGCCGACGGGGCCGACGCCAGTCACAATACCCAGTACGTTTACGTCCTGCCCCGCCAGAGGCGTCTCCAACCCGTCGCCCTGAATGGCGTAGATGGGTGTCAGATCAACACCCCCACCCCCGCCCTCCCCCGTTGCAGGGGAGGGAGTTGTAGCGGTGATGTCGTCCAGGCTGCGTGGGATGAGGCGGTAGGAACCGAAGGCGTGATCCACAATGGCCGTCAGAACGGTGATGGCCTGGTCAAGCTGGGCGTCGTAGGCTACGCCCTTGTCATCCACCAGCAGACTGCCGCTGGCGTCCTTCACCCGCCATTCGCCGTGCTGGTTGGGGGCAGCGGTGACGGTCAGATCGCGCACGCGCACCAGCACTCCCTCCCACTCTTCGCGGGCAGCCGTTTTGGCGGTCAACTCGACAGGCGCGGGCAGGGGATTGGCAGAGGAGAGAATCTCAATTTTCGTCGGCTCGATCTGTGTCAGATCGTAATACTCGGCGACGACGCCGCTTATCTGCACAGCATCGCCCTCGGCTACCCGGTGGCCGCGCTGGAACACGGCGATTCCACTCCACGGCCCGCCCGCTGGCTCCTGCACAAAAAAGAGGCTGCCGTAGATGCCGGTGACGATCCCCTGCACAGCCACGCTCTGGCCCACAAAGGCCGAGTCGTCGCCGCCGCTTACGCTGCTCTGGATGTCGGCGATGGGGGTTATGGCGGTCTGGGCCGACAGCAACCCAGGCGCGTTCAGCGCAAACGCGCAGAGGAGCAGATGGGTAAACAAGAGCAGAATCAGTCGGCGCATCAGCGTTTGTTTCTGGTGGAGTGAAACTACAACGAGAATTGGGGCTATTCTAGCACATCCATTCCCCAACCGCCCACTTTGCCAGCGCCCAAGTGCCCAAGCGCCGTATATATAATAGACATCTCGATGGAATAGGAAAGAGTGCCAATTTCATTCCGAAAACCGTAGATTTTGTAGTGATCAAGATGATGATGGATTGAAGAAACGGTCGAGATGAAGTAAGATACAAGGCTATGGACAAAAAACGAACGTATTTCCCACCAACGACAGCACAACAGAGACGATTGCTTTTTGAGGTTT
>CAMDQF010000210.1 GCA_945905745.1 Litorilinea aerophila
ATTCAGAGTACGTAAAAATGTTGACCGTCACTGACCCATTACTACAGCAGACGCTTGCCGCACACCAGGCCGAGCGGGACAGATGGTTGGCCGCCACCCGCGCCCAGTTGGAGAGCGACGAACGGGTGGACGCAGCCTGGCTTTTTGGCTCTCTGGGCCGAGGTGATGCCGACGAACTGAGCGACATCGACATCTTTGTGATTGTCAACGACGCAGAGTTCGACGGGCTGATTGCCCAGCGCTACGACTTTCTGGCCCAGATCGCCCAGCCGCTGCTGGTGCTGGAAGCGCCGCAGAATTGGCCGCCGGGCGGTGTCTGCAATATGGCGATCTATCCCGGCGCGTCCGGCCCGCACCAGGCGGACTGGTATTGGGTGCGCCGATCTGCGGCACAACTGCCTACAGAGACCCAGCTACTCTTCGACCGCATTGGCCTACCCCAACAGGGTAGCCCTACCTATTTCGACTACGCACCTGTGCCGGAGCGGACAGTGGAGGAGGAGGCTACACAGAACGTCAATGGGTTTTGGGTGATGTGGCTGATTGCCTGCAAATATATCGCCCGCTACCCCTGGAAGGCTCATCTGGGCGTGATGCGCCTGGTGCCCAATCACTTGCGCGAGATCGCCGCGTTTGTCGGTGCGCCGCTACCGTTGCCAGAGATCGAGCCGCTCCGCCCCTCCCCCGGCGAGAAGATCGCCCGTCTGCGCGAACTGGCTGCGCTGATCGAGCCGCTGCTGCCCAAAATTGTGGAGAAAGGCGGAGCAATCCCGACGCAGATCGTCCCTTACGCCTATCGTTACCTGGCGCTGGTCGAGGCAATCGCTCACGATTCTGACCGACCAACAATTTAATCTCCCGCAGAGGCGCAGAGAAGAAAAGAAGGACACGGATTCACACAGATTGTCAGGATTTACACAGATTGAAAATGGCTGAATCCAAGCGAACACCAACACTCTTTTTGATGGTCGGGCTGCCGGGTGCGGGGAAGACGACCCTGGCGAAAAAGTTGGAAAGCGAACGCCCCGCGCTGCGTCTGACGCCGGACGAGTGGATTCCTGTTCTCTACGGAGAGAATCTGAGCCAGGAAAAGCTGGATAACGTGCGCGCCCCGGTGGAGACCATGCAGTGGCAGGTCGCTGCGGCGGCTTTGGGCCTGGGCGTGGATGTGGTGCTGGACTTTGGCTTCTGGAGCAGGCAAGAGCGGGATGACTTCCGGGCGCGGGCAAAAGCGGTGGGTGCGCGGGCAGTAGTCTGCTTTTTGGACGTATCCCACGCGGAGTTGTCCGCCCATCTGTCTGCACGCAACGCCAGTCTGCCACCCGGCACTTTCCACGTCTCCCAAGAAGAGTTGGACCTGTGGTCGAGTTGGTTTCAGCCACCAACTGCCGATGAACTGAAAGCCGATCCGCCGCTGGAACGGTAGTGCAGGTTGCGCAGTTCTTCTTGTGCATCGCGCCCAGATCGATAGTTGCAAATCTCACAGACTTCGGTATAATGACCTGCAACAGGGAAATCTGTTACAAATATTTCACGGTTCACCCATGAAAATGCACTCCGCCTCTCTTCTTAGCCTAATCGTATCCGGTCTCGTAGTCGTACTTGTAGACGACTTGGGGCTTTGTCCGGTTGGAGAAGAGATGGGGGTCTTGTAAACCCTGATTCTCAGGTCACTGTAGACCCTTCCCCAACCGGGGAGGGGTCTTTTTTTATCTTTTATCCAGGAGGAGAATCGTAGAATGACTCGCTCCAAAGCAACGCAAGTGGACGAACAGAGGCGGATATTAAACAGTACGCCTCGTGAAATGACCGGCGCACAAATGGTGTGGGAGGCGCTGGTAGCCGAAGGTTGTAATGTCATTTTTGGGCACCCCGGCGGCGCTATTCTGCCCACCTACGACGCACTGGCCCCCTTCGAAGCCAGCGGTGCCATGCACCATGTGCTGGTGCGCCACGAACAGTGCGCCGCCCACATGGCAGATGGCTACGCCAGGGCTACAGGCCGGGTGGGTGTCTGCATCGCCACCAGCGGCCCCGGTGCCACGAATCTGGTGACGGGGCTGGCGACGGCCCAGATGGATAGTGTGCCGATTGTCGCCATCACCGGTCAGGTGCCCACCAATCTGCTGGGAACCGACGCCTTCCAGGAATCGGATGTGATTGGCGTAACCCAGCCCGTCTGCAAACACAATTATCTGGTCACAGATGTCAACGAGCTGCCGCTCATCCTCAAAGAAGCCTTCTACATCGCCCGGGAGGGCCGCCCTGGCCCAGTACTGGTGGACATCTGCAAAGATGTGCAGAACGCCAAAGGCATTTTCCGTTATGATTTTGAGATTGACCTGCCCGGTTTTGAACCCTGGCCCTCCTATGATCTGGGCAGCCTGGTGGACGCGGCCCAGATTATCAACGCAGCCGAACGCCCGCTGATTATGGCCGGCCACGGGGTGAAGTTGGCTGGGATGAGCCAGGAACTGCTGGAATTGGTGGAGAAGGCCGAAATCCCGGTGGTCACCACCTTGCTGGGCACAGGTGACATCCCGGAAACCCACCGGCTTAGCCTGGGCATGGGCGGGATGCACGGCGAGGCATTCGCCAACAAAGCCGTACAGAGCTGTGACGTGCTGATTGCGATGGGAATGCGCTTTGATGACCGCATCACAGGCCGTCTGGACAAATTCGCCAAGCAGGCCAAGATCATCCATTTTGAACTGGACAAGGCCGAAGTTGGCAAGAATGTGATCCCGACTGTGGCGGTGATCGGCGATCTGGGCGAGACTCTGCCCGCGTTGCTGCCTCTGATCAGCCAACGGCGTCATCAAAGCTGGACCCAACTGTTGCAGGATTGGAAGGGCGACACCGCCGATGCAGATATCCTCAACTACGAGGGGGATGAGCTGATTCCGCCTTTTGTGATTCGCCAGTTGTGGCACGCCACCAACGCAGCCAAGCAGCAGCGGGTGCTGATCGTGACGGATGTGGGCCAGCACCAGATGTGGGAATGTCAATACTTCATCCACGAAAAGGCAGGCCAGCTGCTCACCAGTGGCGGATTGGGGACGATGGGATACGCCCTGCCTGCGGCTATCGGCGCACAGATGTCGGATCGGGATGCGCTGGTCTGGGCAGTGGCCGGAGACGGCGGTTTTCAGATGACTTTGCAGGAGTTGATTGTTCTGCAGCAGGAGAAGCTGTCGGTGAAGATCGCCATCATCAACAATGGCTTTTTGGGGATGGTTCGTCAGTGGCAGCAGATGTTCTATGACAAGCGCTATGTGGGCACGCCTATCCTCACGCCGGATTTGGTCAAGCTGGCCGATGCTTATGGCATCCCTGCCCTACGGGTGACGCATCCGGAGCAGGTGGTGGCCGCCTATGAGCAGGCCCACGCCACGCCCGGACCCTTCCTCATCGACTTCCGGGTGAAGGAAGAGGTGAATGTCTACCCGATGGTGGCCCCCGGCGCGGCGGTGGACGAACTGATCCGCCGCCCGAAGCCGGGGATGGTGCAGGGGTACAGCGGCGTGCAGCCGAGCTGGTGAAGATGTGGCAGGTGGAAAGTGGCAGGTGGCAGGTGGAAAGTTGCAGGTGGCAGGTGATAGGTGGCAGGTAGGGCGTGGCATCATCACACGATCACTTGCAACCTTCCACTTGCCACCCGGTCATACCGGTACGTGACAACAGATCACACAACCAATCGCACAGAGCGAGGAACCAACTATGAAATACACTCTCGTGGCCTGGATGCGGGACAAACCCGGCGTGTTGAGCCGGGTCTCTGGGATGTTACGCAGGCGCAATTTCAACATCGACAGTTTGCAGGTGAGCCACAGCGAGACACCGGGCATCAGCCGCATGACCTTCGTTGTGGATGGCGACGAGCGGGTGGCGGATCAGGTGATCAAGCAGATGAACAAAGTGGTGGATGTAACCCGTGTGGAGGACATCTCTGAGCAGCCGACAATTCTGCGGGAACTGGCCCTGATCCGGGTGCGCACCACCAGTGCCACCCGCAGCGAAATCATGCAGTTTGCCGAAATCTACCGGGCACAGATCGTGGACATCTCCGCCGACAGCCTGGTAGTGCAGATCGTCGGCAGCGAAGACAAAGTGAATTCCCTCATCGATCTGCTGGACCGCTTTGGTATCGAAGAGATGGTACGCACCGGACGGGTAGCCCTGGCCCGGGGCATGCGGGAAGGCAGCCACAAGACCGCGTCCTCTGTCTGGAAGGCCCGGTCCACCCCCAGTCACAACGGCAATCGCAGCGAACGGGAGAAGACGGGGGGCGTTTAAGAGTTGCAGGTCGAAAGTGGAAAGTGGCAGGTGGCGTCTCGACTCATTACTTGCTACTTTCCACCTGCAACCTGCCGCCTGCAACCGTCCACCGATCAATACCCAATACCAACTATCCATTACCCAACCCAACCGGAGAACACAAGAACTCATGGCAACGATTTACTACGAGAATGAAGCAGACCTTTCCCTACTCAACGACAAGAAGATCGCCATTATCGGCTATGGCAGCCAGGGCCACGCCCACGCGCTGAACCTGAAAGACAGCGGCGCGGATGTGCGCATCGGCCTGCACGCAGGCAGCAAAAGCAAAGCCAAAGCCGAGGCCGATGGTCTGCGGGTGCTGAGTGTGGCGGATGCGACCAAAGAAGCCAACATCATTATGATCGTCATCCCCGACCCCATCCAGGGCAACGTCTATGAAGCGGAGATTGCCCCCAATTTGAAAGCGGGCGATACGCTGATGTTTGCCCACGGCTTCAACATCCGCTTTGGCTTTATCCAGGCCCCGGCCAATGTGGATGTGTCGATGGTGGCCCCCAAGGCCCCTGGTCATCGGGTGCGTGAAGTCTTCAAAGAAGGCTCCGGTGTGCCGGCGCTGGTCGCCATCCACCAGGATGCCTCCGGCAAAGCCCTCGCCAACGCCCTTGCCTATGCGAAGGGCATCGGTTCAGCCCGGGCTGGCGTCTTGCAAACAACGTTTGCCGAGGAGACCGAGACCGATCTCTTTGGCGAGCAGGCTGTGCTGTGCGGTGGAGCCAGCGAACTGGTCAAGGCCGGTTTCGAGACATTGGTGGAAGCGGGCTATCAGCCAGAGATCGCCTATTTTGAATGCCTGCACGAACTCAAACTGATCGTTGACCTGATGTACCAGGGCGGTCTGAGTTATATGCGCTACAGCATCAGCGATACTGCGGAGTGGGGCGATTACAAGAGCGGCCAGCGCATTGTCACCGACGAGACCAAACAGGCCATGAAGAAAATTCTGGCCGAAATCCAGTCCGGGGCCTTTGCCGAGGAGTGGATGGACGAGTATCACGGCGGCGGCAAAGTCTACTACGCCCGCCGGGATCGGGAGCAGCAGCAGCAGTTGGAAGTGGTCGGCAAGCAACTGCGCCGGATGATGAGCTTTTTAAACGCGAAAGAGGTCTAGGATACGCAAAGGGGGAAGGCAAAAGTCGCAGATAAAGAGACGGAACATCTGTTGTTTTTGCCTTTTGCCTTTCCCCTCTTGCGTTCAACAATGGAAATTGCAGACTTCCGTTTTCAGGATCAGATTTGGAGTGGCATATATGAAATCACAGATTCTGCGAAACCTCATCGTCATTCTCCTGCTTATTCCGTTACTTGCAAGTTGTGCTGATAAATTACCCGAAGAGGCCAAGAATGCCCTATTTAGCGAAGTACATCTTGCTTCGGCTACTGAGCTTAGTAGAGACGACATCAAACTTGACGCTCAGAAGGCACCATATCCTGAAAACCACAATCCGTTTTTTCGCTTCAATGAAGCCTGGTGCATAGTGGCTAACCACAAACTGGGTAGCCGTCATACGGAACCAAGCAACGCCTGGATAGTGCGAAGATTGGGACTTGAATGGTCAGTGGCAGCCGGAAATGATAAAGATGATTTTCTTCGAATTGGATGCACTAATTGGAAGGCGAAGTGGGAATAAACGAAACACTGTAATCCCAGACCTTTTCACTACATATCCTGAAGGGGGGTGATTGACGTGGACGATGGCCTTTGTAACCTTTTGTGGAGTAGCGCGCGCAGTACTGAGTCCTATCCAAATCAATCACACCACATGACGGTTTAGTGACCAGACTAGCGCCGGTTGAGTAGGTGGGTGTTCTTTCCCGCCGTATCGAAACCCAGCGGGTAGACACGAAATTGTGTTGACCCGTTCGCTTGATTTCGATACGCCTCGCAGACTCGGCTACTCAATCTGCGCTCACTGATCTACTTAAATCGTTGCCCCAAATCGGAGAAATACAATGAGCCAGACAAATGGAAGCCAAGAAACCCCTGAAGTAGCGGTGGAGATCGACGCGGACGTAGACGTAGCCACCTTCGCCATCCCCGACATCGCTGCCTGGGCACGGGAGATCGCCCACGGCAACAATGTCATCGTCTTTGACACGACTTTGCGCGACGGTGAACAGTCCCCCGGCGCGACGCTGAACGAGCAGGAAAAGTTGGAGATTGCCCGCCAGCTTGCCCGCCTGGGCGTGGATGTGATGGAAGCGGGCTTTCCCGCCGCCTCTCCCGGCGACTTGGCCGCGGTCAAAAAAATCGCTGAGACCGTCGGGCGCACCCCCCGTATCGACAAATCGGGTGCAATCGCGCCACCGCCGATTGTAGCCGGTCTGGCCCGGGCCTTCAAAAGCGACATTGACAAAGCCTGGGAAGCCGTCGCGCCCGCCGTGCGCCCCCGCATCCACACCTTCCTGGCGACCAGCGACATCCATATGCAGCACAAACTGCGTATGAGTCGGGACGAGGTGCTGGAAACCGTTGGTGATATGGTCCAGTATGCCCGCAGCCTCTGCGACAGTGTGGAGTTCAGCCCGGAGGACGCGGGCCGCAGCGACCCGGACTTTCTGGTGCAGGTGTTGGCTGTGGCGATCGCAGCCGGCGCGACGACTCTGAACATCCCCGATACGGTTGGCTACACCACCCCGGAGGAGTTTGGCGGGCTGATCCGCAAACTGCGCGAGGAGACACCCGGCGGCAAGGATGTAATCTTCAGCGTCCACTGCCACAACGATCTGGGGATGGCGACCTCCAACAGCCTGGCTGGTCTGCAAAACGGGGCGCGCCAGATGGAAGTGACCATCAACGGCATTGGCGAGCGGGCGGGCAACACCAGCCTGGAAGAGACGGTGATGGCGCTCTACACCCGCCAGAGCGTCTATAATCTGGAAACGAATATCGTCACCCCGGAGATTCACCGCAGCAGTGATATGGTCAGCCGCTACACAGGCATTGTGATCCAGCCCAACAAAGCGATTGTGGGGGCCAACGCCTTTGCCCACGAAGCGGGCATTCACCAGGACGGGATGCTGAAAAACAAGCGCACCTACGAAATTATGGACGCGGCCACCATCGGCCTGAACCAGAGCCGTCTGGTACTGGGCAAACATTCGGGCCGGGCTGCCCTGCGCGTCCGCCTGGAAGAGATGGGCTACCACCTGAGCGACGAGGGATTGAAGGATATTTTCAAGCGCTTCAAAGATGTGGCCGACAAGAAGAAGACAGTCACCGACGCGGATTTGGAAGCCCTGGTCGGGGACGAACTCTACCAGCCCGTGGAGGTCTGGGAACTGACCGGTCTACAGGTGCTGTGTGGCACGTCGGTTAAACCGACGGCGGTCGTCACCCTGCGCAACAACCAGACCGGCGCAGAGATCACCGAAGCCGGTTTTGGCACAGGCCCGGTGGATGCGGTCTATCGGGGCATCGACCGCATTGTGCAGGTGCCCAACAACCTGGCCGAGTTTTTGGTGCAGGCCGTGACCGAAGGCATTGACGCAACCGGCGACGTGACCATTCGCCTGGAAGTGCCGGAAAGCCGGGGCTTCAGCCAGACTGCCCAGGGGCGATCCCGTCGTCAGCTCTTCAGCGGTCGCGGGGTAGACACGGACATTATCGTCGCCAGCGCCAAAGCCTATATGCAGGGGCTGAACAAAATCATTGCCGCCCAGAGTGGTGGCGAGAGTTCCGCGGTCTCGATTGCTGCGAACGAGACAGTTTAAGAAAGTGAGCAGTAATCAGTAATCAGTTCCGCAAAAATCCCCGGCACTTTCTGAAGTGCCGGGGATTTTTGATTGGCCCATCCTTTACATCCCACCCCCGCGCGAGTATCATACAGCCGCGACAATGCGCCGACAACGTGCGGGCGACACAACGGATTCGAGAGCTATGCGACTTTATCTCTACACTTCACTTCTCATCGCCGCCATTCTCGGCGGCCTGCTGCCGCAGAAAAGCCTGCGCGCCCAGGAGCCGCCCCCAGCCGTCTACACTTTTCAGGAGTGCGAGACAGTGGAGGAGGCGAAGCTGCGGGATGAGTTGAATGGTATCACCCAGTTTGTCTTTGCCGCGGAGCAGGGCAAGCTGGACATTGCCGGGATGGTTGAGCGGGCCTGGTTGGAGCAGGGGGTGGATGCTGTCGTAGATGCAGAAGTAGACGCGGCGGTGGATCGGGTGCGCAACGAAGAAGACTATTGGAACCGCTTTCTCTCCGGATGGTCTGCGGAGAAAGCCGAGGAGCTGACGACAAAAGTCACCAACTACACCTTTGGCTCCGATGCCTTCCGCCTGGAGATCGACGGGCTGTCAGCCTCGATTGCCGACGAACTGGCCCGGGAGGTAGGGGCAATGACGGCCCGCTCAGCTTCGTCGGCCCTGCTCTGCGTCCAGGAGTTTATCGGCGACACCTTCTCCGAAACGATGATTGCCGTCTTTCAGGCAGACATCGAGCAGAAGGTGACCGAGGCGGGTGTGGGCCAGGATTCTGAGACCGACTTTACGGTCATTCTGGACACCCGCACAAAATCCCTGGCTGGCGTAGGTGTGATCATTGCCAGCCAGATTGCCAAAAGTCTGGCGAAAAAAGTGGCCCAGCGGGTGGCAGGCAAAGTGGCCGGGCGCATTCTGGGCAAGGCGGCTACGGCTGTGATTCCCCTGGCGGGCTGGATCATCGGCGGCGGGCTGATCATCTGGGATTTGATCGAAGCGGGGGAGGGGAGTCTGCCCCAGATTCGGGAAGCGCTGAAAGGGGGGGAGGTGAAAACCGCCATCCGGGCACAGGTGGCCGAAGTGGTGGAGACGGAACTGGGCGTCGAGATGCCCGAACTGGCCCGCGCGGTCTCCAACGATATCTACGCGGCCTGGCTGGATTTCCGCGCCAAATTCAGCCGGGTGCTGGAGTTGGCCGAGACGAATCCCCGCTTCCAGACACTCCTGAACACCACCACCGCGGATCAGGTGCAAAAGTTGGCCTCGCTGGTGGCGGTGAGCGATGCCAAACTCACGCCGGAGCAGATCGACGCAGAGATCAACAGCGGTACCTTTGAGCGCATCTTCTATCTACCCCAACCTGCTTTTGAGATTCTGCGCACTACTGGCGACCCCCAAACGGTCATCGCCTGGGCTGATCTGGCCGGGGAATCCATCACAGGCGTGGCCGAGACCGAACTCTACAAAATCGCCACACCCGCAGATTTCGCCGACCGTCTGGCATTGGAGGCGGTGCTGGCCCTGGGCGACGGTGCGGCCATTCGTTCGCTGATGGAACTCAACCAGTTGGAGCGGGAGATTCTGCTAGGATTACCTGCGGAGCAATTGAGCGCAGCCGTGACAACCTTCAGCCCGGACGATCTGCGCTGGCTGGCCAGTTACATCACCCAAATGACACCCCAGGAGAGCAATCAACTGGTCTCCCAACTGCTGCGCGAACCAATGCTGATGCCCAAACTCAAATTTGAGGATATCCGCAAAGCCCTGGTGGAGAGCGACAACGTGGAGGAGACCCTGGCCTTTCTCTCCAAGCAGGCCGAGGCAGCTTCCAATCCGGTGGAGACAGTGACAGGCGTTATCGAAGATACCCAGCGGGTGATGGGCGGCGAGGTTCCCTGGCTGCTATTCTGGCGCAAATATGCCTCGTGGCAGAATCTGCTCTATCTGGGCGCGGGGCTGCTCCTGCTCTTCCTGCTCTGGCGGCTCTTCTTGCGGCGCAGTCCCAGCGTGAATGTGACGGTCAACATCCCCGAAAACCGCAACAAAGGATAGAACGCGGATGACGCGGATCGGGCGGATTTGCACGGATAAAAGATAACTACTCAGGCAACGATTTGTACCTCTGGGAACGCCGCCATCCCTGGCGGCGGCTGCACACTTGCCGTCAGGGATGACGGCGTTCCCGGCTGAGTAGTTACTCGGTTCCGCTCTTAAAAATCCGCGTATATCCGCCCTTTCCGCGTCATCCGCGTTCCATTCTTCAGGAGATATTCTGTGCTGATTGCTCTGGACCACCCCCACCGGGACGACATCGAAATTGGCGAGTTGCTGGTCGTCGTCACTGTCTATGCCGCCAATATTGTGCAGGATGTGCGGGAGAATATCCGCAATCTGGTGGGCGGGCGCATGACCCACTACGAACGGCTGATTCAGGCTGCGGTGGAACAGGCGTTGGCCGATTTGGAGGCCAAAGCCACGGCCAAAGGCTATGCTGGTGTGCTGGGTGTGAAGATCAGCCACCCGTCGGTGGTGGACGGCGGGGTGGAGGTGGTGGTCTATGGGAATGGGTTTCGAATGCGGAACGCGGAATGAGGAATGGGGAATGGGGAGTGAGGGAATGAGGAGTGAGGGAATGAGGAGTGAGGGAATGAGTGATGCGGCAGCGGAATGGATAAATGATAGCTTTACTTGGATTGCGATCCCAGGCGGACCATTTTGGATGGGCAGCAACCCCCGGGACGCCGCCCCTCCCTTTGCCAATGAGTTGCCCCAAGAGCAGATTGCCCTGCCCACCTTCTGCATCAGCCGTGTGCCCATCACAAACCGACAATACCAGCGCTTTGTCAGCGCCACCCAGCATCCTGCACCCGGTCATTGGATGAATGGGCAGCCAGCGCCAGGCACAGAAGAGTTCCCTGTAACCTATGTCAGTTGGCACGATGCCCAGGCTTTCTGCGCCTGGGCGGGTGTGCGTTTGCCCAGCGAAGCAGAATGGGAGAAGGCGGCGCGCGGCGAGGACGGGCGCTGGTGGCCCTGGGGCGATGGGTTGCCCGATCAGACCCGTTGTCACTTCAATGGTCAGTCCCAGGGCGTTGCCCCAGCCGGGCAAAGTGTGCTGCCGGTGGGACGCTTCCCCTTAGGGGCCAGTGTCTATGGCGTTCTCGATCTGGCCGGCAACGTGTGGGAATGGACAAACAGCCTCTTGCGGCCCTATCCCTATCAGCCGAACGACGGGCGGGAGAGCGCGACAAAACCAGGGCCGCGGGTGGTGCGCGGCGGCTCCTACAACCACGACTTGCGCCAGATTCGCTGCGCAGCCCGTGACGGTATGGCCGCCGGTGTGCGGGATGTCTACATTGGCTTTCGGGTGGCCGCGACAACTGCCCAGGCCGAAATCCAGTCCGAGCCAGAGATTGACTGGGTGACGATCCCGGCTGGTCCTTTTGTGATGGGCAGTATGCCCCAGCCGGCGCGCAGTGCAGTTTTGCCCAGCGAATTGCCCCCCCATTTGGTGGATGTGGCCGAATTTCGCCTGGCACAAACGCCTGTGACCAATCGGGTCTATGCGGCCTTTATACAGGCGACCGGACACCCGGCACCGGCCCATTGGTTGGCCGACGCGCCGCCGCCGGCTCTGGCCCAGCATCCGGTGACCCACGTCGATTGGTTTGACGCGCAAGCCTTTTGCCGCTGGGCCTCTGTCCGTTTGCCCACAGAAGCTGAATGGGAGAAGGCAGCCCGGGGCCCCTTGCCCCAAACGGGCTCCCCAACTATCTATCCCTGGGGCGATGCAGCGCCGGATCGGACGCGGCTCAACTACCGGCGCACGGGCAAGCGCACAACCACCACACCGGTGGATCGCTATCCACGGGGTGCCAGTCCCTACGGCGCGCTGGATATG
>CAMDQF010000211.1 GCA_945905745.1 Litorilinea aerophila
CCTGGCGTTGGCCCTTCTTTTGAAACAATTCTTGGCCGAGTATAATGACCGTCCCCATCAGGGACTGCCTATTCCCGGCCTCTCCCCCAACGAGTTCGCTAACAGGCTTTGGTTATTTTGATTTCATCATCATCCTGATCACTACAGAATAGTATAGTTTTCGTCAATCGCTTCCTGTTTTCGGGAATGAGAAAAGCCGTCCCCCTGGCGCCAACCTTGAGACGACTTTCCTCATACAGGTACATTAACAACTGAACGACTTGAGACGTAATACATCTCAGTCATATGAGAACAGGCAATGGAGCCTGTACTCTCCTTGCGACAGCATCTTGAAACAGTCTGTGTCGGGATTGAACCTTTCTATGCCAACGAGTGTTACCGGCATTTAGAGTGCAATCTTCGTACACAGACCGTTACCGATTTCGCGTTAGCTTTGCTTTTAGGCAATTGCCAACGAATGAGCCCCCTGGGACTCGAACCCAGAACCCACGGCTTAAAAGGCCGTTGCTCTGCCATTGAGCTAGGAGCCCACACATACGCATCTAACTATACCTTATCGAACGGCTCTTGACAAATTTGGGCGGAAATGGGTGAGAAGCCGTTTCTGCTGTTAGCGAGTTGCACCCACAAGCACCGACGGTGCTGCATCATCAGCCACATCCAGCGTCACCGGCCAGGAGCGGCTCAGCGGCGTGCCCTCAACATCCACGACCACAACCCAGAGCGTCGTTTGACCACCGGGCAAAGGCGTAGACATCTGCCACTCCCATCTGCCATCCGCAGCGACCACCACCGAGCCGAACGGATCGCCGGACTCACCAGACAACTTCCCACTTTCTGGAGCTGTCCGTGGCTGGGCAAAGATGACCAACCGTCTGCCCGCTGGCCCGCTTCCGGAGAAATAGGGTGTGCTATTGTCCAATTTGCCCGCAAAGGGCAGGGGTGTCAAAATCATCGGCGGGGAGATGGGCTGGGCAGCGGAGCCCACCAACGCCATCTGGGAAACGGTCTCGGAGAGCAAAGTCCCCATTGCATCGACGGTGCGCGCTTGCACCCACGTCATACCCACAGGCAAGGGCGAGGGCGGGGTAAACTGCCAATAGCCATCCCCGTCGGCCGAGGCCGCAAAACGCCGACCCTCCACCAGAATCTCCAACAGTCCATCAGGCTTAGCCTGTCCCCAAAAAAGGGGGGTACTGTTGCGCAAAGGTCCCCGGCCTGGTTCCAAAATTGTCAATTGTGACGGGTTGGAACGCAAGCCGGAGGGTTCAATGGCCGGTGTGGGAAGCGGGGACTCTATAACCGGGAGCGCTTCGACCGTTGACTGGGCCAATTCCCCTACAACCGCTGGGGCTGTGTCCGTCTGACTGCTGGCTCCGACTACCGGACGTTGACCAGGCCGGGCAATCGGCGAGGCTCCCTGGGGCGCGATAACCGGCTGCTGGGCGGGCAAAAAGACAAACAGCCCCACCCAGAGCAGGAGAGCCAGCCCAATCTTCCATCGATCCAGACGCCAATCAAAATAGGGTGGCCCTTGCATAGACTAGCCCTTTGCCTGTAACTCCCTGGCTTCCCGAATCCAGGCGGGGAAGTCGATAGCGTCGTCTAGTCGATGGGCCGGGATAATCGCAGCGAGTTCAGGCGCAGTCGTCTGGGCCAACTGGGCAAAAGTGACGATCCCGGCCCGCACCAATTCCTGTTCAAAAACCTGATCAATGCCTGGAATACGGGTCAGGTCGCTGGGCACAGGACCGGTGTAGGTTGCACCAATCCGCCCATTTTCAGCGGCCAACTGGCGGGCCTGCTCGATCCACGATTCTGGATGACTTGTGGGCAGCGCCTTTGTAACCGCCCGCAGGGTGTCCACATCGACCTGGCCCAATTCGTGCCAGGTGAAGATGCCCGCTTCGTAGAGCCGCTGCTCATAGACATCCCCGATGCCCCGAATGTCGGAGAGCGGGTCCGGACGGTTGCCGCTGGCTGCGCTGGGCTGGCCGCTTCCGGGAGCAGAGACCCCATAGGGCTGATAGTCCGGCGCTGGATACGCCGCAGGTTGTCGGTTGATCGGAAGCGATCCACTGCTGGGCTGAACGACGGGGCCAACAGCTGCACGCCGCCCACGAAACCAGAGCCACTCTGTCAAAGTGGAGATCACCCATCCCAACAGAAAGCCTGTGCCCACATACCACCATATATTCATCCCAACCATAGGTCTACTCCCAAGGATTCAAAAGTCCCGCGCCAGCCACCATAGTGTACGGGCGTGGGATGGGATTGTCAAAGTCAACCAATCTGGCTGGAAGTGCCAGAGACCTTCCCTATGAATTGAAGCGTCAAAGATGGCGTGCTGCCTTGCCGGGCAGGGTCCCCGGTACTTAGGCGCTCTGACCCGTGCGCCGCTGGCGGGCCGCCTCGAAGAGGATGACCGAACCTGCCATCCCCGCGTTGAGCGATTCCACCCCACTGACGATCGGAATGGCGATCGAGGTGGCTGTGGCCAGGGCAGCCTGGCTGGGGCCTTGGGCTTCACTGCCGATCACCAGCGCCGCAGGTTGATTCCAGTCCACCTGATCGTAGCGAAGAGGGGCCTGAGCATCCGCCACATAGCAGATGCGATCTCCCGACAGCGCCGATTCTACCTCGTCCCAGGTAACAGCCACAACTATTGCTACACGAAATTGCGCCCCCATCCCGGCCCGCAATACTTTCGGGCCAAAGGGGTCAACCGTGCCTGGCCCGAAGATCACCAGCTCCACCCCCGCCGCCACCGCGCTGCGCAGAAGCGTTCCCGCATTGCCCGGATCGCCCACCCCATCCAGCACCAGCACCAGCCAGGGGTCCGGCGGCACAGGTCGCTCGGGCAGATGGCTCAACGCCACAATGCCCTGGGGGGTGGTGGTGTCGCTGATTTCGGCCAGGAGGGCTTCGCTCACCAGCAGAAGCGGCACCCCTGCCCCTTCCAACGCCGAGAAGAGGGGCGAAGGTTCCGGCTGGTCCAGAAGATATTGAGTGATGAAGACTGCATCAAAACGGACCCCGGCCGACCAGGCGTCCATCACCAGCCGGCTTCCTTCCAACAGACAGAGACCGGCCTGCTCCCGGGCCCGCCGCCGGCTGAGCTTGCGGGCTAATTTGATGCGTGGATTGCTGGCGCTGGTGATCTCTTGCATAGTCAAATGAGAATAGGACGCTGATGACGCTGAAAAAAGTAATTAACTGTATTGGTCAAGGTGATGGTGGAACGGATATTTCAACGCAAAGCGGCCAAGAATGGGGGCAATCACATTGCCAGCCGCAAAGCAATTCTCTGCGTCTCTCCGCCTCCGCGACTCTGCGTTAAGATTCCAGCATCTTCCTGACCAGTACAAAAAAAGTGATTAACGCAGATAAAATCTGTAAAATCTGCTGTTTCTGCGTACATCTGCGTCCGCTTTTGCCTGTGGCTGACGGGGAAAAGAAACGGCAGAGACCGAAGCCCCTGCCGTTGCCTGTCGAATGGTGTTGTGTCGTGTCGAAGATCGGGCAAACCGAACTACGCTGGGCTTAGATGGGATTTGGCCAGTTCGGCAATTTTGCCAAAGGTGACGGCATCCCGGGCCGCAATGTCCGCCAGGACTTTGCGGTCCACCTGGACGTTCGCCACTTTCAAGCCGTGTATCAACTTGCTGTAGGTCAGGCCATTGAGCCGGGCCGCAGCATTGATACGGGTGATCCAAAGACGGCGAAAATCCCGCTTGCGGTTGCGTCGGTCGCGAAACGCATAGAAGAGGGATTTGAGCATTGCCTCGTTGGCCCGCCGAAATAGCTTCGAGCGACTGCCATATTGGCCTTTGGTAAACTTCAGAACTTTCTTGTGCCGCTGGTGAGCAGCTACCCGCGGTGATGACCGTGGCATTTGTTTCTCCTTCCGTGAGGGCGGGCCGGGGAATCATCCCCAAACCTCTTGCGGTGCCGTCCACGTATTAGGTAGTAGGTAGTAGATAGTGGTTTACTTATCGGACATTCCACTTCTGGAGAATGTCTTTTCCACAGATGGGCGCGGCAGGGGTTTCCTAGCCGTGAACGCCCAACTTGACCAGGCTGACCATTTTCTTGTTGGTGCTGGAAATCGGGTGGCTGTAGTCATCAGTCCGCCGCGCGCGACGGCGCAGATGGCCACCTCCCGCTTTCATAAACATCACTTTGCCATTCTTGGTCAACCGCAGACGCTTCTGCGTCCCTTTGTGCGACTTCATCTTAGGCATTTCTGGACTCCAATTCTTGCCATTCGACAGGCAAACAAGACAAAACGGGCGAATGCCCGTTTGTTCAGCACAGCAGTATACCCCTTTGTGAGATGTTTGTCCACTTTGGGGCCGGTCTAACTACCAAGCGTTCTGCGACCACTGCGGCCCAGGACTACTCTTCCTCTTTGCTCACACTGGAACCTGGGGCCAGCAGCATAAACATCGCGCGGCCTTCAAAGGCAGGGTGGGCTTCGACGATGGAAACCGGGGCCAAATCGGCGGCAACGCGTTTCATCAATGTGAAAGCCACTTCCCGGTGAACGATCTCACGTCCCCGGAAGCGGATGGTCACCTTGACTTTGTCGCCTTCTGCCAAAAACTTGCGCGATTTGGTGAGGACAACCTGAATGTCATGCTCGCCGGTTTTGGGACGCAGACGCACCTCTTTGATCTCAATCTGCTTCTGCGCTTTGCGGGCTTCCCGTTCACGCTTCTGCTTTTCATAGAGGAACTTGCCATAGTCCATGAGCCGACAGACCGGTGGAGTGGCATTGGGTGCGACTTCTACCAGATCCAATTCTCTTTCCATGGCGATGGTCAAGGCATCGCGGGTTTGCATGATGCCAAGCTGCTCGCCAGCGTCGTCGATCACGCGGACTTCGCGGGCGCGAATGTCTCTATTGACTCGGGTGTTATCTTTACTAATATCCGTGCTCCTTGTGGTTTGTGTCGAGGCGCTTCCAGGCCGATCAATTTGCGACCATTTTTCGGCAAGAGGGGAAGGTCTCGGCTATCTATACGATCAGTAAGCAAGTATAACACTACCAGGGAGGGACGTCAAATCAAATTTCAGTTTTCCAACAGCAAGAGAAGTTCCGTCTGGTTGTCCGCATAGACATCCCGCCGGGCCAGGAGCCAAGGGCTATCCGCCCTTTACACTGGACTCGTTTTTCTCGTTCCACCTCCCTGCGGGTACGGATATTGACGCTGATCCAGAGAAATCATCTGCATATATCAGCGTCCAGCTTTTTGCCACGTAGCGCGGGCCTCATCTTGCTTTTAGACTGTACCGGTTTAGGTTTTCAATCTCAATTTTGCCCAAACGCCCCACATCCGCTACAATCAGAAGACCGTTGACCAAAGACAGCGGACCGCAGACACCGCACTGCCCAGCGCGGTCTGTCGTCCGCCGTCCGTCGTCCAATCCGTCCCCTCCCCAGCAGAGGCCCCCTGATGCAAAAAAGCGGACTCCAAATTCTTCTCCCCTACCAGCGCCCCTACATCCGGGCGCTGATAATCGGCACCCTCTACGCCCTGATCGGCGCAGGGGCCAGCGCCTTCAGCCCCACCTGGCTGGGCTGGGCGGTGGACGCGCTCAACCGGAACGCGCGGCCCAGCGAACTGGCCTGGTATGCGGTAGGGCTGATGCTCCTGTCCGGAATCGTCGCTCTCTTTCGCTATCTGCTGCGTATGCTCACCGGCGACATCGCCGCGGGTATCTCCTACCAGATGAGCCAGGAACTCTTCCACCGGCTGCTTCTCTTCGACCGGGAGACCCGCCAGGCCTATGGCACGGGGGATCTGCTCTCCCGCAGCACCAGCGATTTTATCTACGTCTGGCGCTTCTACAGCGCGGGCTTCCAGATGTTTATGCACGCCTTCTTCCTCCTTTTCATCGGCGCGGGGCTGATGGGGCGCACCAGCCCCCAACTGGCCCTGATGGTGGTGGGGATGCTGACCCTGAGCATCGCCATACAGGTGCGGCTGGGCCGGGTGCTGGAACACTCCTTTGTGCTGGTCCAGCAGGAGATCGCCAAACTCTCGTCCTTTGTCCAGGAACATCTGAACGCGGCCCGGATGCTCACCGCCTATGTCCAGGGCGATGCGGTGAGCCGGGCCTTCCGGGTCGCCAATGAGAATTACGTCAACAGCAATCTGCACTTTGTGCTGCAGAGCGGGGTGATTTCGCCCCTACCCAGTCTGGTGGTACGCATCGCGGCCACAATCGTCGTCTTTGTGGGTGGGATGAGTATCATCGGCGGCAATCTGACGATTGGCGAGTACGTGCAATTTATCGTCTATCTGGGGCTGCTCAACAACGGCGCGCAGCAGATCACCGACGCCTATGAACGCTTGCTGCAGGGCAGTGCGGCTGCTGTGCGCATCGGCGAGGTGTTGGGGCGCTGGCCCAAAGTGGCCGACCCGGAAAACGCGCCGGTGGTCAAACTGGACGGTCACATCCGTCTGGAAAATGTGGGCGTCTGGGCCGAGGATCAGGAGCGCTGGGCACTGCGCCACATCGATCTGAACATTCCCCCCGGCACAACCCTGGGTATTGTGGGGCCGACCGGTTCGGGCAAGTCTATGCTGATCAGCCTGCTGGGACGCATCTACGACCCGACGGAAGGGCGGGTGACGATTGATGGCTACGACCTGCGGGAGATCAAACTGGCCGACCTGCGCAGTACGGTTGTCTATGTGCCCCAGGAATCCCTGCTCTTCAGTATGCCCCTACGCAACAATATCGCCCTGGGCATCCCCTATGTGCCCGACCCCCGCATCTTCCGGGCCATGGACCAGGCCCGCCTCTCCAACGATCTGAGCCAGTTGCCCCATGGGCTGGACAGTGTGGTGGGCGAGCGGGGCGCGACCCTCTCTGGCGGGCAACGCCAGCGCACAGCCATCGCCCGCGCGCTGGTGCGGGATCCGAAGGTGTTGCTGCTGGACGACGCCCTGGCCAGTGTGGATATGCAGACCGCGGCGGAGATTCTGCGGGAGCTGCGCCAGCAGACCGAAGGCAAACGCAGCCGGATTATTGTGACCCAGCGTATCGCCACTGTGGTGGACGCGGATCAGATTATTGTGCTGGACCACGGCGAGATTGTGGAGCGGGGCAGCCACGAGGAGTTGTTGCGCCTCAACGGTTTCTATGCCGAGATGTATTACCGGGAAGTGGAACAGGCCAAGGAGGAGATGGCACATGTCGCAGGTTGACCCAAAACAGAAAGCCCAAACACCCGAAGCCGGTGCCAAAATCAGCGAAGTCGCCAGCCAGGATTCAGCCCTCTTCCAACTGCTGGCCTCCTCTCTCGGCCCCTACAAAAAGTGGCTCTTTGCCGCGCTGGTGCTGATGGTCGCGGTCTCCGGTCTCAATGCCGTGCCCCCCTATCTGCTGCAACAGGCCATCGACGGCCCTATCGCACAGGGCAATGTGAGCGCGCTCTGGCGCATCACAGCTATCTACGGCGCGACAGCCATGGCCATTTTCCTGCTCACTTTTGCCTTCACCTATTTTCTGCAACAGGCGGGCCAGCGGGCACTGGCCGACCTGCGCACCCGGGTCTTCAGCCACATCCTACACCAGGACCACGCCTTTCTCACCAACACGCCCACGGGCGAGCTGGTGGCCCGGTTGACCAACGACATCGACCAGCTCAACGCGGTCCTCTCCCGCAGCATTGTGATTGTGCTGGTGGAAGGGGTGACGCTGATTGTGATTGTGACGGTAATGGTGGCGGTCAACTGGCGGCTGGCCCTGCTCTCTCTGGCCGTGCTTCCGCTGGTCTACTTTGTCACCCGCTATTTCCGGGCGCGCATCCGGGAATCCTCCAGCGGCGAGCGATCGGCCCAGGCCCGCATCAGCTCCTTTCTCAACGAGCAGGTCCACGGCATGACGGTCGTGCAGTTGTTCAACCGGGAAGACGAGAGCGAACAGGAGTTTGAGGGCTACAACAGAAGTTACCGGGCCGCGCTGATCAATCTGCGCTGGCACAGTGCGCTCTTTCTCTCTGTGCAAGAGATTCTGTCGGCGGTGGGGCTGGGGCTGATTCTCTATGGGGGCGGCCAGGGGGTGCTGGCTGGTTGGGCGACGCTGGGCACGCTGGTGGCCTTTATCCAGTATACCGAACGGGCCTTCCAGCCGGTGCTGCGCCTCTCTCAGGAGTACAACACAGTGCAGATTGCCCTGGGCGCGGCCGAGCGCATCTTTGCCCTGCTCAACACCCAACCGGCTGTGGCGGACCCAGCCGAACCCCTGCCCCTGGGAAAGGTGGCTGGTAACATCGAATTTGAGGATGTCCATTTCTGGTATCTGCCCGACGAGCCAGTGCTGCGGGGTATCTCTCTGACCATCCCGCCGGGGCAGAGTGTGGCTGTCGTCGGGCCCACCGGCGCGGGCAAGTCCAGTCTGGTCAGTCTGTTGGCCCGGCAATACGACCCCCGCCAGGGTGAAATCCGGCTGGACGGCGTGGACATCCGCCGCTTCCCTGTGCGCGACCTGCGCCGCACGGTGGCGGTCGTGCCCCAGGACCCGGTCTGTCTCTCCGGTTCCATCGCTTTTAATATCCGGCTCTATCGGGAAGATTTGACCGACGAGGATGTGCGCCGGGCCGCGGAGTTCAGCAATGCGGCCCGATTTATCGAGGAGCTGCCCGGCGGCTACGACTATGAGGTGATGCCCAACGGGGAGAATCTATCGCAAGGGCAGCGCCAGTTGCTGGCTCTGGCCCGGGCTTTGGCGTTGAACCCGTCCGGTGTGCTGATTTTGGACGAGGCCACCAGCAGCATCGACACGGCCACGGAGGCGCTGATTCAGGAGGCGCTGGAGCGGGTGCTGCGCAGCCGCACCAGTCTGGTCATCGCGCACCGGCTGAGCACCGTGCGCAACGCCGACCGCATTCTGGTGATGGAGCGGGGACGGGTGATTGAGGATGGCAGCCATCTGGAACTGCTGGGCCGGGACGGACACTACGCCCGGCTGCACGGCCATCAGTTGATGGGGGTCCCATCAGTTTGATGGGGTACCATCAGTTGATGGGGGTGGGGGAGGTGGGGGTGTCTCAATATAGATAACGTCGGCATTTGTCAATAAATGCCGACGTTATCTACCTTTATACAATGAAACAGACCGAACGCATTTTAACTCTTCTGGAAGAGCGGGAAATCATCCGTCCTCAAGACCTGCGCGCCCTGAACATTTCACCGGTGTCGCCCTTTGAAGTCTGGATGGCAAACGCTGACCGAATTCTGGCGATGGAGCGGGGGCGCATCACCGAAGAGGGCAGCCACGCCGAGTTGATGGCGGCCGACGGTCACTACGCCCGGTTGCGCAGCCATCAGTTGCTGGGGGTGTGAAGAAGCGGGCCCTGCAACCCGGAAGAGGGGAAGGAAAACACGTCAGGTTTCGGTTGCAAGAAAATCGCTGGCGGTCAAGATAGAAATGTCTTGATAGTGGCCGAGGGCGCGCAGATGTTTGTCGCCGCTGATGATGACGGACGCTTTCCCGACTACGGCGCACTCAATCACAATGTCGTCGTCGGGGTCTTGAGCTACAGCATTGAGAAGACCGGAGATTGAGACAACTTCCGAGCATTGCCTGATTTTATCCGCGGCAAGGGAAGCGCGGGTCGCGTCAAAAGCAAATTTGGTGCGCAGTTTCTCGTCAAATTCATCGAGGATTTCGGCGCAGGTGACCGACCGCACAGCGCCGGTATAGGCCAGAGCCACACAACGAAAGGGCGCGCCGTTGAGGGAGAGCAACGCCGAGATAAGAATGTTTGTGTCAAAGACGACCCGGGTTGCCATCAGTCCGACTCGTGCAGGAGGATGTCCACCAGCGCTTCCCGCTCGTTTTCTGACATTGTTTCCCAATGCAGACCGCGACTGGCCGCAACTTTCCCTGCCTGTGCTGCCGCGTAGGAAGAAAGCTCGGCCCAGGCCGGCCATTCAAATTGAAGCAACTGGCGAAAAAGCCAGCTTCGCTGCTCGTCGGGCAGTTGGCGCACCAAATCCAACACCTGGTTGTCGTCAAGAGTAAGAGTTACCATCGGCCCGTTCTCCTGGGTAGGTAGGCGCATCGGAGGTTGTAGAACTCATCTTCATTGCTTTCTTAATTCTACCACAACCTCCGACCAGTACCGCACACTGCAACGCCGACCGCATTCTGGCGATGGAGCGGGGCGCATCATCGAAGAGGGCAGCCACGCCGAGTTGATGGCGGCCGACGGTCACTACGCCCGACTGCACGGTCATCAATTGATGGGGGCGGGGGAGGCTGGCTGAAACGCGGAACGCAGATTGCGCAGAAACCACAGATTTTCGCAGATATTGTTCGTACAGGTCAATCCCTGCCGTGTCAGCTATGCGGATATTGGGGGACGTTTGCCTTAAGCATCAAAATTATATGTTCAAGGCGATCTAACTCGTTCAGTTCGGCTTGCTCTGCCTCACCAAGCAAACCTGCGCTGTTCAGCGCAAACAGTCTTCGCAATCGTTCCTGTGAACGATCCGACGCGTGATAGGCCATCACTTCAGCCGGAGAGGGATTGCCAAGCAGAAACTCAACAATCTCAGCGGATGTCTGCGCGGCGGGTGTCTTCAAACGGGCCAGACCCAATTCGAGGATGACAGGCAGCCAGCGACGCACTGGCAGGATTTGTTCTGCCAACTGATCGGGGAGTTGCATCATTACTTGGACCATTGAGTACCCACCTCGGTTCATTGCAATCTGGCACGACTGACTATCTTCGACTCTGATTGGATTATACCACAATCTCGCTCCAGAGGCAGCCAGACCAGTTGGATCATCCCGTCGGCTCAAAGAACCAATTTCGTTACCCATCTTGTCGCTTCCGAATGAAGAGGAATGGAATCGCGAGTCCAATCGCAAAACTAATAGATGAATCACTCTGGTCGTATCTATAGATGAATCACTCTGGTCGTATCTGAGGATGCCTACTCCGCATTGTATGAACTCTATCTGTGTTCTTTATCACCCACCCTCCACAATCTTAATCTCCTCCTCCGTCAACCCGTAGAGCGCGTAGACCAGCCGGTCGATCTGCGCTTCCCGCGCGCTGATATCGGCAGTAGCGCAAAGACATCATCCAAGCAGACTGCGCACCGCCTGCAAATGAGCTTGGACATCCAGCGAACTCATGTCGAACTCACTGGCGCGCGTCAAAGCAGTCAAGGCAACTCGTTCGAGTTGTTCAAAGGTGATGAGGCTGCGGTGAATCAGAAAAACAATATCCTCGATATCGGTCTCAAAACCGCGATCAAGTTTGCTCAATGCGATTGTGTATGGGTCGAGTACGTAGACTTCGATACTGCCAAAGCGACCGATCAACAGCCGCCGGTCGTCGGCACCAGTTGGCATAGGCACAAATTGGGCTATCGGCACAGCGTCGACCGCAAGGCGCAACTCCTGAGCTACCTGCTCAATCACACGCTGTAATTCATCCTTGCGGATATCGTCACCGATATAATCGATGTCCAATGTGGGACGCTCACTACCCAAAAGACAGAGAGCGCTTCCACCCAAGAGAAGCAAGGTCGCCTGATGCTGGTAGCGGGAACCCAATTCTGTCAAGAATGCATGGATTTGATCGGAAGTGATTGTTGCCATCGGTTGTCGTACTCCATAAAGCGTATCCAACTTTGCGCAGCGTGTTCATACGTGCCGAGCCAATTGAGCGTCAGACCGGTTAGCTCCCGTTGGCGCAGGGCGAGGGCGTAGAGGGCAGCATCGGGGTCGGTGTATGTCGCCAGCTCCACTTCTGCGCCAAAGAGATCGGGCAAGGGCTGCGTGTGGCCAAGAGCGACGGTGATCCGTGCCCGATGCTTGCCTTGCAGCCAAACCGCAGCTGTATA
>CAMDQF010000212.1 GCA_945905745.1 Litorilinea aerophila
CCACCCGTTGCCGTTGACCGCCAGAAAGCTGGGAGGGTTTGCGTTTGCCCAGACCGAGCAGCCGCACCAATTCCAGCATCTCCTCCACCTGGCGCGCCCGCTCTGGCTTTGCCACGCCCTTCACCATCAGCCCATAGCCCACATTGTCGGCTACAGACATATGGGGAAAGAGCGCGTAGTCCTGAAAGACGGTGTTCACATCCCGCTCGTAGGGGGGCAGGTGGGAAACGTCCTGACCGTGCAGAAAAATCTGCCCGGCGCTGGGCCGCTCGAAACCGGCCACCATCCGCAGACAAGTCGTCTTGCCCGAACCGGAAGGGCCGAGGAACGAGAAAAATTCGCCGTCGAAAATGTCCAGAGAGACGCCATCCACAGCCTTCACATCACCAAAGTGGCGGCTGATGTCAACGAAGCGGATGGCAGGGGATTGATTTGCCAAAGAGGTGGCTCCGCGGGTAGTGGGCTGATGGGGTGATGAGCTTTGCCCATCATCCCATCAGCGCTTAATTTATCCGTGTGCGATCATCACGTGCTTCGTCACTTTATAGTCCGCCACGGCCTCCGCCGACAGGTCTTTGCCAAAGCCCGACTGCTTGAAGCCGCCGTGGGGCGTCTCCGAAGTCAGCGGGATATGGTCGTTGACCCAGACCGTGCCGAACTCCAGTTGGCTGGAGATACGCATGGCCCGGCCCACATCCTTTGTAAAGAGCGCGGCGGCCAACCCGTAAGGTACATCATTGCCCAGGGCCACGGCCTCATCGTCGCTGTCGAAGGGCATAATCGTCACCACCGGGCCAAAGACTTCGGCCTGGATGATCTCGTCCTTCTGCCCCATCCCGCTGAGGACCGTGGGCGCGTAATAGTAGCCCTGATCCATCCCCGACGGAACGCCGCCCCCGGTCAGGATTGTCGCGCCGGCCGCTTTGGCCCGCTCCACAAAACCGGCCACCCGCTCCCGCTGGCGACCGGAGACCAGCGGCCCCACTTGCGTACCCTCGGCAAAGGGATCGCCCACGACCACGCCGCGCATAGATTCGACCAGCGCTTCCTGCATTTGGGCGTAGCGGTTGCGGGCCACGTAGACCCGGGTGGCCGCTGTGCAGTCCTGGCCGCTGTTGACCGTTGCGCCGAAAGCCGTCTTCTGCGCCACGACATCCAAATCTGCATCGTCAAAGACCAGAATCGGCGCTTTGCCGCCCAATTCCAGGTGGACCCGTTTGAGCGTCTTGGCTGCCGTCTCCATCACCCGTTTGCCTGTGGCGGTGGAGCCGGTCAGACTGACCATCCGCACATCGGGATGTTCGACAATTGCCTGGCCCGCGTCGTTGCCGCCGGTGACGATATTCACCACCCCGTCCGGGATGCCTGCTTCGCTGAAAAGCTCGGCCAGCAGGAGCGTCGTCAGCGGTGTGGTAGGGGCGGGTTTGAGGACGATTGTGCAGCCTGCAGCCAGGGCCGGCCCCAGCTTCCAGACGGCCATCAGCAGCGGGTAGTTCCAGGGCGCGATCTGCCCCACCACCCCCACCGGCTCCCGGCGGGACATAGACGTATAGCCGGGCAGATATTCGCCCGCGGCCGCGCCGTGGGTGTCCCGGGCTGCCGCGGCAAAAAAGCGCAGATTGTCCACGGCAAAGGGGATGTCCCCGGCCAGGCTGACGGCTGCGTAGGGTTTGCCGGTGTTGAGGGATTCCAGCCGGGCGAACTCCTCGGCTCGGCTTTCCAGCAGGTCGCCCAGCCGATGCAGGGCCAGAGAGCGTGCGCCAGGGGCGAGGCGCGACCAACGCCCGTCGTAGAAGGCCGTCTTGGCCGCCTGCACCGCCGCATCCACATCCGCCCGGCCTGCGTCCACCACTTGGGCAATCATCTCCCCTGTGGCTGGATTTTCCACCGTCATCTGCCCGCCGTCCCGGCTGTCGGCCCAACCGCCATCGATCCAGAGTTTGTGATCCATTCGATTCTCCAAAGGAATTGGAGACTGGGGACTGGGGATCGGGGACTGGGGATCGGAATGAATCGATCTCCAGTCCCCAGTCCCTACTCCCCAATCCCTGCTCTAGCGCCCACCGATGACCGCGATATAATTCGTCACCCATTCGTGATAGGGCACACACTCTAGTTTGCCGTCGCCACAGTCGGGCACAGGCGTGCGCCAGAAGGAGATTTTCTCGAAGTTGCCGAGACCGTTGGTCTCGCAGCCGCCGTCACCCAACAGGGCATTGCCCGTGCAGGCGGCCAGGGCAGAAGGCACCGAACCAAACCAGGCGGCCAGATCACCCTGGAGTTTCGGGTTGATGGAGTGTTCCAGCCACTTGTAGGCGCAGTTGGGATGGGGGGCGTCCGTGTGCAGCATTGTGCTGTCGGCCCAGCCGGTGGCCCCTTCCACGGGGATGACGCTGGCAATCGGCGCTCCCCCGGCCTGGAGCAGATTGACCTGGAAGGGCCAGGAGCCGGAGGCTACCACACCTTCATTCTGGAAGTCGTCCATCTGCACAAAGGCGTCGTGCCAGTAGCGGCCCACCAGTGTACGCTGTACGCGCAGCAGGTCTAAGGCAGCGTTGAACTGGTCCCGGGTCAGGGCGTAGGGGTCTTCGATGCCCAGTTCGGGCTTGTTATGTTTCAGGTAGAGGGCGGCGTCGGCGATGTGAATCGGGCCGTCAAAAGCCTGCACCCGCCCTTTGTTGGATTGACCGTCGGCCAGGGTCATCTCTTCAAAGACCACATTCCAACTGGTGGGGGCTTCGGCGAAGGCTTCGGTGTTGTACATCAGCACATTTGATCCCCACTGGTAGGGGACGCCGTAGTGCTTGCCGTCTACGGTGTGCCAGGGTGCGTTCTGCAGCCGCTCGTCCACGCTGCTCCAACTGGGGATCAGCGCTGTGTTGATCTCCTGGACAGTGCCGCCTGAGATCAGGCGCAGGCTGGCATCGCCGGACGCAGTGACCAGATCGAAGCCGCCCTCGTTCATCAGGGCCACCATCTCGTCCGAGGTGGCCGCGGTCTTCACGCTGACCGCGCAGCCGGTGGCCGCTTCGTAGTCTGTCACCCAATCGTAGCCGGGGTCGGTCTCGCCCCGCTCGATGTAACCGGCCCAGGCCACAATACTCAGCGCGCCTTCGCCTTCGCCGATACTCTGCATAGGGCCACCGCTGGCGGCGGCCGGCGCGGCTGTGCTGGACGGCGGCGGCGGGGCCACACAGGCCGAGACCAGCAGGGCCAGCACCGCCAGCCAAGCAAACAGGGAACTTCTTCGTCGGTGGGACATTTTTCTCTCTCCTTTGAAAGCAATTCAGGCCAATAGAGAAATGCGGCGCGCAGATTGAAAAACTCGCACGCAACATTTGGGGAACGTTCGGGGTATGGAGAGATAAGTATATGCGGATTGTTGTAAAAGTAAAGTTTGTTTCGTGGCCCATCGGGGCATTTCACAAATCGCTAAATGGCCCACCCGCCCGGCGCTGAAGACGCCGGGCTATTATCGCGGCTGTCGAAGGCTATTCCCGCCGAATCGATCCCCTATTGGGAGCCGCTGAGTTCTACTTTGCCGAGCGCAAAGAGGCGGCCGGGCTCGAATGCTGCGCTGCGGCCCGGCGGGGCGAGTGGGCCGTAGCGCGGGAGCCCGTGCGCCAATGGCTCGTTTTGACACTCCCCTTCCCCCACTGCTAGAATCTGTCAGACAATCCTCCCTTTTTCCGCGTAGGCTGCCTTCTCAACGCCTGCACCACAGCTATCGGAGTAGACCCGTGCCCCAGACTTTGGCTGAAATCCGTCCCGGAGCCTATTACGATTCTGTCGTGCTGATGCAGTTGCAGCGCGCCCTGGCCGATCTGCCCGGCGTTGACGACGCGGGTGTGGTGATGTGTACCACAGCGAATAAAGAACTATTGGAGCAGAGTGGCCTGCTGACGCCAGAGGTGGAGCGGGCCGCGCCGGAGGATCTGGTGATTGTCGTGCGGGCCGAGGAGATAGACGCAGCCCGCGCCGCACTGGCCCAGGTGGACGCTCTGTTGGCCCGTCGCCGTTCGACCCACACCGACGACGAGTACCAGCCCAAGAGTCTGGAGAATGCGGTCAAAATGCTGCCGGAAGCCGGATGGGTGCTGATTTCCGTGCCGGGGCGCTACGCGGCGGGGGTGGCCCGCCAGGCGTTGGAACTGAGTAAGAATGTCTTTCTCTACAGCGATAATGTGGCCGTGGAAGACGAAATCGCCCTCAAACAGGCGGCCGCGGAAAAGGGTCTGCTGGTGATGGGGCCAGATTGTGGCACGGCGATTGTGGACGGGGTGGGGCTGGGCTTTGCCAACCGGGTGCGGCGGGGCAACATCGGCGTTGTGGCTGCTTCGGGGACGGGTCTGCAAGCGGTGACGGTGGGCATCCACCGTAACGGGGGTGGCATTACCCAGGCTTTCGGCACAGGCGGGCGGGATTTGTCCGAAGCAGTAGGCGCGGTCACAGCCAAAGCCGCCCTGGCCCGTCTCGCCGCGGACCCGGCCACAGAAGTGATCGTCCTCGTCTCCAAGCCGCCGTCGCCCGCCGTGGCCGAGGAACTGCTGGCCCTGGCCCGGCAGAGCGGCAAACCGGTTGTTGTCGAGTTTATCGGCTTTTCTAACGCAGAGACGCAAGGAGGCAAAGACGCAGGGGGGGGAAAATTTAACGCAGAGGCGCAAAGGCGCAGAGACGCAGAGGGGGAGAGCGGAACTTTGCATTTTGTGGAAACACTGGATGAAGCAGCCAGTTTGGCGGTTCATTTGGCCGGTGGTACTTTACCTCAATCGCCAGATGTCCCACCCGTTAAAAATTCACTATTCGCTATTCACCATTCACTATTTCTCCGCGGCCTCTACTCCGGCGGCACTCTCGCCTACGAAGCGCTCCTTCTCCTGCAAGGCTATCTGCCCGTCGTCTACTCCAACGCGCCGCTGAAGGGCGGGCCGCGGCTGGAGAATCCCCACGAAAGCCAGGGCCATACGGTGGTGGATTTGGGCGAAGACGAATTTACCGTCGGTCGCCTGCATCCGATGCTGGACAACGACTTGCGCATCCGCCGCATCCACACCGAGGCTGCCGACCCGGAGACTGGCCTGCTCCTGCTGGATGTGGTGCTGGGTGACGGCAGCCACCCGGACCCGGCCAGTGAACTGGCCCCGGCCATCCGGGAAGCCATCGCCACTGCCGCCGCGGGGGGACGTCAGCTAGCCGTCGTCGCCGTCGTCGTCGGCACCGATGCGGACCCCCAGGGGCTGGACAGCCAGATCGAGCAGCTAAGCGCAGCCGGCGCCCACGTCTTCACCCGCCACGACGAAGCCATCCGGGCCGTGGGGCGTGCCCTGGCGGGCGACGGAGGACGACAGACGGCAGACGGCGAACGCAATTCGCAATTCGCAATTCGCAATACACAACCCGCCCAATCCCCAATCCCCAATCCCCAATCCCCACCATCCCTCTCCGCCCTCAACGTCGGCCTGGAATCTTTCGCCGATAGCCTGAAATCCCAGGGCGCGACGGTTGTCCACGTGGAGTGGAAGCCGCCTGCCGGGGGGAATGAAAAATTGATGGGGATTCTGGCTAGAATGCGTCGCTAGAAAAAGAGGAGAGAGCGTGCAAATCGAAGTGACGACCTACTATCTTGAAATCACCGACCGCATCCAATTGCGCCCCAAACGGGCGGAAGGCCGGGACGATCTGATATTGATGGAAGCCAAGATTCCCTTGCCGGAGTTGAGCCGTTTTCTCTATCGTTCGGTGGGCGGCGACTGGTTCTGGGCTGTGCGTCTTAACTGGAGCTATGATGATTGGCAACGCTGGCTCTCCCGGCCAGGGCTGCGTACCTGGGTTCTCTACGTCGCCGGTACACCAGCCGGTTATTTCGAGCTGCAACGCCATTCCGACAACGATATCGAAATCGAGCATTTCGGGCTGATCCCTCGCTTTGTCGGAGAAGGGCTGGGCGGCTATCTGCTGACCCAGGCCATTGAGACCGCCTGGGCCATCGGCGGTCAGCGGGTCTGGCTGCATACCTGCACCCACGATCACCCCAACGCCCTCAAAAATTACCAAGCCCGGGGGATGCGAATCTTTCGGGAAGAGACGGATAGCAAGGAATTGCCAGAAACATCGCCGGGGCCGTGGCGGGGCGCGCGCTAGATGCCCCTTTCCACATTCTTTCTCAACGAAGGGTTACGCTGTGAATACAATTGATCAAGCCAATGCAACCGCTGTCGAACGAATGATCGAAGCCCGACCTGTCCTCGTCGGTCTGGGCAAAGCGCTGGATGTGATTCCGGGAATGCGCGAGAATCTGCTCCTCCACGCGGGGCCGCCCATCACTTGGGAGCGGGCGTCTGGACCGCTGAAGGGCGCTGTGATCGGCGCGCTGATCTTCGAGGGACGGGCGCGCGACGCGGCGCAGGCGGAAGCGCTGATCACCTCCGGCGCGGTGCAGTTGGAGCCGTGCCACCATCACAGCGCAGTGGGGCCGATGGCGGGTGTTACCTCACCTTCGATGGCCGTCTATATTGTAGAGAACAAAACCCACGGCAACCGGGCCTTCTCCAATCTCAATGAGGGCTACGGCAAAGTGCTGCGCTACGGCGCGTACAGCGAAGATGTCCAGACCAAACTGCGCTGGATGCACGACGTGATGGCCCCAATCCTCGGCGCGGCTATCGAGGCCACCGGCGGTATGGACATCCGCGCCCTGCTGGCCGAGGCGCTGCATATGGGCGACGAGGGCCACAACCGCAACAAAGCCGGTTCGATTATCTTCACCAAAAACCTGGCCCCCCACATCGCCAAAGCCGCGCCGGACGGGGCAACCGCCGCCGCGATTATTCAGGCCCTGGGCGACAACGCGCTCTGTGTGCTGAACCCAGTGATGGCCGCTTGCAAGGCCATGGCTGACGCCGCGCACGGGGTGGAGGGCAGCACGCTTGTCACCACAATGGCCCGCAACGGCACAGACTTCGGCATTCGGGTCAGCGGGCTGGGGGAGCGCTGGTTCACTGGGGCGGCGCAGGTGCCGCAGGGCCTCTACTTCCCCGGCTTCCAAGCCGCGGATGCCAACCGGGACATCGGCGACAGCACCATCACCGAGACGGCAGGCATCGGCGCATTTGCCATGGCCGCCGCGCCCGCCATCGTCACTTTTGTCAGCGGCACGCCCAAGGACGCCATCAACGCCACCCTGGAGATGTACGAAATCACCGTCGCCGAACACAAAGCCTTCACCATCCCCCAACTGGACTTCCGCGGCACACCGGTCGGCATCGATCTGCGCGCCGTCGTCGAGACAGGCATCACCCCGCGCGTCAACACCGGCATCGCCCACAAAGAAGCGGGTGTCGGCCAGATCGGCGCGGGGCTGGTGCGCCCACCGCTGGCGATCTTCGAGGATGCGTTGGTGGCGTTTGCGGAGGAGTATGGATATTAAGGTATTGGGTATTTCGGGAGTCGAGTGAGCAGTTATCAGTGAACAGTAATCAGTGGGTATGTGGCGATTGAGCCGCATAGGCTGTTGATCCGTAGTGACGATGAGGTATGGCGTATGGCAAGCGAACTTCCCCATGCAAACAGCTTTCGTGAATTACTCGCTTATCGTAAGTCGCGCAAGTTGGCAAAAGAAATTTTTATTCTGAGCAAACAATTTCCAAAAGACGAGATGTATGCGTTAACCGACCAGATGCGCCGTTCGTCGCGTTCAATTGGCGGGCAGATTGCCGAAGCCTGGGCCAAACGCCGCTATGAGCGCCATTTCGTCAGCAAACTCACCGATGCCGACGGCGAACTACAGGAGACCCAGCACTGGGTCGGTGTGGCCTTCGATTGTGAATACTGGGATCGGACCGCCGCTGAACCACTCAAATCCCAATGCCAGGAAATCGGGAGACTTCTCAGCGGAATGATCGAGAAATCAGCGACATTCTGCCTTCAGGATTACCACACGCTGCGCGACCCGCCAGCAGACTACTTTGTCGCCGATACCACTGATTACTGATTACTGATTACTGTTCACTTTATACACCCAATCACCCGGAGGATCACCCATGCCCAAAATTTACGACCTCTCCCAACCCCTCAACCAGGACTGTTCGTTCTGGCCCTTTTACCCACCTTTTGAGGTGAAGTATTTCAAGCGCAAGTCGGAACACGGGGTAAACGCCCAGTACATCCAGACCTCTAACCACATGGGAACGCATCTGGACGCGCCCCGCCATTTTGTCACGAATGGCAAAACCATCGATCAGCTCCCCCTGGATTGGCTTTACGGCCCCGGCGTGATTGTAGACCTGAGTGATATGTTGGGCGAGCTCGACCTCTTCCGCCCGGAGGACATCGAAGCCCGGGTGGAGGTGCGCGACGGGGACATTCTCTTTATCAACACCGGCTGGCACAAATACAGCTTCCTGGCCCCGGACGGCGACGAGGAGAAATACATCCAGCGCCATCCCGGCCCCCATCACAGCATCTGCCAGTGGATGCTGGACAAGAAAATCCACCTGTGGGGCGTGGATATGATCTCTACGGATCACCCGATGAACCTGCCGATTGGCCGCTTCCTGGGCCGGGGCGGGCTGGAACACTGGCAGAAGGTGCGGGCACAGTGCGAGGCGAAATTTGGCGGCTCCGACGCGGTGGACGAACTCTTCCCCGCCGAAGCCTACCAGCTTACCCACAACGCACTTTTCCCCCACGATTGCGTACACGTGGAAAATATGGGCGGGCAGATCGGCGCACCCGAACTACAGAACCGGCGCATCACCCTCGGCGCGTTCCCCTGGCTCTTCAAGGGTGGCGAGGCAGCTTTCTGTCGGGCCGTGGCCTTTTTGGAGGATTGAGAGATTGGGAGATTGGGGTATTGGGAGATTGGGGAGTCTCGCACTGTCGAAATACCCAATCTCCCAATCTCCCAATACCCCAATCTCTATTATCTTTCTTTCCAGTCCAGCGGATCGACGCGGGTGATGCCGGGGAGTCCGTCAAAGTGGTGGTCGGCGGAGAGGATGTGGGTGAGGCCGAATTGGTAGAGCGTGGCCGCGTGGAGTGAGTCTTTCGCCGTCAGTTGGGGAAATCGGCTGTGGATGGTCAGGGCGTGGATGAAAACAGCCTGGGTAATCGGCAGCAGTTGGGTCACCTGCCCGGCCAGCGTGCGCGCCACTGTGACTGCTTCGGCTCTACGATTGCGCCGACTGTAGACGTGCAGAATCTCTTGCAGCACCTCTACGCTGGTAGCTGATTGAATTTCCCGGCTGGCGATGGCGCGCAAAATCTCGGCGCAGGGCTGCTTGAACGGACTGGGCTGGCCGATGGCGTAGATAAAGACATTTGTGTCGATGAAGTAGGTGGGATCAGCCATCAGATTTCCTCGTCGAGGACGTCTATCGTAGACTCCCACATTGTCTCAATTTCTGCTTCGATACTCTGCCAGTCGCCGACAGGAAGATTGAATGCAATCATTTCTTCTACCATCTGACGCCGCTTGGTCAATTCTCTTTCGGCTTCGTCTGCAAAGTAAAGTTGGACGACTGCTTCTCGGATCAGATGACCAACCGATTGTTCCTGTTCTTGCGCCAGAATTGTCAAATGCCGGACCATTTTCTCCGGCATGAGTACCTGAATCCGCTTGTCTAGCGTCGCCATTGGGTCTCCTTCCGATTATATGCGCATAGTTCCAAAACATACACATATCCATTGTAGCAACATCTGAAGCGATAGTCAATTCACCAGGACTTACGCAGGGACTCCTGGGAACGCCAGCATCCTGCTGGCTGCCGCCAGGGATGGCGGTGTTCCCGGCGGCGTGGGTTCGCCCCGCTGGTGGGAGCGCGCTGGCAGAACGTAAGCGAACGCTCTTTCTATTGCATAGAGAATGCTGGTACAATCCTATTACGTATTGTGTATTGCGTAAAAATCCGCGTGCATCCGCCTGATCCGCGCCATCCGCATTCTATTCTTTGGATCGTCTGCATGAAGCCCGCTGCATTTGACTACTTTGCGCCGAAAAGCATAGAGGAAGCCCTGGCGCTGTTGGCCGAACACGGCTACGACGCCAAACCGTTGGCGGGTGGGCAGAGTCTTGTGCCGACGATGAATTTCCGTCTGGCCCAGCCTGCTGTGCTGGTAGACCTGAATGGCATTGACGAACTCTTCTTCATCCGGGAGGGCGGAGATGGTCTGCGCATCGGCGCGATGACCCGGCAGCGTACCGTGGAGCGCAGCCCGCTTGTCCAGCACCGCGCCCCGCTGATCCACGAGACAATGCCCCACATCGCTCACCCGCAGATTCGTAACCGGGGCACTTTTGGCGGCAGCCTGGCCCACGCCGATCCGGCCTCGGAGTTGCCAGCGCTGGCTGTGACTCTCAACGCCCGACTGCGAGTGCAGAGCAGCCGGGGCGAGCGCTGGGTGGCGGCCAAGGATTTCTATCTCGATCTCTTCGCAACTGACCTGCAACCCGACGAACTGCTGGTGGAGATCGCCATCCCCGACCTACCGGCCCACACCGGTTGGGCCTTTGACGAAGTGGCCCGCCGCCACGGGGACTACGCGATGGCCGGTGCGGCGGCGACCGTCACGTTGGCCGAGGACGGCACAGTCACCGGGGCACGGCTTGTCTATCTGAGTGTGGGCGACTACCCCACCGAAGCATTCCAGGCTCAGGCGCTATTGATAGGGGAAGTGCCCAGCCCCGCCGTCATCCGCAGCGCGGCCGAGACAGCCGCAGCCCAGGACATCAACCCAGGCAGTGATATCCACGCCAGCGCCGACTACCGGCGTCATCTGGCGAAAGTGCTGGCGGGGCGGGTACTCAATCGTGCCGTTGAACGGGCGAAAGCGAGATAGTAGATATTGGGTATTGGATATTTGGTAGTGACGACGACGGGACATCACCACCAAATATCCAATACCCAATACCCTTTTTTCACGCGAGGAATCTGGTGAACCACCCGATTACACTGACCGTCAATTCAGTTTCTTATAGCCGTTCCGTCGAGGCGCGTCTGCTGCTCAGTGATTTTCTGCGCCACGATCTGGAATTGACGGGAACCCACGTGGGTTGCGAACACGGGGTCTGCGGCGCGTGTACTGTGCTGCTGGATGGCGCGCCTGTGCGTTCGTGCCTGCTCTTTGCTGTGCAGGCCAACGGACGGCAGGTGATGACAGTGGAGGGGCTGGCAACTGGGCCAAAACCGGAGCAGATGCACCCGTTGCAGACCGGCTTTTGGGAGGCCCACGGCCTGCAATGCGGTTACTGCACACCGGGGATTCTGATGAGTATTGTGCCCTTTCTGGAGGAGAACCCGGAGCCGTCTGAGGCCGAAATCCGCGAGGCGCTTTCGGGGAATCTCTGCCGCTGCACGGGCTATCAGAAAATTGTGGAGGCTGTGCAGGTGGGCGCACGGCTGATGCGGGAGAGAGCAAAATGAACGACCGGACAGAACTGCTCAAACGTATCTCAATTGACCCAAATATCTGTTTTGGCAAGCCCTGTATTCGGGGCACGCGCATATGGGTTTCATTGCTTCTCGATTTTCTGGCTGATGGAATGTCAGTTCAGGAGGTGATTGAAGAATATCCCCATCTACAAATGGAAGATATTCGTGCTGCGCTTGCCTATGGGGCAGAGATGTCTCGGGAGCGTTTCGTTGAAATTCGTATGGAGTTGGCCGCATGAAGTTCAAGCTCGACGAGAACTTTGGCACCCGAACGCAGGACATCTTTACAGCATCTGGGCATGACGTCCATACCGTCTTTGACGAAGGGCTGCAAGGGGCCAGCGATCCGAGCTTGTACGAGATTTGCTGTCATGAGCAGCGCTGTCTTGTTACGCTTGACCTCGATTTTTCCGATG
>CAMDQF010000213.1 GCA_945905745.1 Litorilinea aerophila
TGATGAGAATGTCTTTGCGTTCCACCGTAGTGGACTCTGCCGCTGGCGCAGCAGCAGGTTGTTCTGCCGCTGGGGCTGCTGCGGCTGGTTGCTCTGCCGCTGGGGCTGCTGGTTGTGCAGCCGGGGCCGCACAGCCAATCAACACCAGGAGAACGCTTGCCAAAACCAGTGTTGTCAAAAATTTCGACTTTACTACGGACACGTAAGGCCTCCTTGTTTGCTACCGATAGAATAGATTGAACTTCAGACCGATGAACGAAAGAAACACTGTAAAGAAGGTAGTGACAGACAGAGTCCATGCAAAAGTGATGATTGACCTGACATCCTGTTGCCGCTTCTGGTTGCCAAACCGGAAAACCGAATGAGCTGCTACAACACGAGTTTGCAGACGCAAACATACGCCGGCCTGGGTCTCGCTGCTGGATTCTATATCGAGTCTGGGACTTGTGCAGTGATGAAAAGCTGTGAAGCACGGGTATAAAATGATTGTATCAGACGTTATCGGGGAAGTCAAAGTACAAAATGGTATACAGTATCCCAAGTAAGCTCCTGTCAAACCCGAAGTAGGCGTGGCTGCAAAGCACCTTTGCCCCAATTCGCCAACCTGTGCCCAACCGATTACACTACCCCAATCAACCAATCAACCAATCAACCAATCAACCAGTCAACCAATCCCCATGCCCACACTCGCCTATTTCATCACCCCCCACGGCTTCGGCCATGCGGCCCGGGCCTGCGCAGTGATGGCCGCGACCCAGCGCCGCATCCCCGACCTGCGCTGGGAGATTTTCACCCGCACACCCGCCTGGTTTTTCGCCGAGTCCCTCAGCGGATCCTATGCCCTACACCCCATAGACACAGACGTAGGGCTGGTGCAGCTAGACGCACTGCGCGCCGACCTGAACGCCACCGTCGAACGGCTGGCCGCTCTGCTGCCTTTCTCTGCCGGACGGGTCGAACCATTGGCCGCGCAGGTGACAGCCCTGGGCTGCCAGGCCGTTCTGTGCGACATCGCCCCCCTGGGCATTGCCGTGGCCCAGGCCGCGGGTGTGCCATCGGTACTGCTGGAAAATTTTACCTGGGTGGATATTTACGCCGAGTATGTGGAGGAATGCCCGGCCCTGCTGCCCTACATCGAACAGATGACCGACTGGTTCGCCGCCGCGGACTATCACATCCAGACAGCGCCGGTCTGCAATCCATCGGCCAACCCAACGCTCACTGTTCCGCCGGTGAGCCGCAGCCCGCGCACCGGGCGCGCGGAGGTCCGTCGTCTGCTTGCCATCCCGGATGACAGCCCATTTCTGCTCATTACAATGGGGGGTGTTGATTTTGAGCATCGCTATCTGGAACGTTTGGCCCAGTTCCCGGATGTTCACTTCGTCCTGCCCGGCAACCATTCGGTGATGGATGCGCCGCCCAACGTCCATCTGCTCTCGCCCCGCTCCGGCATCTACCACCCAGACATTGTGGCGGCCAGCGATGGGGTGGTGGGCAAAATCGGCTACAGCACGCTGGCCGAGGTCTACGCGGCGGGTGTGCCCTACGGCTACGTCCCCCGCCCCCGCTTCCGGGAGTCGGATGTGTTGTCAGCCTTTGTGGAAAAAGAGATGTCTGGTTTCGCCATCGACGCCGACGAGCTGAGCGATGGGCGTTGGATCGAGCGTGTTCCCGATCTACTGGCCCTGTCCCAGCGCAGGGAGGTGAGGGTGAATGGGGCGGAGGAGATCGCTACGTTTCTGGAACGGTTTTGCTAAACCACAAAGTAAGGAGGCTCTCCAATGACCATTCATACATTTTTGCCTGAAGAAATAATGATCGAACGCGCCGTTGAGGCATTAATACAGGCGTTGGGACCGGTAGAAACCACCCGTTTTCTCGCGCTTCCCCGACGCCCACTTCTCGATTCCGTCGAATGGCATCGTCAATGGCAGGCAACTCTGGACGCTGACTCCTTCTTCGCCGAAGTATTCTCCCCAGAAGTGGCTAACTGATCCTACTTTCTACACCGACAGCGGCTCGGCAACATACGGAATCGTCATCGGACCCTCCGGCAGGACGGCGATGGATACGTCCGTCCCCAACGCCGCCAACCGCTGTGCGATGTACGCGCTCAAATCCCCAATCGGCGTCAGATGGGCCTGGCGAGCCTGCTCCACAGAGAGTTCGCTATAGAGCGATACTTTTGCCCGCAGCAGCACCTGGGCCAGCTTCTGAATCTGCCACTGGTCGAGCTTGTGAAAGCCGGGCGCATAGACCGCGTCCAGCATCGCCTGGGCCGAGCCGTATTCCGCCAGCATTGTAGCGAAGTTGCCGTGGCTGGGAAAGCCGTCGTTGCAGCGAGCCACCGTCACAATCTCGCCTCCCTCGGCCACTATCTCCACGGCCGCACACATCCCCTTCACCGACTGGTAAAGATTCTGATCCAATGGATAGCCGCTGTTGGTGGTAATGACCAGGGGGTAGCGCCCCGGACAGGCCACCATCGCCGTCTCTTTGGCGAAAGCGCAACCCGCCTCGTGGGCCGCAATCACATCCCCACAAAAGAAGCGGGTGATCTCCTGTTTGTGGTTGAGCGTCACATTGAGCAGGAAATCCACGGGCAGGGCCGACCCCATACGCCGAATGTGATCCTGGGTAGGGTTGTCCTGCATAATGCCCCAGGTGCTGCGGGGATGGCCGATCATCTCAGCTCGGTGGTAGTACATAATCGACGCCAGGTCCGAGACGCCGGGGAAAATGGCTTTGTAGCCGCCGGAATAGCCCGCCATCAAATGGGGCTCAATGAAACCGATGAGAATGCGCCGATCCGCCTCCACATACGCCCGGTTCATCCACAGGGCCGGGATGCCATCAACCGCGGGCCGGGCTTCGGCCATTGTCGCTTTGTCGTAGGCATTGTGATTGATCACTCGATAGCGGGCGACCACCTCTGGCCCGACAATGCGGAGGATCTCCTCCGCTGTGTTGGGCCGGTGGGTTCCTGTGCCGATGAGTACCGTGAAATTTTCCGCGGGCACGTGGCCCAGTTCGGCAAAGAGCCAGGGCAGCAAGCGGTTGGAGGGCAGGGCACGGGTGCCGTCGGCGATGACCACCGCCACCCGATCCGTGGCGGCAATCTTCTCCGCCAGGGGGCTGCTTGCGATGGGTGCCCGCGCAGCCTCCACAAAAGCCGCCTGTTCATCGGCCAGACCCGGCACAAACTGGGGACGCAGAACAGTCACGTTGTCGCCGGGCAGGTCTATATCCAACCCGTCTCGACCATATTGCAGATGGATTTTCATTCACACACTCCTGGAAAAAGGTGATGGGATGCTGAGATGCGGTTATCCGCTTGTCACTGTCTGGCGTTTGCTGGTTGCTTCGCTGCCTTCGCGTATCATCGCAAATGCGACAAATCCCAGCAGGGCCAGCCCGGCCCAGAAGAGATAGGGGACGCCCGCCCCGTAGAGCGAGAGGCTGTTGCCTGTGGGGGGTGACAGTACCGAGCCAATCTGGGAGATGGAGACAATCAGCCCCACGGCTGTACCCGCGTAGGTTGCCCCCACCTCTTTGATCTCAATCACGAAAGTCATGAATATCGCCATAAAACCATCCCGCACCACACCGGCCAGGATGACCGCAACCCAGACCAGCAGGCTGTCAGCAATGCTCAACAGGCCAAAGCCGCTGGCGATCATCAGCGTTGCGATCATCAACACCCGCCGCCGTGAACCCAACCGATCCGAGAGAAGGGCGATGGGAATGGTGAAGATCAGGCTGGCCGCGTGGAAAGTTGCCAGCGCGCGATCTGCCGTGGCGGCTTCCCAGCCCAGCCCGCGCAGGTAAAGGGGCAGATAGCCCAGACCGCCCTGGATGCAACTGCCCACCCCCAGCATTGCCAGCCCTAGCAGCCAGACAGAGGGTACACCAGCCACGTGGCGCAGACTCTCGGACAGAGGCCGCCGGGGTCCTGTGGCCTTGGCGATCCGATGTCCCTCTGGCCCATCCGCAGTGGTGGCCCAGACCAATGCCACCAGCACCGCCAGCCCACCGTAGACAAAGAGAACGTTGCGCCATCCATCCAGCAGGGGCGAAAGTACAGTTGCCCCCAGCAGAGAGCCGAGCATAAAACCCAGGGCCATCCCCGCCGAGACGACTGCATTGGCCAGCCCCAGCCGTTTGCCAGTGAACCAGACGCCGCAGGTCTTGTGGACATTCGTGGGGACCATCATCGGAAAGAGACCGGCAATCACGACTGTGGCCGCCAGGAGCAGATAGGTGGGGGCAAAGCCGCGCAGCGCACCGGTCACACCAGTGAGCGCACAGAAATAGATGAGCGCACGCCTGGCCCCAATGCGGTCGCCGATGATGCCGCCGAGCAGACTCATCACAATGCCTGTAAGTGAGCCGAGACCCCAAATTACGCCGATCTGCACAATGTCCAGTTGCAGCTCACCGGCGATTTCGTCAAAGAGCACAGGCAGAGACATGGCCGGGATCGCCACCACCAGCATATGGGTCAGGGCAGCGAGAGCGAGGATATACCATTTGTACCAGGGACGCATGGGAGTTCCTTTGGAAATCAAAATGACAAGAGGAAGGGAGGACAGAAGGAAGGGAGCAAAGGATTAACTTGTCATCCCTTCCTCCCTTCCTCCTTTTCTCCCTTCATACTCAATCCGATGCGACCTCTCGCCGCGTCAATCGTCAACACCCGCACCGTCACCACATCCCCCACCCGCACCACCGCGTGGGGATCCGAGACGTAGCGGTCAGCCAGGGCAGAGATATGCACCAGCCCGTCCTGTTTGACGCCGATGTCCACAAACGCGCCAAAGGCGACGACGTTGCGCACAGTCCCGGTCAGGATCATTCCCTCGCGCAGATCGTCCAGCGAGAGCACATCGGCACGCAACTGGACCGGCGGCAGATCGTCGCGAGGGTCCCGGCCCGGCTTTGCCAATGCGTCCAGAATGTCGACCAGCGTCGGTTCGCCCACGCCCAGCATTTGGGAAAGATGACGGCTCTCCTGGCGCATTCTGTCCAGCGGCAGGAAAGCCAGGGAATCGAAGGGCGCGGCCAGCCGCTCCACCACCGGGTAGCTCTCCGGGTGGATGCCCGTGTTGTCCAGGGGATTTTCCCCGTCGGGGATGCGCAGAAAGCCGGCGGCCTGCTCGTAGGCTTTGGGACCGACCCCCTTTACCTTCAAAATCTGCGCCCGGCTGCGGAAGGGGCCGTTGGCGTCCCGGTGGGCCACCACATTTTCGGCGGTGCGGCTGGTCAGCCCGGCCACCTGGGCCAGCAGAGCAGGCGAAGCGGTGTTCACATTCACCCCCACACTGTTGACCACCGACTCCACCACCCCGTCTAAGGCCGCGGCCAGCCGTTTCTGGTCCACATCGTGTTGGTAGAGACCCACACCGATGCTCTGGGGATCGATCTTCACCAGCTCGGCCAGGGGGTCTTGCAGACGGCGGGCAATCGAGACTGCACCCCGGATAGATACGTCCAGATCGGGGAACTCCTGGCGGGCCAGGGGCGAGGCAGAGTAGACGCTGGCCCCGGCTTCGTTGACAAGGGCGTAAGCCAATTGCGAATTGCGAATTGTGGATTGCGGTTCGCCACCTGTCACCTGCCACCTGTCACCTGCCACCAGGTCTGCCACCAACTGCTCCGTCTCCCGGCTGGCCGTGCCGTTGCCGATGGCGATGGCCTGCACGTCGTAGCGATCCACCAACTTTGACAGTTCGGCCAGGGCCTCGGCGCGGCGGTTCTGGGGTGGATGGGGATAGAGTACAGTCGTGTGCAGCAGCTTGCCCGTGGCGTCGCAGATGGCAATTTTGCAGCCTGTGCGGTAGGCCGGGTCGATGCCCATCACTACCCGGCCGCGCAGGGGCGGCTGGAGGAGCAGGGCGCGCAGATTCTTCTGGAAAGCGCCGATGGCGTGAGTATCGGCGGCTTCGGTCAGGGCCTTGCGGCTCTCCCGCTCGATGGCCGGCGCGAGCAGGCGGTTGTAGCCGTCCTCCACCGCGGCTTCCAACTGTCCCGCAAAGGGGGAGCGGGGATTGCGCTGCAACAGGCGCTCGGCGTGCTGACGGATTTCGGCTCCGGGTCCGGCGATGTTCACCCGCAGAATCTTCTCGTTTTCGCCCCGGTTCAGGGCCAGCACCTGATGGGGCTGCACCCGGCGCACGGTCGTAGCGAAGTTGTGGTAGAGTTCGTACTTGCCCTGCTCGTCGGCCCCCTCTGCGACCAGCCGGGCGGCCAGATCGCCCTTTTCGTAGAAGCGTTCGCGGCCAAACTGGCGGATGGCCGCGGTCTCGGCCATCTGCTCGGCCACAATATCCCGGGCCCCGGCCAGGGCTGCTTCCACATCGGGCACATCGGCGGAGAGGAATTTCTGGGCCGCAGTTTCCGGTTTGCCGTTTGGGGGCTGGGCCAGGATGAGTGCAGCCAAAGGCTCCAGCCCCAACTCCCGGGCCACCGTCGCGCGGGTGCGTCGCTTGGGGCGATAAGGCAGGTAGATATCCTCCACCGCCTGCAATGTCTGCGCAGCCGCGATGGCGGCCTCCAATGCGGGCGTCAGCTTCTCCTGTTCAGCCAGGGAAGCCAACACCGCCTGCTTGCGCTCGTCCAGCCCGCGCAGATAGGCCAGTCGCTCGGCCACGGCGCGTAGCTGCTCTTCGTCCAGCCCGCCCGTGCGCTCTTTGCGATAGCGGGCGATGAAAGGGATGGTGTTGCCTTCGTCCAGCAATTCCACCGCGCCAGCCACCTGCTGGGGCTGGGTTCCGGTGGCGGCGGCGATGGCGCGGATGAGTTGTTCGTTTGTCATTGGGGCATTAGATACTGGGTATTGGATATTTCGATAGTGAGCAGTTATCGGTGAGCAGTTATCAGTAGGACTCACACCGATAACTGTTCACTGCTCACTTTCTTCCGGGCGGCATTCACCTGTCCGTTTGCACTCGCCCCTCTGGGCGTGTAGAATCTCATTATACGTTAATAGGCAAGGAATCGAGGATAGCAGCAGATGGCGGGTCAATCGCAGTCCCAGAGCGCAAACGGCATCCAACAGTACACCTACGCCTATCCCCGCCCGTCGGTTACGGTGGATATGGTCCTCTTTACCTTCAGCGATGGGGAACTGCGCACGCTTCTCATCCAGCGCGCCGGCCAGCCCTATGCAGGCCAGTGGGCGTTGCCCGGTGGTTTCGTGCGTATGGACGAGAGTCTGGAAGCGGCGGCCGAGCGGGAATTGCTGGAAGAGACAGGTGTGCGGGATGTCTATTTGGAGCAGCTCTACACCTTTGGCGAGCCGGAGCGGGACCCCCGGGGGCGGGTGATTACTGTCGTCTACTTTGCCCTGCTCAGCGCAGACCAGGCCAGTCGGATGGCCGTGCGCGGCGGCGATGATGCCCAGGACGCCCGCTGGTGGAATGTCTACGAGCTGCCGGGCCTGGCCTTTGACCACGCGCCCATCCTCGACTACGCGCTGCAACGGCTGCGCTGGAAGTTGGAATATACAGCGTTGGGCTTTCTGCTCCTGCCTGCCCAGTTCACCCTATCCGAGTTGCAGTCGGTCTACGAGACTGTGCTGCGGGAGGAACTGGACAAGCGCAATTTCCGGCGCAAGATTCTGGCCGCCGACATTCTGGAAGAGAGCGGCGGCTACCGGGAGGGGGATCACCGCCCGGCCAAGCTCTACCGCTTTACGGCCAAAGCGATTGAGTTGGAGCAGGCGAGAAGGCGCTTTCCGTAGCAGGGAATGGATCGCTGCCTTGAAAATAGGACGCTGATGACGCTGAAAAAGATGATTGACGCTGATAAAATCTGCGCAGATCAGTTGTTTCTGCGTTCATCTGCGTCCCGATTTTCATGGCTGATTGTGCCCAATCGGGTATGAACACTGACTTGCGAGCTACAGATGACCCCCAACCAGAACCCGGAACAGCAGGCCCGTGACGCCATAGACGCCCAGCTACGCCAGGCGGGGTGGGTGGTGCAGGCCAAAGACGCCATCAACTTCAACGCGGGGCTGGGGCAGGCCGTGGCTGAATACCAGACCGACGTCGGCCCCGCTGATTACGTACTTTTCGTCAACCGCAAAGCCGTGGGCGTGATTGAGGCCAAACGGGAAGACGAAGGCCAGACCATCACCGTCGTGGAAGATCAGACCGTCGGCTATGCGACGGCCAACCTCAAATGGGTCAACAACAAAGAACCCCTGCGCTTTCTCTTCCAATCCACCGGCGTCATCACCCGTTTTACCGACAGCAGTGACCCCGCACCCCGATCCAGGGAGATTTTCAACTTCCCCCGCCCAGAGACAATACAGGAATGGCTGGGCCAGCCCCAGACTTTGCGCCGCCGCCTGCACAATCTGCCGCCCCTGGACCCGACCGGCCTGCGCGCCTGCCAGATCGTCGCCATCCACAATTTGGAACACTCCTTTGGGCAGGACAAACCCCGCGCCCTGCTACAAATGGCGACGGGCGCGGGCAAGACCTTCACTGCCATCACTGCCATTTACCGGCTGCTCAAATTTGCCGGTGCCAGGCGGGTGCTCTTTATGGTGGACACCAAAAATCTGGGCGAGCAGGCCGAGCAGGAGATGATGGCCTATACGCCCAACGACGACAACCGCAAGTTCACTGAACTCTACAACGTCCAACGGCTGCAATCGTCGTATGTGGCGAAGGACAGCCAGGTCTGCATCAGCACCATCCAGCGCCTCTACTCCATTTTGAAGGGGCAGGAGATGGACGAAGCCGCCGAGGAAGCCAACCCCAACGAACGGGTGCTGCCCAAAGAACCGTTGCCCGTCGTCTACAATGCCAAAATCCCGCCGGAATTTTTCGATTTTATCGTGATTGACGAGTGCCACCGCTCCATCTACAACCTCTGGCGGCAGGTGTTGGAGTATTTCGACGCCTATCTGATTGGCCTGACGGCCACGCCGGACAACCGCACCTACGGCTTCTTTCGCAAGAATGTGGTCAGCGACTACGACCACGAAAAGGCGGTGGCGGATGGGGTGAATGTGGGCAATGAGATTTACCTGATTGATACGCGGGTGACACAGCAGGGCGGCCAACTGCGGGCGCAGCAGGTGGTGGAAAAGCGCGAAAAGCTCAGCCGCCGCCGCCGCTGGGAGCAGCAGGACGAGGACGAGACCTACAGCGGCAAGCAGTTGGACCGGGATATTGTCAACCCCGACCAGATCCGCACGGTCATTCGGGCCTTTCGCGACAGCCTGCCCGCCATCTTTCCGGGGCGGACCGAAGTGCCCAAGACTCTGATCTTTGCCAAGAGCGACAGCCACGCCGACGACATTATTCAGACCGTGCGCGAGGAGTTCGGCGAGGGCAACGCCTTCTGCAAAAAGGTGACTTACAAGAGCGACGAAGACCCCAAATCGGTGCTGGCCCAGTTTCGCAACGGTTACAACCCGCGCATCGCGGTGACGGTGGATATGATTGCCACGGGCACGGATGTCAAGCCCCTGGAATGTCTGCTTTTTATGCGCGATGTAAAGAGCCGCAACTATTTTGAGCAGATGAAAGGGCGGGGCACACGCACGCTGGATCACGACGATCTGCGTAAAGTGACCCCCTCGGCGGCCAGCGGCAAGACCCATTATGTGATTGTGGACGCCATCGGCGTGACCCAATCGCTGAAAACAGCCAGCCAGCCGTTGATTACCCAACCCAGCGTGCCTCTGAAAGATCTGCTGATGGGGGTGATGATGGGGGCGACGAACGAGGAGGCGGTGCGCACGCTGGCCGGGCGGCTGGCGCGCCTGAACCGGCAGATCGGCGACGAGGAGCGGCAGCAGATCGAGCGCGCGGCCGGGCTGCCCCTGACCCAACTGATCGGCAACTTTCTGGACGCCATAGACCCGGACGCGGTGGAGAGCAGAGCGATGGCCCTGACCGGGCTGCCCCCCGCCAATGATCCCGGCGACAGCGCCCGCCAGCAGGCCCAGGCCCAATTGATCCAGGCCGCGGCCCAGCCGTTGACCGGCGCGCTGGTGGAGCTACTGGACAACATCCGCCGCGCCCACGAGCAGACGCTGGATCACGAGACGCTGGACGAACTGCTGTTTGCCGGTTGGGGCGGCGACGCCGCGGCCAACGCGCAGAAACTGGCCGACGAACTGGCCGCCTTTTTCCGCATCCATCAGGACAGCCTGGAGGCGCTGGCGATCTTTTTCAGCCAGCCCTACCGCCGCCACGCGGTGACCTACGCGCTGATCCACGAAGTGCTGGCGACGTTGAAACGGGAGAGACCGGCCCTGGCCCCGGCGCGGGTCTGGCAGGCTTTCGCCTTTCTCGACAGCTATCAGGGCAGCCAGCCCGTTCACGAATTGACGCTGCTGGTGGCGCTGATCCGCCGCGTCTGCGGGTTGGATGAACAGTTGACCAACTACGCGGAGACGGTGCGGCGCAACTTCCAGACGTGGGTGATGGCCCGGCACGCCGGCGCGGGCGAGAAGTTTAGCGAAGCGCAGATGGCCTGGCTGCGCATGATGCGCGACCATCTGATTTCCTCCTACCACATCGAGCGGGATGATTTGGAGATGGCCCCCTTCGACGCCCAGGGCGGGCTGGGGCGGATGTACCAGTTGTTTGGCGGGCAGATGGACGCGGTGCTGGCGGTATTGAATGAGGAGTTGGTACAATGACGACTCTTTTATGAACGGGAACGGGAGTCTGCGCCGGCGTAGGTCGGACTGGTAGTCCGACCGGCATTTTCGTCCTTACCGGCGTCCGCTCCATTCCCGGAATTGAGCGCCCCCATCTGAACGAGACCCGCTGGCTGGCGTGATGGCGAAATTGAGTAATTAAGGCATTGGTGGTTTGATGAGTGAAAACTTGAATAGCATTCCTCATAGCTGGATAAAGACAACTGTTGGCGAATTAGCTGATTATGTAAACGGGCGCGCGTTCAAGCCAGAAGAGTGGAAAGATACTGGCTTGCCAATCATTCGAATCCAGAATTTGAACGATAAGACCGCTAAATATAACTACTCACCGGAACAACACGAGAAAAAATATTTGATAAGGAACGGAGATTTACTGTTTGCTTGGTCTGCATCATTGGGTGCTCACATTTGGCATGGGGGTGATGCGTGGTTAAATCAGCATATTTTTCATGTGCTTCCACAAAAACACACCACCAAATTGTTCGTTTTCTATCTTCTCAAAAAAATTATCGCTGAACTTTATGCCAAAGCCCACGGTTCAGGGATGGTCCACGTTACAAAAGGGAAATTTGAATCAACGGAGATTCTCCTCCCGCCCCTGAACGAACAACACCGGATCGTCGCCAAGATCGAGGAACTCTTCACCGAACTGGACGCGGCCATCGCCAGTTTGCAGACAGCGCAGGCCCAGCTCAAAACCTACCGGCAAGCGCTGCTTGCCCACGCCTTTGCGGGCAAGCTCACCGCACAGTGGCGCGCCGACAACGCCGATAAAGTGGAACCCGCGTCCGTCCTCATCCAGCGCATCGCCGCGGAACGGCAGTCCCGCTACGCGGCGGAGTTGGCGGCTTGGGCCAGCGGGGTAAGCGGAAACGGGCGCAAACCCCGCCCGCCCCAGGAACTCTCCCCCCTGACGCCCGCCGAATTGGCCGAACTGCCCGCGCTGCCAGAGGGGTGGGCGTGGGTGAAAGCTGAAGAAATCTCGGAATTCATAACAAAAGGAACTACTCCCCAAAAAGCTGAACTTTTTTCTGACGGTGGTGAAATCCCGTTTATTAAAGTCTACAACTTAACCCATAACGGTTCTCTGGATTTCTCCATAAATCCGACTTTTGTTAGTTGGAACACTCACGATAGTTTTCT
>CAMDQF010000214.1 GCA_945905745.1 Litorilinea aerophila
GGATGTGGCGCACGGCCAGCCCCACATCCTCGGCGGTCGGGTCAATCGTCGCCGTCGCGCCGTATCGTTCGGCCAGGGCACGCCGTTTGGGCAGGGGATCGACGGCGACGATCCCCGCGCAGCCGGCCCGGGCCAGCAGTTGCACCACACAGAGCCCAATCGCCCCCATCCCGGATACGGCCACTGTGTCGCCCAGGGTGATACGGGCGTCCCGCAGTGCGCCATAGGCGTAGAGGGCCGGGTCCAGACAGACCGCATCGGCGGGCGAGAGCTGGGCGGGCAGGGGATGGACGGCAGCCGCGGCTTTGGTCACACTCTCGGCTACCGGCCCATAGCAGTAGACCCGGTCGCCCGGTTGAAAAGCGGCCACATCCGCGCCCGCATGGGCGGCTACTTCTGTCACTTCACCCACGGCCATATTGCCAATGAATTGGCCGACAAAGCCCGGCGCGGCGTTGGGCGCGTCGGCGGGGGTGGGCACAAAGAGGCGCAGAGCGGGGTCGAAGCGCTGCTCCTGGAAGGGAGACTCGCCGCTGAAGATGTGAAACATTGTGCCGTGCTTGACCGCCGCAAATTCTGTGCGGAAGCGCACCTGGCCCGGCTGTACAGGTGCGTCCGTATAGTCGGACAGAATCGCGTGTTGGGGTGCATCTACAAAAAGTCCGCGGGGCATAGAATCTTCTGCTTTCTGGCGTGCTTGGGTAGGTGATCAGATTTTAACGCAGAAACGCAGAGTTGCAAAGGCGCAGAGAACAGCTTTTCCCTCTGCGTCTCCCCGCCTCTGCGTCTCTGCGTTAAAAACGGACGCATCCCTGCGTTTACTTGCCGTCAATGCCCCAGATGGATTGGTCGGCAAAGCGATAAGGTAACTGGTCGAAGTGGGGGATGAGCGCGCCGGGCGCGGCCACGTAAAGAACGGCTCTGGCAATCGGTCCATAGCCAGCGTGGAAATGCTGCATGGACTTGACGACGATCAGCCGCTTCTTCAGCGCTTCGATGCCCACCTGTGTCAGGCTGTCCGGGTTGAAGGATTGGGTACGCTGGCTGTTGACCTGCACCTGCACGCCGTTGCCCAAGTCCAGGGCTACCGCGTCGCCCAGGCGGGATTTGGCCGTCTTGGGTGGCTTACCGACGGTCTGTACCGCGTTCAGAGCCACACCGCCGACGGTGGCGGTCATATCCAGCGGGTCGCCGGATTGGGGTCCCATTTTGCCGCCCAGCCGCAGTGCAAAGCGTGCGCCCGTGCCGGCGTTGATCGCCAACTGGACCACCACCGGGTCCCAAAAGTTGGCAAAGGCGATGTCGCCGATGCCCCGTTCCAGCACCCGGCGCAGGACGAAAGTGGAGTCGTTGGGCGCGCCGCCCCCCGCGTTGTCCGACACATCGGCCAGGACAACCGGCCCGCTGCCTGGCCCGTCGGCCAGCGTCAGCGCCCGGTCCAGGGCCTCGTCGATGGAGAGATAAGGCGGCTGGCTCTCCTCGGCAATCTCGGCCAACCGGTGATGCAGTTCCGCGGCCAGGCGTGCGCCCTCGTTGGGCCGGTCGTCAGTGATGACCAGCAACTTTGCCCCCATATCGGCCACGTCGCCCCAGGGGAAGCCGTGGCCGAAGGAGACAGAAAGCACGCCGTGGCTGCCTTCCAACTCCTCTAGCTCGTCCACAAAAGAGCGCATAGGCTCGCGGGTGGTGTGGAAGACGCCGATCATCCGGCAGTCGTGAAGGCTCATCAGCGGCTTGACCGCACCGGATAGCTGGTTGGCGATGATTGTAAAGACCTCCTCGGCCCGTTCGGCAAAGTCGGTGTGGGGGTACTCTTTGAAGGTGATCAGCACATCCGCATCGGTCAGCATCCGCTGGGAGATGTGGCAGTGCAGATCCAACTCCACGCCGATGGGCACATCCGGCCCGACAACAGCCCGGACGGCGCTGATCAGATCGCCTTCGCCGTCGGCGCAGTCCACCCCTTCTTGCTCCCCGGCGGGCAGATCCCAGCCTTCGATGACCATTGCGCCGTGCAGGCTGAGCAGCACTGCGTCCACAGGCATAGCCGCAGCCAAATCTTCCAGAATTTCGCCGCGCAGCCGCAGATAGTCCTTGCGCAGAGTGACGCCGCTGGGCATGGCAAAGGCACAGACGCTCTCGGCCACCTCCCAGCCCTGCGCCTCCGCCATCCGCCGCCAGGTGATCAGCGGCACAGCAAAAATGAATGGGTCGTCGCCGTGCTGGCCGTGGCGGGTATAGTAGGTCTCCTCGAAGTCCCGGTAGCTGGTGACGAAAGGGGAGAAGGTGTTGGTTTCTGTGCCCAGGCAGGCAGTGAAGATTTTGGTCATGTCCGATCTCCGGATATTTGGCGCGCTGAAGGAGAGATGCGACTGGGCTTAAGCAGTTGCGTATTCGATCTGCACTGCCAGCCGCAGGCCAAGCGAACGCAGCAGTGTATTGAGACTGGATAGCTGTGGGTTTCCCTGCGCCGAGAGCATTCTGTACAGGTTCTCCCGGTTGAGCGCCGATTCGCGTGCAACCTCAGACATTCCGAATGCTTCAGTGACATGCCGCAGCGCCAGCAGAAAGACTTCCTGGCTGCCATCTTCCAGTGCAGCATTTAGGTAAGCCGCCGCTTCCAGAGGGTCTTTCAGACTCTCTTTTAGTCCATCTTCATAGGGCACAGACGGTGGATAGCTCATTAATTCCTCCTCTTATAATCGGCCCAAAACAGGTGTGCATCTTCGATATCTCGGCGACCATTGCCAGGAGTGTAGCATAAAAGCTGCAAACGGTGAAGGTGAATTCTATTTGTATTTCTCAAGCACAACCCGCCCAATCTTCCCGAAGGCGCTGTCGATGGCGACGATCCGATCCCATTTGGCGACCGGATCCGCGGCCACGGATTGATCGTCCCAGCGACAGAAGACGGTGACAGCGACGTGGGAATTGTCGTTGACGTAGAGGATGCCGCTGTCGTTACGCACACCGCCCAGTGTACCGGTCTTGTGGGCGAAGGGTGTGCCCGCTGGCAGGAAGCGGGGCAGCCGTTCGTTGAGTTGCTGTGCGAGCAGAATCTCCAGCATCCCATCGCAGGCAGCCCGGCTGACGATCTCCCCTCGCCAGATCATTTGCAGCAGATCGGTCAGGGCACGGGGTGTGCCCACATTGTTTTCCGGGCCGCTGCTGTAGGCGATGCCATCCCGCTTGCTACTCTGTTTCGCCAGGGCCAGCAAATCCTGGGTGGGGTCGGCGGAGACGAACATATCCTCGAAGATACCCCGCACGGTCAGGGGCACGTGAATGTCGGTCAGTCCCAGTGCGTGCATGGCTTTCGTCACATTCGCCACACCCAACCGGTGCATGACCATATCCGTGGCCGTGTTGTCGCTGATGATGATCATCAACGTAATCAAATCCCGGGCTGTCGGTTTCAGCCCGTCGGCGCAGAAGGTAAGAACGCCGCTGGGCAGGTTCTTCTCGGCGGTGGTCATTTCCCAGCGCTCTTCCATACGAAAGCGGCCGGCGTGGAGCTGGCGGAAGGCTTCCACCAGCACAGGGATTTTGAAGACGCTGGCCAGGGGGAAGGCGCGGTCGGCGTCGATGGCGATCTCTGTGCCGCTTTCCAGATGGCGCACGCAGACGCCCATCTCCGCGCCGCTGTCGGCAATGATGGAACGAATTTCGGTTTCGAGTGACACGGGGGGATTCCTCTGCTACACTTAGGGTGGTAGTTTATGGAAATGGAGTGAAAGAAGAATTCTGACCATACGAATATAGCGGAGAGCCAAGAGGCTGTCAAGGACGAAACAATCCTCCTTCGTCGCAGAAATCTGCGGTCAAGCGACCGCCGACCGTCAATATCGTTTTCATCCTGCCAATGCTATGCTATAATCGTTGCATAAAGAGAACAACCTAAGGAGGGCAAAAACATGGACACAACTTCACAACCCGGCCAGCAGAGTACCCTCTCCGGCACAGTCATCGACCCGGACGGTGCAATCCAGCCCGGCTTGCCCGTGAGCCTGCACCAGACCAACCCGTCCCGGCTGGTGGCCCAGACAAGCGTCAACGCCGGGGGCCGCTATGAATTCGGCGATCTGGCCCCGGGCATCTACGTCCTGCGCGTGGCCCCTGGCACAGAGCAGGCCAGCGAACGGCGTGACATCGCCATCAGCGGCGCAGAGGACGAGGTGCAGAATGTCACTGTGCCCAAAGCTACCAGTTTGCGCTATCGGGTGACGGGCAAGCGGCTGTTGACCCCGGCAGAGACGGGCAACAGCAATCACATTTCCGGGCAGGTGCTCGACGCCGACGGCAAGCCTCTCGACGATGTGACTGTGCGTATGAGTTGGACCGGGGCCGCCCCGGATATGAAATTCCCCACGGTTCAGAGCGGCCAGAGTCCCTTCAAACCCAGGGGCTATTTTGAATTTGTCCACACTTCCGGCGTCTTCAGCGTGGAAGTAGTGGACCCGGCCCACGCAAGCGAAGTAGCCGACAATCTGATCACTGCCGATATGCCCCAGCGTCGGCGGCCCATCAGCTACGAAGTCACCTTCCAACTGACGACCGCAGCCCAGCCGATGGCGGCCCGTAGCGCCATTGCCGGGCAGATTCCCGGCGGCCCGCTCAATGGTGCTGTCACCCTCAGCGGTGGCGGCGACGAACCCCAGGCCCGGCGGCTGGACCAGCAACGCACCTTCCGTTTTGATGGCCTCTCGGCAGGCATCTATCAGGTCAGTCTGGAAGGGGTGGGCGTGATTGCCGAGGAGCTGATCCTCAATGGAACAGACGAAGCCAGCGTAGAATTTCCCATGCGGGGACAGATCAGTGGACGGGTGCTGCCTGCCAAAGCCGGGGAAAAGGTGATGCTCACCTGTCAGGAGTACAGCATCCGCAAAACCGCCGTCACCGGGGCCGACGGCGTATACCGCTTTGCCGGTCTGCCTGCTGATGACTACACCCTCACTTTGCAGGAGAGCGCTCTGCCTGCCCAGAAAATATCGGTGGACGGACGCCGCCTGACCGAAGGGCCGGTCTTTGAGCGCCAGACAGAATCGGTTCCGCCACTGCCTGTGGTTCCGCCGCCAGTAGAGAATCCACCCTCGGCCAGCACAAAAGCCCTGCGCCATTATATGCTGCTGGACAACAGCCAACCAGCCCTGACAGCCCAACGGCTGCTCCTGGCCCAAGACTATATCCTGCGCACCAGAGTCACTGTGGGCTATGACGGCGGCGCGGTGAAAGAAGCGGCGCGGGTCACCCTTGTCGACCCGACTGCCCCCGATGTGATACAGGCCCTGGCCGTGGCAGCCACCCCCGTTCAACGGGTATCGGGCGATTTGGATAAGATTCGCCAGGAATTGGAGGCACTGCAATGAGTTCGATGGACCGCTTTGTGCGCTGGTTGACCGGTGAGCAGGAAGATGACAATACCGCTCTGGGCGAAAATCTCTCCATAGGCGAACGAAGCCTGAGCCGAAAGGTGGACAGTGCCGGGCTACCCGCTCTGGAAAGCAATGCCGAACCTTATGGCGTGACAGTCGAAATGGCGACGGTGACACCGGGAAGCGCCTATTGGCGGCTGACACGGGTCCACCACCTCAGCGCCGACGAGAACAGAGGGCGCCATCACCTCTATATTGACGCCCTCAAAGCCGATGGCAGCCGGGCCTTCAACACCCAGGCCCACATCACCTGGGATGGGGGCGAACATACGACCACCTTGGACAAGCCCCTCAACGAACCCGCGGCTAATTTCCCCATGTTCAAGTGGCAGAAATGTACTGTCGAGATGCGAGGTATGCCCAGCGACAAAGCCCACGGCATCAGCAGCAGCCACCCGGACGAGCCAAACCCGGACAACTCCCAGAGCGGTAACACCCTCTTCCACCACTCGTTTCTGGTGGTATTTCAGGAGGTGGTTGCACCCCAAGCGCTGGCAACCGGTGAGATTCAGGGCCGGGTGGAGCAGAGCCGGGATGGGCTATCTGTAGAATTGCGTCAGGCCGGGGTTGTGAAGGCCACTGCACCCGTAGCTGGCGACGGAACCTTTAGGTTTGAGAAGGTGGCCCCAGGCGACTATATTCTCGGTTTGGCAGATCAGAGCATTCCCGTGCAGGTGCAGGCTGGCAAGACTGCCGAGCCTGTGCTGGTGTTGGCTGCCAGCGAGAGTATCATCGATGGCACGGTCCAGGGCGGTGGGGGATTGATTTTGCGGCTGCTGCTGGGGAGCGAAGTGATAGCCGAGGGTCCCCTGGGACAGAGTGGTGCGTTCCGGCTGCGCAATCTGGGCGCGGGTCTCTATCACCTGCAGGTGCTGCGCACCGGCGAGAACGAAGCGCTGGTCAAATCCGGCGCGCTGGCTATGGACGGCAGGAACAAGCGCACAGTCGATCTGACCGTACCCGCTGCCGTTTCGGAACCCATCGCCGTTCCGCCAACACCAGAGCTACCAGCTCCCGTGATCCCGACTGCTCCCGTCAGCAGCGGATCCCCGTTGGATCAGTACGTGCTCTTCCCCGACAGCGACACTCCCGAAAATCGGGCGCAGCTTACCGCGCTGCTCCCCCCACTGGCCCAGAAAAATCTGGCCTTCGGCTTCGATTATCGCGAGGCAGCCCAGGCCAAAACGGTGACTGTGGTGGGCGATGATGATTCGATCCCCCCATTCCAGTTGGACTTTCTCGCCAGCAAAGGCGTGGCGGTGAAGCGGCTGACCGGGACGCCGGAGCAGAACGCGGCGCAAGTGTGAAGGCGGCACGGTGGCAAAGAAATAGCGAATAGCGAATTGTGAATTGTGAATGAGTAGCATCTCAACCCGTTTTGTGGTTTGTAATGGCGAAGTGGTTCCTCCCGGCGCGGCGACGGTTTCCGTATTGGGCAGCACTCTTTACGGCGCGTTCGGCGTTTACGAGAGCATCCAACTTTGGAACGGAGTCGTCTTCCATCTGGACGATCATTTGGAACGGCTGCTGGCGTCGGCTGCGGCCATCGACTTGCCTTTGGCCGGTGATCTGGCCGATCACCGGAGCTGGGTACACAATCTGATCCAGGCCGAAGGCAGCCCGCTCGATGCCACCATCCGTCTCTTTTCTGTCGGCCCGGAAGCAGACTCACCGCCCAGCAGCTTTCTCTGGCTGGAACCCTTGCGCCCGCCTTCGCCCCGGATGATGCACGAGGGTGTCGGTGCGGTCAGCTATCAGGCCGAGCGGGCGCTGCCAACCGTAAAATCCCTGAACACACTCGTCAATACGCTCGCCCGCCACGCGGCCCAAGCCGCGGGTGAACACGAGGGGCTGCTGGTGGATGCCGTCGGCAATGTGCGGGAAGGGGCCAGCAGCACTTTTTACGCAGTGCAGGACGGCGCTCTGCTCATCCCCCCGCCGGAGGATATTCTGGAAGGGGTGACGTTGCAGATCGTCCTCGATTTGGCCGAAGAAGCAGCCATCCCTGTACGCCGGGTACGCTTGCCCCTGGCCGAACGGAACGGCTGGGACGAAGCTTTTCTCACCAGCACCAGCCGCCACATTCTGCCTCTCGTTCGGCTGGACGGCAGGGCGATCGGTGACGGCGCGCCTGGTCCGCTGACAAGGGAACTCTCCCAGCGCTTTGAGGCCTACTTTGAGAAGGTGACGGGGCGGGCCTATGGGTTGTCCTGATTCCCCATGCGCGTAGCCCTGTTTGGCCCGGTACATCCTTTTCGGGGGGGCATCGCCCACTACACGACCCTGCTCAACCGCACACTTTTGGACGAAGGCCATTCGGTTCTGCTGGTCTCCTTCCGGCGAATGTATCCCGGTTGGCTCTTCCCCGGCGAGAGTGACCGGGACCCCAGCGCAACGCCGTTGCAAGCCACAAACCCCCACTATTGGATCGATTCGCTCAACCCACTTACCTGGCTCACCACCTTCACTCGGTTACGCAATTTTCAGCCCGATCTGATTGTTATCTCCTGGTGGACGCCCTTTTTCGCCCCCCTTTGGTATACGCTGGCGCTGCTGAACCGGCTCTTTCTGCGCCGGGAGCTTGTCGTGCTCTGTCACAATGTGCTGCCCCACGAGGAAAGCCGGGTGGATCGGCTGCTGGCCCGCGCTGTGCTGGGCTGGGCGGATCGGATCGTCGTCCAATCGGAGCGGGAAAAATCCCGGCTGCTCGAATTGCTCCCCGCCGCGGATGTGGGGATCGCGCCCCATCCGGTTTATGATATGTGGGCAGGGGGGCGTATTTCCCAGGCCGAGGCCCGGGCGCGGCTGGGGCTGCCGACGGGTTTGCCTATCCTGCTCTTTTTTGGGATTGTGCGTAAATACAAAGGGTTGGACTCGCTTCTAGATGCGCTGCCCTATATTCAGGCAGAAACAGGGGATATTCTATTAGTAATCGCGGGAGAATTTTGGGACGAACAAGCGGTCTACGAGCAGAAGATTCGGGCATTGGGCTTGGAGAAGTCGGTGCGGATCGACAGCCGTTATATCCCGGACGAAGAGGTGGCGCTCTATTTCTCGGCAGCGGATATTCTTGTCGCCCCCTATACGTCTGTGACAGGCAGCGGGGTGATTCAGATGGCCGCGGGTTTTGGCACGCCGGTAGTCACAACTGCCGCGTTTGATCCAGCCGACCATCACCCGGCCAGCCGCAGGGTCGCTGTCGGTGACACCGAACAGCTTGCAGGGAGAGTCGTTGGCGCATTGGCGGCCATCGGTAGGCACGAATCGGCCGCACAGCCAGCGATCGATAACGATGCGTCCCAGGCCAGTTGGCGGCGACTGGTGCGCGCGCTCATTGGCAAGGAAATCTGAGTTTTGATCGCTGTCTATGTCATTCTGCTCAACTGGAATCGCTGCAACGACACGCTGGAATGCCTGGCCTCGCTCCTGACGTCCACCCATCGCCCGTTGCATCTGCTGGTGGTGGATCAACACTCCAGCGACGGCTCGCCGGCCAGGATTCGCGCCGCCTATCCCGAAGTCGAGGTTCTCGAACTGGCGCAAAATGTGGGCTTTGCCGCGGGGATGAACGCCGGAATCCGCCACGCCCTGCAAAAGGGCGCGACCCATCTGGTGCTGCTCAACAACGATACAGTTGTCGCGCCGGAGATGGTCAGCGAACTACTGGCGCAGTTGCAGCCCGGCGTGGGGATGGTCGGGCCAGTCATCTTCTACTACGACCAGCCGGAGAGCGTCTGGTCGCTGGGGGGCGACATCCATCCGCTGCTGCTGGAGATGAGCGGCAATCACGGACGCGGGCGGGCGATTCCCTCCCAGCCGGTGGCCCAGGGCTTTTTGAGCGGCTGCGCGCTGCTCTTGCCCCGCGAGACTGTAGAACGGGTCGGCCTGTGGGACGAGCGCTTCTTTATGTATTATGAAGATTTGGACTATTGCCTGCGCGTAGGGCAGAGTGGGCTGACGCTTCTCCTCGCGCCGGCCGCGCGTCTGTGGCACAAAGTCAGCGCCAGCAGTGGCGGCAGCGCCAGTCCAGCGGAGCGCTATCAGATGGCAAAGAGCAGCGCTCTCTACTTCCGCAAACAGATGGGATTGTGGCAAACGCCCTTCATTCTGCTCTTTCGTAGCGGGAGTGCCCTCCTCTGGACTTGGCGTCTGGCCCGTCAGGGGCGCTGGGATGCCCTGGTCGCCTATTGGCGCGGGTTGCGGGACGGCTGGCTGTGAAGATTCTCTTTTTGTGTCTGAATGAGGTGGGCAAAGGCACCTACTGGCGCGCCCTCTACCTGGGCCGGGAACTGGCCCGGCGCGGCCATACGGTCACACTGCTGGCGACGGCCAAAGAGAGCCGTTTCCATCTCAGCGTGCGCCAGGTGGAGGGTGTCACGCTGCTGGAAACACCCGATCTTTTTTCTGGTTCTCTGCGCTCTGGCTGGGACCCCTGGAACGCGCTGCGCCGCGTGGCCTGGTTGCGGGGAGAGGATTTCGATGTGGTCCACGGCTTTGAAACGCGCCCGACTGTTCTGCTGCCCGCCCTTTACGAAAAACGGCTGCGGGGTTGTCCGCTTGTCCTCGACTGGGCCGACTGGTTTGGGCGGGGCGGTTCCGTCGAAGAACGCAGCAACCGGCTTCTGCGCAATCTGTTGCGCCCGGTGGAGACATTCTTTGAGGAGCGCTTTCGGGGCGAGGCGGATCGCACGACGGTCATCTGTTCCCTGCTCAACGCAAAGGCGCAGGCGTTGGGCGTGGCCCCGGCGACGATTCTACATCTGCCCAACGGCTGCAACACCGAACGCTTCTTTCCGGTGGAGCGGGACGCCGCGCGCCAGCGCATCGGGCTATCCCCGTCTGGGTTGATGATCGGTTATTGTGGCACGATCTTTCCCCGAGACGCGCAGTTGATGGCCGCGGCCTTTGATCGGGTGCGGGCCGAACAGCCCGACGCCCGGCTGCTGGTCATCGGCTATTGCCCGGTGGATATGCGCCCGCTGGTCGCCAGCCCGGAGGCTGTGGTGCAGACAGGCTATGTGGCCGATGGGCAGATCAATGACTATTTTAATAGCTGTGACATCTGCTGGCTGCCTTTTCACGACACCAACGCCAACCGCGGGCGCTGGCCGATGAAGCTCAACGACTATATGGCGGCGGGACGCCCGACGGTGGCGACGGCTGTGGGCGATGTGGCCGATCTCATCCGCCAGGAACCGATTGGTCTGTTGGCTGCGGTTGACCCGCTCTCCATTGCCCAGCAAAGCGAGCGGCTGGCGAACGCTCCCGCTTTGTGCCGAGAGATGGGCGCGCGCGCGCGGGAACTGGCGATCAGCCGTTTTAGCTGGGCGTCTTTGGCCGGGCAACTCGAAACGCTCTATACAGAAATTGTGTAATTGTAGGGCGGAACGGTAATCCGCCCAGGACGGACTAACAATCCGTCCTACGAATTAGACAGACATTGCGTAGCCTATGAATCTTAGCAGCCACATTGACGCGTCTATAGGGAACAGCCCCCATCCAAGCGAGGAAATCGCCTGCACCCGCTGCCATACCGAGCAGTCCCAGCTTCTCGTCGCGCTGGAAGATTATCTCTACAAAATTCCCGGCCACTTTGCTATGCGCCGCTGCCAACGCTGTGGGCTGATCTTTCTCAGCCCGCGCCCGACGCCGGAGAGTCTGGCCGCCTATTACCCAGACAGCTACGCTCCCTATCGCCGGGCCATCCAGGACGAACCGCACAGGCTGATGCGCTGGATGCGGCGACGCAACATTCGCCAGCGCAGCCGTCTGGTGGAGCGCTTCGCCGCCCGTTCGCCGGGTCGCCTGCTGGACTTGGGCGCGTCCACGGGGATTTTTATGGACGATATGCGTTCCAGTGGCTGGCAGGTGGTTGGGATCGAACTCAACCAGCGGGCCGCGGCCTATGCCCGGGAGCGGTTGGGGCTGGAGATGATCTGCGCCGAACTCTCCCAGGCCCAGCTACCGGCCAGCCACTTCGACGCCATCACCCTCTGGGATGTGATCGAACACACCTTCGACCCGGCCCAGATTTTGGCCGAAGTCTGGGCGCAACTGGCCGAGGGAGGCATCATCGCCCTGACCATCCCCAGTTGGGAGAGTCTGGACCGGCGACTTTTCGGACGCTATTGGGTGGGATTCGATGCGCCGCGCCACCTGCACGTCTTTCCCCGGCCTGTGATTGAAGAAATGTTGCGGGAGGCGGGTTTTACTGTGGAAACCAATCGGACGACCTTCGGCGGCTATTTTACATTCGTCACCAGTCTGCGTGCGTGGCTGCGCGCCCATCTGCCTGC
>CAMDQF010000215.1 GCA_945905745.1 Litorilinea aerophila
CTGGGCGTTCGGTAATTTTTTGAGTGAAACACGAGATTGATGTTGAGTAAAGAGTAGCGTCAACATAAGACACGAAATGGCAGTCAGTAGAGCGGTGAGCCACGATGAATTTGGTAAAAGTTGACCGAACCACTGGTCAAGCCAAGCACTTTCCCAACCGCAGATGGTGAGTGGGTAGACTCCTCCCTTGTTCAGGCCGATACCAGGCAGGCGAAGAGGGACATGGACAGGCCAAGAAGCGCCATAATTTTTTCGTGAACCGGCCTCATATCAGTCAAAAAGGTTGTCCCATGCGATCCTGACGGGGAAATGACCAGATTGATCCCGTCAAACGTCTTGAACATGCGCTCGGTGGTAGGTCGAGATGTGCTGCGACCGGCATTTCCGGCATAGACGTCAGCCAACTCCTCACCCACCTCAGCCAGAGCTTCGCGGGCCAGATAATCACCCAGGGCCAGCACCCGAGCCCCCAGGGTCAGGAGGTGGACCAACCCCTGGGCATGATCCTCGCGTTGCACATAGAGAGGGGTGATGGAGAGCATTTTGCCGTGCAGACGCCGAAAAATGTTCTCGTGGATGATCTGATCCCGGTAAACCTCTACGGTTTGGCTCAAAGAGAGCCGCTCGGCTGCTTCATTGGTGGCATAGATGCGCCAGCCAGCCTCAAATTCAGCATCTTGGATCGCCGATTGGTTGCGACGAACCGTCAACTGATAGCGTACCTGGCGATCTGTACGCGCCGGTTTATCTTTGTAGGTGCGTACATGACGCTCGCTTACTTCTTCCGTGTGGTCGTGATGGAAGCAGCCTTGCACTCGGTATTTCTGCTCCACCTGTTCAATGGCAGAGAGCAGATCGGCCTCTTTCTCGATCTGTTTCTTGCCTCTCTGCCGTGGGGGCGTGAGGGCCAGGAGGGCGGCTTCAGCTTTGTCCAGCCGCTCGTGGTATCCAGTCAGGATGCTGTGCATGTAGCTGTAGGACTGGACAACCACCAAACGCTCGTCCCAGGTGATTTCTACGCCTTCAACTATAACCGTGCGCGAGCGAGTCACTTCAAACCCCCGGGCGATGGCCAATTTGGGGTCTGGGGCGCTGCCGTCGGTGGGCATATCCTCTGTCAAGAAGACGGGGACCGTTTTCGCCCCTTGCTCAAACCAGTCTTCCAGCAATTGGGAAAGCAACATCGGCTCGTCTTTTTTGTCGGCCAGGGGGACCAGATAGCAGTCCTGACCAGTGACGATGGTGCCTCGGGTCAACAACGCACTCATTTTGCTGTCACCTACGACCAGGATGCCATCTCGCAGCAAAATCTGTTTGGCCCGTTGATAGCTGGGGATGTAGAGCGGGTCGTCGGCGTGATTGCCTGGCTTGACATCGACGACCAGGGGCAGGCCCAAGGGATCCAAACTGGCCATCATCAGCTTGAATTGTGTCTCGTACAGGCCATTTTTGGCTTTGCCTACCTGAAACAAGGTCCCGCTCTGCGGATTGTGATAGACCGTGCCCACTGTGGCATCGAATCGTACCCGATCCGTTCGCAAGTCGTAGACCCGAATCAACCGCCTACCCAATTGGTTCTCGATCTCGCACCAAGCCGTTGAGTCACTCAGTTCTCGCAGACAGATGGCCAACCGATCGTCCGCAAAGTCCAACTCCCGCACCCGCTGACAGCTCAGTCGGGAAAGGATGAACTTATGACGGCGCACCCATTGTTGCACCGGTTCCATCAGGTGGTTTTTCTCACTCAGGATGTGGGTCAGCCACAAGGTGATCACCCCACCAGGGTTCAACCCTATCCAATTCCCGTGGGGTTTGATCACGTTGTCTACGATAGCCCGGATGCCCATCTGTTCCAGCATCCCGTAGATGACTGGTATGTCATCCACCCGCTCAATGGTTGGTTTGGTTCCGTCCGGTATGTTCGCCATAACTAACGAGTATCATCAATCTCGCTTTTGCTGTCCAATTTCACCGAACGTCCAGGTATCCGTACCCGGCTCTGTGTAATGGTTCGGAAAGAATTATGTGATAATCTGTGGTTTGTATCCGTATCTATCTGTGTTCATCAGTGGCAAAAGGGAAGTCGAATGAGTAAAGCCAAAATCCTCGTCGTGGATGACGAACCCAGCATCGGCGAAGTGGTCAGTCTCTATCTGGCCCAGGAAGGCTACGATGTAAAAGTCGTGCGCGACGGTCAGTCCGCCCTGGACGCGATCGCAGCCAATCCGCCTGACCTGCTGGTGTTGGACCTGATGCTGCCCAAAGTGGACGGTCTGGAGATCACCCGTCGGGTGCGCGCCCAGCACAGCACGCCGATTATTATGCTGACCGCCCGCAAAGAGGAGACCGACCGCATCGTCGGCCTGGAGATGGGCGCGGACGATTATGTCGTCAAGCCCTTCAGCCCCAGGGAATTGGTGAGCCGGGTGAAGGCCGTCCTGCGCCGCACCCAAAATGCAGGGCCGGCAGACGTCAGCAACAAACCCATCAGCTTCGGTGCGGTCACCGTCGATCCCCGCACCCGCCAGGTGATAGTCAATGGCACAGAAGCCGCCCTGACCGTCAAAGAGTTCGATCTGCTTTGGGCCTTTGCCACCCACCCCCGTCAGGTCTTCAACCGGGACCAATTGCTGGATCGGGTCTGGGGCATCACCGAATATGTGGACCCCAGCACCGTCACCGTCCACGTGCGCCGCCTGCGCGAGAAGATCGAGACCGATCCATCCAACCCCCAGCACATTTTAACGGTGTGGGGTGTCGGCTATCGGTTTGAAATGTAGAGAACGAGATTGGGAGATTAAGTGATTGGATCGCTTCTCCAATCTCCCCCACCAACTCAGGCATATCCGATGAACTACTCTGCCATCGAAAGATCTCCCGTCTCCCTCCCCCTGCGCTTTTTGCTTGGGGTTGTGCTTGCTGTGCTGATGGGACTGGCTCTCTTCTTCGCCGTAATGAATCCGCCGATGGGCGAGATGCGGGCGATGGGCTGGTTTCTCTCTGTCACTGCGCTGATCTCCGTCGTCGCCGGCTATCTTCTCTATCGCCTGGGCTGGATCGATCGCGCCCCCCGGCTCAGTTGGATGCTGTCCGGCTCCTATGCCCTGGCCAGCGCACTCACTTTTCTGAATGTCTACGTCACTGCCCGGCTGATGTTCGCCAGCCAGCACGACCTGCAACTCGCAACGGTTCTCCTCGTCTTTGCCGGGCTGATTGCAATGGCCCTGGGCTATTTCTTTTCCAGCGCGCTGACTGACCGCATCCAAGCGTTGAACCGGGCCGCGCATTCGATTGCTGCCGGGGAATTGGATGTACAGGTGTCGGTGAACGGGCGTCACGAAGTGGCCCAACTGGCCGAGACATTCAACGGAATGGCGGCCCAACTGGCCCAGGCTGACCGCAGCCAACGAGAAGCCGAGAAACTGCGCCGGGAATTGCTGGCCTGGGTGGGCCACGACCTGCGCACACCCCTCGCCTCCATCCGGGCCATTGTGGAGGCCCTGGCCGATGGTGTTGTCAGCGACCCCACCACCCAGCGCCGCTATCTCCTCACCGCCCAGCGGGACATTCAGTCCCTCTCCGTCCTTATCGACGATCTCTTCGAGATGTCCCAGATCGGCGCGGGTGGCCTGCAACTGGACCGCCAGCCTGCTTCTCTGACTGATCTGCTTTCGGATACGCTGGAAAGTTTCACCGCCCTGGCCACAGCCAAAGGAGTGGCATTGACCGGCAGTGCGGGTGCGGGTGTGGACCCGGTTTCGATGGATGTTCAGAAGATCGGGCGGGTGCTGGGCAATCTCATCGGCAACGCCATCCGCCACACCCCCGCGGGCGGACTGGTGCGGGTGCAAGCCCGGCGGATGGGCGGGGATGTACTGGTGGAGGTTGTAGACAGCGGCGAGGGCATCCCCGCAGCCAGTCTGGGGCGGGTCTTCGATCAGTTCTACCGGGCGGAGGAATCCCGCAACCGGGAAACCGGTGGCGCGGGGCTGGGGCTGGCGATTGCCAAAGGCATCGTGACGGCCCACGGCGGGGAGATCGGCGTAGAGAGCGAGCCGGGCGCGGGCGCGCGCTTTTGGTTTGTGCTGCCGCGGGGATAGACGTACACAGCGCTTTTGTCTTGCAATGTAGACCGATTGGCGCTATTCTGGATGGGTACCAGTCAGTTCTTGCGGGAGTGGTCAGGAGATTTCTATGCAAGTCGAACGTCAATATCTGGTTCTGGTGGGTCAATGGGGAGAATCAGCGACTGCCGTCCAACTGGGCTACGCTGATTTGTTGGGAGAACCCGCAGTATCAGGGGTAACTCAACCGTTCAATTTGGCTTGGGCAAATGCGAGAAACTCGCGGAAAGCAGACCGGATTTCTGACGAAAAAGGCGAAGCCACCACATTGTCTTGAGTCCCATCGTGGAAATGATAGGGATACGTATTGACCGGTTGCCAATCAGTGTCAGGAAAGTTATCATACCGATAAATTGTGCCGTCCAGATGACGGCGTTCCCAATGGAATCCGAAGCGATCCTGCCGTTTGCGGGCAACCCAAATGTCTATCAGGCTGTCATCAGTGATGTACAGACGTAGTTTTTCGCCGAGTAGTTGGCTATCTGCAACGATTGCGGCGAATTCTAGTTCAGCGATTCGCTGTAACTCATTGAGAGACGGATTCATAGCTGGGCCAGCAGTTCGCGCACCGAATCCAATTCGCTTTCCAGATAGTCGAAGCGAAAGTAATCTTCAAAGGCTTCGGCTTCGTGAAAGCGACCCTTTTCAATGGCACTATCCAATTGCTCAACTGTCTGAACGCCGTAGTGGAAGCCCAGAACAAGTAGTTCGCTCTCCACAAAGCGTTGTCGTCGCTCCAAATAGAGACGCAGACTCTCTTGCTGTATCTGTTCTGGCGTTGTGGCGAATTTTTCGGCGATGTCGTTGAGTAGCATGACAGAAATTCCTTACAGTTGATCCAAAGACAGAAGTTGCGCCTCTGCGCCTACAGTCTGCAAAAGCCGGACTGACCGGCGCAATTTCGTGGGCGGAGAGTGTCACCCCATCAAGCGTGCGTTGAAATATCGTCTTGGGGATAGGATAGCGCGAACGGGGATTCTACGCAAGCGGGGGGAGACGTTTCCCGGACTCAGCGCGCCCAGACGCTCTACTGCCCCCCTTCAATTCGAATCGCCTGCATCACCCGCGCAATCTGCCTGTCGAATTTGTTGCTGTCCGTCTTCAAGCCGGTCCGATTCCCGGAATCAGCGCCCGCCAGATGACAGCGAATAGGAGGATGACGCGAATAGATCACCTGTACCGCACGATCTATCGTCAGCGAAGAAGCCGCTCATAGCACTTCCCCGCCAACCATTCGCGTCATCCTCCCATTCGCTGTCACATCACCCCAACTCCGCCAGATTCGCCTGCAACTGCGCACGCTGGCCGCGCAGCTCTTCCAGTTTCGCCTTCTCCCGGTTGACCACCTGCTCCGGTGCTTTGGCGAGGAAACCCTCGTTGCCCAGCAGCCCGTCAATGCGGGCGATCTGGCCGTCCACATTCGCCATCTCTTTTTGCAGACGCGCCCGCTCGGCCTCCATATCCACCAAACCGGCCAAGGGCAGGTAGACGGTTACACCGCCGACAGCCAACGCCACGGCTTTGGCCGGTGCGGCCAGTTCGGCAGCGATCTGCAGAGTGTCGCCTTCGATTTTGGCCTGGCTGACCAGCAGCTCCTTATTGACCCGCACCAGCGCCGTGTATTCCGCCGCGGCGATGAGCGCGGCCACCCGGCGACCCGGCTCCACATTGTACTCGCTGCGGGCATTGCGCACGGCCCGGATCATCTCCTGCAAACGGCCAAAGTCCGCTTCTGCCCCGGCGTCGGCCAGACCGGAAGAGGCGGGCCAGCGGCTGGTCATCAGCGCCTCTCCCCGTTCACTGACGCCGGGCAGATGGCTCCAGATGGCTTCGGTGACGAAGGGCATGTAGGGGTGCATCAGCCGCATGGCCTGTTCCAGCACAAAGCCGAGTACCTGGCGGGTGGCCTGGGCTGCGTCGGCATCGCCGCCGTAGAGCCGGTTCTTGGCCGCTTCGATGTACCAGTCGCAGTATTCGCTCCACAGGAAGTCGTAGAGATGGCGGCCCGCTTCGCCCAACTGCCAGTCGCCCACCAGCCGGGTCACGTTCTCCCGCACATTTTCCAGGCGGCTGAGAATCCAGCGGTCCGACAGGTCCAGCGCTGACGCGTCGGGCAGGGCGTAGGTGACGCCGTGGCTGTCGTTCGTCTGGGCCAGTTCCATCTCGGCCTTTTCCAGATTCATCAGCACAAAGCGGGCTGCGTTCCAGATTTTGTTGGCAAAGTTGCGGTTGGCCTCGATGCGGGTCAGGCTCAACTTCATATCGTTGCCTGGTGTGCCTCCGGTGAGCAGGGTGAAGCGCAGGGCGTCGGTCCCGTACTCGTAGATCAGGTCCAGCGGGTCGAGCACATTGCCCAGACTTTTGCTCATCTTGCGCCCGCTCTCGTCCCGCACCAGCCCGTGGAGATAGACCGTGTGGAAGGGCACTTCGCCGGTGAAGTGCAGCCCCAGCGTAATCATCCGGGCCACCCAGAAGAAGAGGATGTCGTAGCCGGTCTCCAGCACGGACGTCGGATAAAATCGTTCCAAGTCCGGGGTTTGGGCGGGCCAGCCCAAAGTACTGAAGGGCCACAAACCACTGCTGAACCAGGTATCCAGCACATCCGGGTCCTGTTCCAGGGCCACGGGCGCGCCGTAGTGGGCAATAGCCTGCTCTTTGGCGTCGCTCTGGCTGCGGGCGGCGAACTGATGACCATCCGGCCCGTACCAGACGGGGATGCGATGGCCCCACCAGAGCTGGCGGCTGATGCACCAGTCCCGGATGTTTTCCATCCAGTGATAATAGACCTTTTCGAAGCGTTCCGGCACAATGCGGATTTTGCCCGAACGCACGGCTTCAACCGCGGGAATCGCCAGTGGCTCCATCTTCACAAACCACTGGGTGCTGAGCAGAGGTTCCACGACTGTATGGCAGCGCTCACAGTGGCCCACCTGATGGATGTGATTCCTCTCTCCCACCACCAGCCCAGCGGTCCGCATATCCTCCCAGAGTTTTGTGCGGGCGGCGAAACGGTCCAACCCCGCGTAGGGGCCAGCCTCCGGGTTGAGGGTGGCGTCTTTGTTCATAATATTGATGGACGGCAGGTTGTGTCGTTTGCCGATTTCGTAATCGTTGGGGTCGTGGCCGGGGGTCACTTTGAGCGCGCCTGTGCCAAAGGCCGGGTCCACGTGCTCGTCAGCAATCACCGGAATCGGACGGTTCAGCATCGGCACCAGCGCGGTCTTGCCCACGAGATGGGCGTAGCGTTCGTCCTCTGGATGCACGGCCACGGCGGTATCGCCCAGAATCGTCTCCGGGCGGGTGGTGCTCACTTCCAGAAAGCCGCCCTCTTTTAGCGGGTAGCGGAAGGTGTAGAACTTGCCCTCCACCTCCTCGTGCTCCACTTCCAGATCGCTGATGGCACTCTGGCAGCGGGGACACCAGTTGACCAGGTAGTTGCCCCGGTAGATCAGCCCCTCTTCATGCAGACGGATGAAGGCTTCCAGCACCGCGTCGCTCAGCCCGTCGTCCAGGGTGAAGCGCTCCCGGCCCCAGTCGCAGGAGATGCCCATACGCCGCTGCTGTTGGGTGATGCGTCCGTGATATTCGTCCTTCCAGTCCCACACCTCCTGGACGAAGCGCTCCCGGCCCAACTTGTGCCGGGTGATGCCCTGCTCGGCCAACCTGCGCTCCACCACATTTTGGGTGGCGATGCCCGCGTGGTCCGTGCCGGGAACCCAGAGCGTCGGTCGGCCCGCCATCCGGTGGTAGCGGGTGAGCATATCCTCGATGCTGCTGGTGATGGCGTGGCCCAGATGGAGCGCGCCGGTGACGTTGGGCGGCGGCATAGAGATGACGAAAGCATCCGCGTTGGCATCCGCCAGCCCGCTCTCCATCTGCTGCTCCGGGTGGAAGAAGCCGGATTTTTCCCACCAGGCGTAGAGCTTCTCCTCCCACTCTTTGGGATTGTAGGTCTTGGGCATTTCCTGTTGGGCGGACATTGGGATTCCCTTTCGTGTTGCATACTGCGTGGTGCGTCGTGCGTGAACTGGTAGTGACCTTCAGCCGCTTTTGCTTGAAGCATCGTACACAAGCTGTAGCAACGGTTCCATCAACCCTACTGGTACACGCACTACGCACTACGCATGACAAATAAAAAAAGCCGCTTCATCTCAAAGGACGAAGCGACTCCGCGGTGCCACCTTTGTTAGTGACCAGGGAACAATCACCAGTTATCAGTAGTCGTCACTTCCGACTGGTTACTGATAACTGGTGACTGCTTACCGATCACTCTCTCAACGCGCTAACGGGCGGACCCGGACGAAGTTACTGACTGTTCACTCCGCCAACCTTCCCGGCGACTTCTCCCCTGCGCCTGCGAACGCTTCTTTCAGCCGTGAAAGCGTCTCTCTGCCGCCCGCTGGGGGATACTACTCCGGTGCATTGTCATTCGCTGCAATGTCATTGACTTTGCGTATGCTTTTGGTCTGAAAAGTATAGCGGGGGCAGAGAGGGATGTCAACTTTTGTGGGACGGAATGGTATTCCGTCCGGGCAGATTGCCAATCCGCCCTACGCTGACGCCCTTCTCTGCCGCAACGACCGCACAACCGTCAGGACCACCACCAGAAGGGTGGCCGGGATGACGACGTAGAGCATCGCATCTGCAAAGACCGACAGACGCACGTTCTGGGTAGCTGCCAGAATCAGATAGGCGGTGTAGGCGACGTAATAGACGAGCAGCAGCACCCCTTCCCAGCGGGAGATGCGGCTGCCCGTGAAAAAGAGGGGCAGACAGATGGCCGCCACCGCTATCATCACCGGAATATCGAAGGCGATGGCTGTTTCGGAGACCGCGATGCCACTGGTAGTAAAGAGACCGCCGATGCCCAGCACGCCCAGAATGTTAAAGATGTTGCTGCCCACCACATTGCCGATGGCGATGTCCCGTTCGCCCCGGATGCTGGCGATGACCGAAGTGGCGACTTCGGGCAGGGAGGTGCCTGCGGCCACGATTGTCAGGCCGATGACCAGCTCACTCACTCCCAGGCCCTCGGCAAAGGCAATCGCAGCGTCCAGCAGCCAGCGGGACCCCAACGCCAGCGCGCCCAGTCCGCCAGCGATCAGCAGCAAGTCGATGGGCCAGGTGCGCTTCCCGGAGGAAGCGACGCCAAAGGCTTCCTCATACTCGGCCTGTACAGCTTTGCTCTCTCGTCGGCTCTGGACGACAGCAAACAGCACATAAGCGACTAAGCCCAACACCAGAATCAGACATTCTGCCAGACTGATGTTGGCATCTTGGACAAAGATCAGCACCAGCACAGAAAGCCCGATCATCAGCGGCACATCCCAGCGGATGAGCTGTTGTGCCACAACCAGCGGCGTAATCAGCGAAGAAACACCCAAAATGAAAAGCACATTGAAAATGTTGCTGCCCACCACATTGCCCACCATCAATTCGGGCTGATTGGCGAGGGCTGTCTGAATGCTCACCATCAATTCAGGCGAGCTGGTTCCAAAGGCGACGATCGTCAAGCCAACCACCAGCGGGGAAACGCCCGCGCCCACAGCCAAGCGGGATGCTCCCCGCACTAACAACTCCGCGCCGCCGATCAACAGCAATAAACCCAGCACAAAATAGATAACGGTTGCTAATGGCATAAAAGGTGACTCTCCAGGTCAGGACGATTTGGTTCAAGAAGGGGCGGTACGCAAAGAACGGACAACAGTAATTCCCACCACCAGTAAAGTGGCCGGGATGACGACGTAGAGCATTGCATCGGCAAAGACCGACAGACGCACGTTCTGGGTAGCTGCCAGAATCAGATAGGCCGTGTAGGCGATGTAATAGCCCAGCAGCAGCACCCCTTCCCAGCGGGAGATGCGGCTGGCTGTGAAAAAGAGGGGCAGGCAGATGGCTGCCACGGCCACCATCACCGGGATGTCGATGGCGACGGCAGTCTCCTAGACCGCGATGCCACTCTGGGTGAACAGTCCGCCGATGCCCAGCACCGCCAGAATGTTGAAGATGTTACTGCCCACCACATTGCCCACCGCGATATCCCGCTCGCCCCGAATGCTGGCGATGACGGAAGTGGCGACTTCCGGCAGAGACGTACCCGCAGCCACAATCGTCAGGCCGATGACCAACTCACTCACCCCCAGGGTTTCGGCGAAGGCCACTCGCCATCCACCAGCCAGCGGGACCCCAAGGCCAGTGCGCCCAGTCCGCCCGCCACCAACAGCAGGTCGATAGGCCAGGTGCGCTTGACTGATTCCGGCGCGCCAAATGCCTCTTCGTACTCAGACTGAATGGCTTTGCTCTCTTTGCGGCTCTGGATAACCGTAAAGACCACATAGGCGGCCAGCCCGGCCACCAGCACAAGACATTCACCCCGGCTGATGGAGGAATCCTGCACAAAGACGAGTACGAGCAGGGAGAGACCAGTCATAAGCGGTACATCCCAGCGGATGAGCTGCTGGGCCACAATCAGTGGCGTAATCAACGCAGAGATGCCTAGGATGAGCAGCACATTGAATATGTTGCTGCCCACCACATTGCCCACCATCAGGCTGGGCTGGCCCGAAAGCGCAGTTTGGATGCTCACCATCAGCTCCGGTGAGCTGGTCCCAAAGGCGACGACCGTCAGACCGACCACCAGGGGCGAAATGCCCACGGCCACCGCCAGCCGGGACGCGCCGCGCACCAGAATTTCCGCGCCGCCGATGAGCAGCAGCAATCCCAGCACAAAATAGACAATTGTTTCCAGTGGCATCGAGACCGATATCCTTGTCACGAATGAAGCGGAGAAACCGAAAAATCGTCAGAACATAGATTGCAGGATTGGCCGATCTGCTTCTGTAATCTACATTCCTCTGGGGAAACAAACCCGCATCCCAAATTTTCTGTCCTCGTAAATCCACCCGATCCGCGTCATCAGCGTTCTAATCTTTCCACCTAGCGCTCCGGCAGGAAACCCGCGGCCGCGGTCAATTCGTCTTCCTTGCGGCGACGACCCAACACCCGCATCCGAATCCGGGTGGGATTGCCCGCGCCGTCCAGGTCGATCTCGGCTTTGCGGGAAAGATAGACCGCCTCCCCTTTGCCCGCACTCAACCGGGGCCACAGGGAAAAGTAGACCACCTGGGCGGCTTCGTCATAGACGGCTTCGCCCGAGGGTGTGGCTTCGCCTGGCGTATGGGGTTTGCCCTCGTAGTGTTTGCGCAGCCAGCGCCCAATCCCCAGCCGTTTGTTATCGACGAGCTGCACGCCCAGCAGCCGGTAATTCTCCACAATCGCGTCCACCTCCAGCTTTACGCGCTCATCCGACGGGCTGGCCGGACGAAAGCGGATTTCGATCAGGTCCTGCTGTTGCAGCCAGATGGCCCGGAAGGGGACGGTGTAGGAGAAAGAATGTGTGTCGTTCAAAAGAGAATCCTTTGTTATATGGCGTATTTCGTATTGCGTAAGTAAGTCGTATTGATCGCCTGTTCGATGCCTATTGCTGGTGGCGTCACTAGTGTCCTGTCAACGGTCAAGTGACGGCAATTCCGTAGGGGCG